>CAZJAR010000005.1:18573-53064 GCA_964543785.1 uncultured Synergistaceae bacterium | reverse complement strand
GCGGCATGGGGGCACACCATGGAGCACTGGTTGCACTGGATGCACTTGTCGCTCTTCCACTCCGGGACGTTGACGGCAACTCCCCGTTTTTCAAACGCAGCAGTTCCCAGAGGGAACTGTCCGTCTTCGCGGCCCATGAAAGCACTGACAGGGATGCTGTCGCCCTTCTGGGCATTTATGGGCATGCAGACTTCCCGGACAAAATCAGGTATCTCCTCCGGAAGGCCGCTCAGAAGGACAGGATCGCTCTTTGACTCAGCCCATTCAGCCGGAATCTCAATCTTTTTCAGAGCACCTATTCCTGCATCAACAGCCTTGTAGTTCATTTCGAGGATCTTTTCGCCCTTTTTCCCGTAGGTATGGTCGATGGCATCCTTCATATACTTGACGGCATCCTCGATGGGAATGACTCCGGAAAGCTTGAAGAATGCCGACTGCATGATCATGTTGATCCTGTTGCCAAGGCCGATTTCCTCGCCGATGTCGGTACCGTTGAGAATAAAGAAGTTGATCTTCTTGTTGGCTAGATAGCGTTTTACCCGGGCAGGAAGATGGCTATCGAGATCCTCAACTGAGGTCCACTGAGTATTCAGAAGGAACGTTCCGCCTTCCTTCAGGCCTGCAAGCACATCGTACAGGTGGACGTACTCCTGCTTGTGGCAGGCGATGAAATCAGCGGTATCGATGAGGTAGGTGGACTTGATGGGCTTTTTGCCGAAACGGAGGTGCGAAACCGTGATACCGCCGGACTTCTTCGAGTCATAAGCGAAATAGCCCTGGGCGTAAAGGTCAGTCTCGTCGCCAATGATCTTGATGGAGTTCTTGTTGGCTCCCACAGTTCCGTCCGAACCAAGACCCCAGAATTTGCACCTGATCGTACCCTCCGGCGCAGCCGCGATCTCTTCGCTGACGGGAAGAGAAGTGAAGGTGACATCGTCATTTATGCTGACAGTGAACTGGTTCCTGGGCTCGTATGACTTGAGGTTGTCAAACACTGACTTGACATGGCTCGGGGTGGTATCCTTCGAACCAAGGCCATACCTTCCGCCGACTATGAGCGGCTTGACCAGCTTGTCCTTGAAGAGCGTGCAAATATCTTCATACAGAGGCTCGCCAAGAGCACCGATCTCCTTGCATCTGTCCAGCACTGCAATCCGCTTCACAGTGGCGGGAAGAGCGGCAAAGAAGTATTTCTCAGAGAAAGGCCTGTAGAGATGGACTTCAACCACACCAGTCTTTTCGCCCCTGGCGTTGAGGTAGTCGACAGTCTCCTCGATTGCCTGGCACACTGAACCCATGGCGATTATAACGTTCTCCGCATCAGGCGCACCGTAGTAGGTGAAAGGATGGTACTCCCGACCCGTCAGTTTCTTTATTTCCTGCATATATGTCTCGACGACTTCGGGGATATCCGTGTAGAAGCGATTGATGGCTTCCTTCGCCTGGAAGAAGATATCCGGGTTCTGGGCGGTACCTTTCTGATAGGGGTGCTCGGGGTTGAGTGCCCTGGCTTTAAACCTGGCTATTGCATCGAAGTCAACAAGTTTGGCGAGATCATCGTAATCCAGAACGTCAATCTTCTGGATCTCGTGGGACGTACGGAATCCGTCAAAAAAGTTCAGGAAGGGAATGCTCGACTTAATGGCAGAGAGGTGTGAAACAGCCGTTAGGTCCATAACCTCCTGAACGCTGCCGGAAGCGAGCATGGCAAAACCTGTTCCGCGGCAGGCCATGACGTCGCTGTGGTCGCCGAATATCGACAGAGCGTGAGCAGCAAGAGAACGGGCCGTAACATCGAAGACCCCGGGAAGCATTTCGCCCGCTATCTTGTACATGTTCGGCATCATGAGAAGGAGCCCCTGCGAAGCTGTAAACGTGGTGGAGAGAGATCCGGCTGAAAGGCTTCCGTGAACGGCACCAGCTGCTCCAGCTTCAGACTGCAGTTCCGTAACCTGTACAGTTTTTCCGAAAATATTCTTTCTGCCGTGAGCTGCCCACTCGTCAACTACCTCGGGCATTGGTGAAGATGGTGTGATGGGATATATTGCAGCTACTTCTGTGAACGCATATGAAACATGAGCCGCTGCGGTATTTCCGTCCATTGTTTTCCAGTTTCTTTTCATTAAGGTACCCCCTCTTGAATTTCAGGCAGGGGCACCTTGAGCCCCTCAGCCTGATTATTATTACTTCGGAAAAGGTGCGAAAGGCAAGTCCGCACTAAAATACCCTGTTATTTTACAACAAAACAGGGATTTTGCATTCTGTATAATCTTTGGGCGGATCTTTGGCAGAGAAGAAGAAAACCAAAAAAAACTAATTTCACTTGCTGATCTTACCATAAAGATTCATCCGGTCAATTTGTGAATACTTTATCTATTAATAATAACTGCTATTTTTATATGAAGCCTGGAATATTCTTCACAAAGCTTTGCACCCGAAAGTGTTCCTTTCAAGAATCAGGAGACGACGAAAACCCGGAATGGCCAGAATCCGGCACGACGATACGATTCAACCGAGCGAATTTTTCGGGTATGCGAAGTCACTGATAAGGCTGTTATAATTGTAGCCTCAAAATATTGAGAAAATCGTGAAGAGAGGGTCCGAATGTGAGTGACATGTACAGCACAGTTGTATTGCCCGAGAAAGAAATTCTGCCACTCGTCATGGAACGGGGGAAGGAACAGGCTGACGTATTTCTCGAGATCGGATTTGGCAATGGGGAGTTTCTTGCACAACGTGCCGGCGAGAACTGGAACAATGTTTTCTGGGGTGTGGAAATGTCCAGAGCCTGTTTGATGAGGGCGTTCAGAAGGATTGAAAGGAAAAGGCTCGGGAATGTCTTTCTCGTTTGCGGTGATGCCCGTTTTTTTCTAAAAGAATGTGTTCCCTCAAGCTCTCTCCAGGGCATTTTTATGAATTTTCCATGTCCATGGCCTAAAAAAAAACATTCCAAGAGACGCGTTTCAAGCGGTGCATTTTCTGCTGAAATTGCACGAGTCCTGAAGCCTGGCGGTTTTTTTGAACTGGTCACCGATGAAGAATGGTATGGGATGGAAGTCAGAGAAGCTCTTTCCTCCCATCCTTCTCTTTTACTGAATACATGGGAGGTAAATCCTCCGAGGAATATTACCACCAAATATGAACGGAAATGGCTCGAAATGGGGAAGAAAATATTCCTTTCGCGTTTTCTGAAAAGAGACGGAAACTGCATAAAAACTGGCGATTTCATGGGGAGGGCTGAAGAAGTGCACGTTCGTGTTTCAGGAAGGCATGACCTTGATTCTTTCCTTGATAGGCTTCATGGGGTCGAAGGCGAAGCTTCGGATGGAATGTGGGTGTATAAAAAAAATTACGCTGCTGAAAATGGTGTCCGCCTAATTGAAGTGATTACCAGCGATGGATCATTTGAACAGAAATTTTTCCTTCAGATGGTTCAGCGTGAAGAAGATGTTCTTGTGAAAGTATCGCCCTTTTCAGCTCCTTTCCTGACACCTTCGGTAAAGGGAGCGATTGAGCAGCTTGCAGAAAAACTCGGTACCTATTTGGGACAGTCTTCCTACGGAAGCCTGCCGGAAGAGGAGTCCTTCAGTTGAAGGCTGTCCGCCCCACATCCGGAAAAGTTCTTCTGGCTCTTTTCAGTATCCTGGGAGACCTCAATGGCAAGGCTTTTCTCGACTTGTTTTCAGGAACCGGGAGAGTTTCTCGCTCGGCACGGGACAGGGGAGCGAGTCCAGTTGTATCTGTTGAAATTCTTCCACAAAGAGTAAAGGAAATCCGTTCCCTGTTTGCACGAAATGACGGTGTAACCATTCTGACCATGGATGTCCGGCGGGCCGTTTCCTTTCTCCGGAGAAAGGGGCAGTTTTTTGACGTTATTTTTGCCGATCCCCCCTACGCCGCAGGATGGTCTTCCGTTCTGGGGACCATTATCTTTCCCAGCGAAGGAGGGATCCTTGCCGCGGGAGGAATTGCAGTGGTTGAGCATTCCACAAGGGAAGAGATGCCCGAAGGAGAAAACTGGCGAATAATCGACAGGCGCGAATACGGCGATACGGCATTGACTTTTCTGTCATCTTCCGGAAGAGGGGGAGAAGTATGAAACGTTCAATTAACGCAGTTTATCCTGGTTCATTCGACCCAATAACAAACGGGCACATATATATTGCAGAACGGGCAGCAGCGCTTTTCGACGAAGTGGTTGTCAGCGTACTCCTGAATCCGCAGAAAAAAGCGGCTTTTTCCGTTGAAGAGCGAAAAGCGATGGCGCGAGAGGCTTTAAGCCATCTGCCCAATGTTAAAGTCGACTCCTTCTCCGGACTCCTCGTAGACTTTCTCAGGCAGGAGCAGAGCCGTATTATCATCAGGGGACTGAGGGCCCTTTCCGACTTCGAGTACGAATTTCAGCTTGCACTGATGAACAGGCAGCTTGCCCCGGAAATAGAAACTCTTTTCATAGTAACCGAGGCACGGTACTCATACCTCTCGAGCCATGCCGTAAAAGAAATATACCAGTTCGGGGGAGCAGTCCACGAAATGGTTCCTCCCGGTGTTTTCCGGCGGCTCAGGGAACGTTTCCCGCTTCCGAGAAACATTCTGCCATAAGGGGGTGTCTTTTTTTTTCCTCTCCGGGGGAAAAAACAGCGGTAAGCTCTTCCCAGACTTTGCAGGCCGTCTGTTCTATGTTTGCAAGAAGGGCTCCTTCTCCCCGCAGCCCGGCAGGAGCTCTTCCCAGTACTGGAAGCTTTGATACAGATTTCATTCTCCGCAGAATTTCCATGCCTACAGCGTCTGCGCCGAGAACGCGTATGTATTGCGGCCCCAAACGCTGGAGCGCCCTGTTTTCCTCGTGCCCTATCCCCAGAAGGAAATGAATGAGCTGCCGCTGTATTCTGCCCCGGGGATACCGTCCCGTGGTGCACTTCGAAACAAATTCCGACCAGGAAGAACAGCTGTCGGCATACTTAAAAAAACGGTTTTCCATCCCTTCAGACATCTCCGAGGATCGGGATAAAACGGCAGCGGGAGTCCTGAGGAGAAGGAAACGTGTCAGTCTCCAGAGCATTTCCCTTGAAAGAACCACCTTCCCCTGCTCAATGCATTTTTTCAGTATTGCTGCCGTTGATGGCGGAACAGCTTTTTTTGCTTCGTCCCAGTGCCCCTCGGCAAGTTTTTTCCTTATCGCCGCAGCACTTGGGAAGCCAGGCCCCATGGCTGTATCGTGAAAACCTGCACCTATTCTCTGGACAGGCCTGCATGGGAGGTCATAATTTTTTTTCTGAATCCTCTCCATGTAAGAAAGGCCAAGAATATTGTTCGGCGATGAAACGAAAGCTCCCCACCCCGTATGGATCTCCTCAAGGGCTGCTGCTCGGGCTTTAACGTAAGAAAATCCCGAATTCAGGAATTTCTTCAGATTATCCTTGAAATACACAGGTTCGTGAACTAGAATATTAAGGATTGGAGCCATGTCGAAGTCTGGCTTTTCCATCCCGAAAGAAAGAGTATCCACCACTCCTGTGGCTGCAATAATGTCCACTGCGCCGGCTGCGAATATTCCAGCGTTGTGGCATGAATAAAAGGCCGGCAGTTCAAGCACCAGGTTAACACCGGCTCTCAGAGCGGATTCTGCCCGGTCCCATTTACTCATCACGGCGGGCTCACCCCGCTGGGTAAAATAGGACGACAAAACTGCAACAAGAGCATGATCAGTATTTTCTCTTGCCTTTCCGAGATGGAAGAGATGACCGTTGTGAAACGGGTTATATTCGGCCACAATACCTATTATTTTTGTATATATTATGACCACCCGCCTTCCGCTGGTTTTCTATACGATACATCCGGCGAATAGCGGCGGTCAAGAAGAGAGGAAGGGGTTTCGCAATGAAAATTCTTGTTGTCAACTGCGGCAGTTCATCTCTCAAATATCAGCTTTTCGACATGACCGACGAGTCAGTTCTTGCCAAAGGCCTGGTTGAGAGAATAGGAATCGAGGGTGCACGGATCAAACACACGAAGACCGGTATGGATGCGATCATCAAAAACACGGAAATTCCGAACCACAAAATTGCCTTCAAGGTTGTTGTGGAAGCACTGCTTGACGGGAGCCACGGAGTTCTCAAAAGCCTCGATGAACTTTCCGCTGTGGGGCACAGGGTGGTTCACGCCGGTGAAAAATATGCAGGCTCGGTCACGATAACTCAGGATGTCATCGATGCCCTTGAGGAATGCGTCCCCCTTGCGCCTCTCCATAACCCTGCCAACCTTATGGGTATTTATGCCGTTACCGAGGCGCTTCCGAAGATCCCCCAGGTAGGCGTTTTCGACACAGCTTTCCATCAGACCATGCCCGGATGTGCCTATATGTACGGGGTTCCCTACCATTACTATGAAAAATACAAAGTACGACGCTACGGCTTCCACGGCACAAGCCATTTCTATGTGTCGAGGAGGGCAGCGGAAATCCTTCAGAAACCCATTGAATCTCTGAATATTGTTACCTGCCATATGGGGAACGGCAGTTCCATTGCTGCCGTAAAGGGAGGGAAATCCGTGGACACCAGCATGGGATTCAGCCCTCTTCCCGGGGTCATTATGGGAACGAGATCTGGTGACGTCGACCCCCTGCTGATTTCTTACCTTTCTGAACAGGAAGGAATAGACAACAAGGCTATGAGCCACGTGCTGAACAAAGAAAGCGGTCTCCTCGGCATTTCTGGAGTCAGCAGCGATCTCAGGGACGTAGAAGAGGCAGCAGATGCAGGAAACCACAGGGCCAGGCTTGCCGAGGAAATGCTCTGTTACGGTGTAAAGAAATACATCGGATCCTATGCAGCCGCCATGGGAGGGATGGATGTCCTGGTCTTTACTGCCGGCATCGGGGAAAACAGCGCGAGAACCAGGGAAGCCATCTGCTCCGGGCTTGAATTCCTTGGAGTAAAACTCGACAAGGAAAAAAACAATGTCCGCGGCAAAGAGCGCATTATAAGCACCGAAGACAGCACGGTAAAGGTCCTCGTTGTGCCTACCGATGAAGAACTCGTCATCGCAAGGGACACTAAACGGATCGCCTTGGACAGAAACTAAAAAAACGGGAGCGAAACTTTATGCTGACTGAGAAGCCGGCCTCCTGGCAATTTATGATTGAAACGCCGGAAATCGGCAATCCTGAGGCCGTGACCTCTCTTCATGCAGAGGTACCGAAAGAGGATCTTGACAGTATTTTTTTTGACGGACAAATTTTCGAATTTGCAGGGCCCCTTATGGTGGATGCGGAAGCCCGTTGGTCCGACAGCGATCTTCCTGTTTCACTGAAGATTTCTGCGGCCTTTTCTTCCCCTTGTTCACGATGTCTTGAGCCTTCGCGTATTGAAATTTTGAACGATTTCCTGTATCTTTATATATTGCGGAAGAAAGAGTCTACCGATACTTCTTCTGCGTGTGAAGATTTCCATGTCGTTCAGGTGTCAAGATGGCAGCGTTTTTTTGATATTTCGGATCAGGTTTGGGAGAGCATCGTTGTATCACTCCCCAACAAGGTTTTGTGTTCACCGAACTGCAAGGGTTTCTGCCCTCAGTGCGGACAGTCTCTCAATAAAGGAAGCTGTCGCTGTTTGTCAGGTGGACCTGATCCGAGAATGGAAAAGCTTCTTGGCATAAAAATTGAAGAGACGCCAGAATAACGAAAAGGAGGGAAGTCCAGAATGGCAACGCCGAAAAGCAGGGTATCCCATGCCCGTACACATAAAAGAAAATCCGAGTGGATAGGGGCTCTCAGCGCACCGGAAGTTACTACATGCCCCCATTGCGGTGAGATGATCATGAATTACTGCGCATGTGGTGAATGCGGTTATTACCGGGGCAGGAAAGTTGTACAGACTGCCTCGGAAGAGAAGAAAGAAGCTTGATTGGAAAACTTTGAAAAAAGAGGAAGGGAAACCTTCCTCTTTTTTTCTGTTTTCTTCCCCTGGACATATTGACCGCTGCCCCCTCCGGTAATATACTTACCACATCTTAAGAGCAGCTAATAACATCAGGTCCCAAAATGGAGGGGACGTCCATCAAGTCTCAAAAGAAAAGGAACAGACAGGACAAACTTTTAAAATTGATCGAACAGAATCCTCTGGCCACTGATGAAGAGCTTGCCGCTTCACTTACTGCAAGTGTGAGCACCATCAGACTTGACAGGGCTGTACTTGGCGTTCCTGAACTCCGGGAGCGAATGCGCTCCATGGCCCAGAAGGCCACCAGCAGACTCCGTTCACTGAAACAGAGCGAAGTGGTGGGGGATCTTCTCGAACTCGAACCGAACAAATGGGCTCTTTCGGTACTCGAAACCCGCAGGGACATGGCTTTCAGGGAAACTGACATGGTCTGGGATCATTACATTTATGCCCAGGCGAGTTCAATTGCCATCGCCGTAGTGGAAGCCGATCTTGTCATTGTGGACTCAATGCGGGGAGAGTATAAGGGACATGCGAGAGTGGGCGATTCCCTGATCGCCAGGGCAAAGGTCGGTGTCCATAAAGATGAAAAGTATATCGTCAGCGTACGGACAAAAGTGGGCGAAAAGGAAATCTTCGTCGGAAGATTCATTGCTGCAGTCGTTTCGCAGCGCCGTCTGGCGTAGCGTGAGAGAGGTGAACTCCATTTGATTCTTGCCCTGGATGCCATGGGTGGTGACCATGGTCCTTCGGAAATATGCAGGGGGGCTATTGCCGCCTGTGATGAGCACTCTGATCTCGACATTATACTCGTGGGCAGACGCCCTGAGATTGAACCATTCCTTGAAGAGGTTCCATGGGATGTTTCCGGAAGAATTTCGGTAGTCCACGCAGAGGAACGGATAGGCATGGAGGAACATCCCTCTGTGGCCATACGAAAAAAACGCAATTCAAGCCTCCGCATAGCAATGGAAATGGTTCGGGGCGGCGAAGCTTCGGGGTGTGTTTCCGCCGGCAACACGGGGGCAATTGTCGCAGGTGGAGTGCTTGTAGTGGGAAGAATTTCCGGAATTGACCGTCCTGCTCTGGGTGTGGCACTTCCGACGCTCAATAAATATACCTTTTTGCTTGATGTCGGGGCAACTGTACGGAGCAAGCCGGAAAACCTGCTGCAGTTCGCCCACATGGGCAACGTCTATTCCAAAAAGATCCTGGGAGTTACCGAGCCTCAGGTAGCTCTTCTGTCCAACGGCTCGGAAGAGATCAAGGGCGACGAGGTTATTGCAGGAGCAAAAGAACTTATAAAGGCAAGCAGTTTGAATTTTACCGGTTACGTGGAAGGCGACGATATCCCCTACAGCAGAGCTGACGTGGTAGTATGCGATGGTTTTTCGGGGAACGTGGTCCTCAAGTTTGCCGAAGGCCTGATGTCAGCTGTATATTCTATCTTGAAGGAAGAAATGGGGCACAGACTGCTGCCCAAGTTCGGAATGGTTTTTATGGTTCCCATGATGAAAGATCTCTGGACGAGATTCAATTATGAAAAACATGGAGGAACTCCCCTCCTCGGAGTGAACGGGATAGTTGTGAAGGCCCATGGACGTTCAAAAGCTCCAGCCATCACAAATGCCCTGAGAGTGGCCAGAAATTTCGTCCTTCAAAACGGTGTGGAGCTCATAAGAGAAGAGCTGGGGTAAAGGAGGTTTCCTTGTTATGGGTTTTTTTTCAGGTGTTCCTGTTTCGATAAAGGGTACGGGAATGTATGTTCCTGAGAAGGTGCTGACGAACCATGATCTGTCAAACATGGTCGAGACAAGCGATGAATGGATTCGGGAGAGAACCGGAATCTGCCGTCGGCATATTGCTGGGGATGGAGAACTGACGAGTTCGGTCGCTGAAAAAGCAGCTCTCAGCGCCCTGGAAAATTCAGGAACCGCCCCCCATGACCTTGACATGATTATCGTGGCGACAAACAGCCCTGACACTCTCTTTCCGGGAGTTGCCCCGAAGGTTCAGGGGATTATTGGTGCTGACCATGCGGGTGCTTTCGACGTGCAGTCAGGATGCACCAGCGGAGTCTACGCCATATCACTTGCAGCCGGAGGCATTGCGTCAGGTCTCTGGAAAAAAGTTCTTGTCATCGGTGCAGAGGTTCTTTCACCCATTATCGACTGGACTGACAGAAATACGTGCATCCTCTTCGGCGATGGGGCAGGAGCGATGGTTCTTGGTATGTCGGAAGGCGAAGAAGGCCGTTTTATTTCCTCGGACCTGAGATCGGACGGAACAAAACATGACCAGATAACCTTTGCCGGAGGACTCGTTGAACATCCAGCATCCGCTGAGACCCTTGAAAAGAAACTTCATTTCGTGAACATGAAAGGAAACGATGTCTTCCGTTTTGTAAACAGGATCATACCGCCTTTTTTGCACCAGTTCTGTCTTGATTCCGGGATGAAGCCGGAAGATATAGCCTGGTGGTTTTTCCACCAGGCAAACCAGAGAATTATAGAGCGAGCGGCAGAACGCCTTGGGATTTCACCGGAAAAAGTGGTCATAAACATAGACGAGTATGGGAACACATCGGCTGCTTCGGTTTTTATTGCCCTCCATGAATTCCTCGGGGCGGGCAGGATTCAAAAGGGGGACAAACTGCTCTTTACGGCTTTCGGAGCGGGCATGACATATGGAGGTATTATCTATGAAGCATGACTCCGGCGCTGCTTTCAGCGACAACAGAATCACCCGTCTCTTCGGGTGCGCATATCCTCTGATCCAGGGAGGCATGGCCTGGGTGGCCGACGCCACCCTCGCTGCTGCAGTTAGTAACGGCGGCGGATTAGGGATCATCGCCGCGGCTAACATGCCGCCTGACCTCCTGGAGGCTCAGCTGGTAAAAGTCAGGACATTGACCGACAAACCCTTTGGTGTCAACATCATGCTCATGTCGCCTACAGTCGACCAGGCAATCGAACTTGTGGCGAAATACAGAGTTCCAATCGTGACCACTGGAGCCGGCAGCCCGGGGAAAGTGATTGATATTCTAAAACCTCTTGGGACAATAATTGTACCGGTGATTGCTTCAGTTGCCCAGGCAAAAAGGGTGGAAAAACAGGGAGCAGACGCTGTTGTTGCAGAAGGGATGGAAGCGGGGGGCCACATCGGAGAACTCACCACCATGGTTCTCATCCCCCAAATAGCGGATTCGGTTGATATACCCGTCATCGCTGCAGGCGGTATTGCTGACGGCAGAGGGATTGCCGCTGCTTTCGCTCTCGGAGCTGAAGGCGTTCAGGTCGGAACACGGTTTATTTGCTGTGACGAATCCACAGTTCACCCGGCGTACAAAGAAGCGGTTGTGAATGCCAGGGACAGGAGCAATGTTGTCACCGGCCGTTTTACCGGTCATCCGGTTCGTTGTCTTAAAAACAAACTCACGGCGAAATTTGAAGACCTTGAAAAAAGCGGAGCCACCGTCGAAGAATATGAACAGCTCGGCGCGGGAAAACTCCGTGCCGCCGTCGTTG
This sequence comes from uncultured Synergistaceae bacterium, assembly GCA_964543785.1. GTDB lineage: Bacteria > Synergistota > Synergistia > Synergistales > Aminobacteriaceae > Aminivibrio. The sequence goes on along the minus strand of CAZJAR010000005.1, from coordinate 41,597 downwards.
AAGGAGACGTGGAGTGGGGTTCCCTGATGGCAGGGCAGAGTGCCGCACTTGTTAACGATATTCGACCTGCTGCACAGATCATAAAGGAACTCTTTGCCGGAGCGGAACGGATTGTAAACTCCCTTCCGAACACGTTTTTCAGGTGAGGTGAAACCGGAATGAGCTATTCTCTCATTTTTCCCGGGCAGGGATCCCAGGAAGCTGGAATGGGAAAGGATTTCTTCGATTCCTTCTCTTCAGCAAGGGATATTTTCCATCGAGCCGACGAAGCACTCGGTTTTTCTCTCTCGGAAATAATCTTTCACGGCACAGAAGAAGAACTCCGGAGAACAGCGATCACCCAGCCTGCAATTTTAACGGTCAGTGTGGCAATTTATGAATGTCTCCGCAAAGAAACCGGATTGCGAATTGCCCCCTCCTTTTTAGCAGGACACAGTCTTGGTGAATATACCGCTCTTGTTGCCTCCGGAGTTCTTTCTCTTGAAGATGGTGTGGCGCTTGTACATCTCCGGGGAAAACTCATGCAGGAAGCAGTACCGGAAGGAGAAGGAGCAATGGCTGCCATTCTGGGACTGGATCCTGATGCTGTTTCAAAGGTCTGTTTTGCAGCAGCCCCGAACGGAGAGTGTCAGCCTGCAAACTTCAACTCCCCAGGACAGGTCGTGATTTCCGGCAGCACCGCTTTTGTCCACGCAGCCATGGAAATGGCAAAAGCATCGGGAGCGAAAAAAACAGTCCTTCTCAACGTCAGCGCTCCTTTTCACAGCAAACAGATGCGCCCCGTAGCCGACAAGCTTCGGGACGCTTTCGGCTCACTTAAATGGAACGATCCGTCCATACCGATCGTCTCCAATGCTTTTGCACGACCGATGAGCACAATAGGGGAAATTCAGCAGGCCCTTTTCGATCAGACATTCATGCCTGTTCTGTGGCATGATTCCGTCAACAGAATGGCCGACGACGGCGTCGATTCTTTTTATGAAATAGGCCCCGGATCGGTTCTTGCCGGACTTGTAAAAAAATGCAGGAAGGGAGTAACAGTCCAGACCTGTCGTGCCCTTCCTGAATTCAATGCTCTTTCAAACCAAATGAAGGAGATGGTGTAGAATGACTGATGCCAGGACCGCACTTGTTACAGGTGCCGGCAAGGGAATCGGAAGAGCCGTTGCTCTCAGGCTCGGTGCAGTGGGGTTCCAGGTTGCCGTAAACTACAACAGGAGCGAAAAGCAGGCAGAAGAAGTCTGTGAGCTGATCAGGAAGACAGGAGGGAAGGCTTTCCCATTTAAGGGTGATGTATCTTCCGAAAGTGAAGTGAAAGCTCTGTTTTCTGAAGTTGAAAAAAAATTCGGCTCGGTTGCTGTGCTTGTAAACAACGCGGGAATAACAAAGGACGGGCTTCTTATGAGAATGGGAGCGGAGGATTGGAATTCTGTACTGACAGCCAATCTCTCCTCGGTGTATCATTGCACGAAAGAGGCCATCCGGGGGATGGTCCGGGCGAAATGGGGCAGGATTGTCAGCATATCATCTGTAGTCGCCCTGATAGGCAACCCGGGACAGGCTAATTATTGCGCCTCCAAGGCAGGCATCATAGGGTTTACAAAAGCTGTTGCACGAGAATATGCCGGAAAGGGAATAACAGTTAACGCTCTCGCTCCCGGGTATATTGCAACGGAAATGACGGGTTCCCTTCCTGAAGGAGCGAAAGAAACACTTTTAAAGCAGGTCCCCGCAGGACGGCCGGGAACCCCGGATGATGTGGCGGCCGCAGTTTCTTTTCTCGCCTCCGGGGATGCATCATATATTACCGGACAGGTTATCGCCGTTGACGGCGGAATGACCATGTGCTGAAATACAAAGGAAGGGGGTGAAGGAGAATGAAAAAAGAGGAAATGCTCGCCCGTTTGAAAGAAATCATCATCGACAGGCTTGATGTTGAAGAGGATCAGATAGTGCCCGAAGCATCCTTCGTGGAAGATCTCGGAGCCGACTCACTTGACATCGTCGAGCTCATCATGGGCATCGAGGAAGAATTCGACATCGAAATACCCGACGAAGATGCTGAAAAGCTTACCACCGTGGGAGAAGCAATGAACTACACACTCGGCAAACTCGGTGTTGAAGAGTAAGCCGCAGGAAATAACCGGTTTGGCGGGAATGCCGAAGGGCTTCCCGTCAAACTACCCTGTACTTTTTCGAGTTCCAACCCTGCAGCGGAGGAGTGAAGTGTTTTGAGAAGGGTTGTCGTAACCGGGCTTGGAGTTGTCAGCCCTATAGCAACTGGAAGAGAAAACTACTGGCAGGCTTTGAAAGAAGGCAAAAACGGCATCGGACCGTATACAACTTTTGATGTCACAGATTGCCCTGTTCCCTTCGGAGCGGAAATCAAGGATTTCGACCCGTCCCAGTGGATGGAAAACAAAGAAGCCAAGCGCTCCGACCGGGTCATTCAATTTGCTGTGGCAGCGGCGGAATTGGCCGTTGCCGATGCGAAGCTTGACACGGCAAGCCTGGATCCCCATAAATTCGGAGTCTACATCGGCAGCGGCCAGGGCGGGATTGAAACCACATTCAACAATTTCAAGACGATGATGGAAAAAGGGGCGAAAAGAGTCAGTCCTTTTTTCATTCCCATGATGATCAGCAATATGTCTACAGCCTACGTTGCCATAAAACACCATGCCAAGGGCCCGAACATGTGTGTCGTAACTGCATGTGCCACATCGGTTCACAGCATGGGGGAGGCGTATCACACAATAATGAGGGATGACGCGGATATCATACTTGCCGGCGGCACTGAAGCAGCCCTCAGGAGCATCAGCATTGCAGGTTTTGCTGCAATGAAAGCGATCTCCACTCGAATGGACGAGCCTGAAAAGGCATCCCGTCCCTTTGATGCAGACCGCGACGGATTTGTCATGGGTGAGGGAGCAGGCGTAATCGTACTGGAAGAACTGGAACATGCCCAGAGAAGAGGGGCACATATTTATGCCGAACTTGTTGGCTACGGTTCCACATGTGACGCGAGCCATATTACAGCCCCCGACCCGGAGGGAGAAGGAGCTGCCCGTGCCATGCGCAAGGCGATGGCCCACGCAAAGTGGCTTCCTCAGGATGTGGATTACATCAATGCCCACGGGACTTCCACTCCTCTCAACGATAAAATGGAGTCCGTAGCAATCCGTGCCGTATTCGGAGAACACACGGAAAAAGTACTCGTAAATTCCACGAAGTCCATGATCGGACACTGTCTCGGCGCCGCCGGAGCTCTGGAAGCCGTGGCCTCCATGCAATCAATCGAGGAGGGCGTCATTCATCCGACAATAAATTTAGAAAATCTCGACCCTGAATGCGCCATCAATGTCGTGGGACCCAAAGCCGTGAAAAAGGATGTTTCCAGGCTGCTTGTAAACAGTTTCGGATTCGGAGGACATAACGGCGTGGTCGCATTCCAGAAATTCGAGGAATGACAATCTTTTCTCCATGAACTACGAAACCTGGTTTTCCGAAGAACTGGAAAAGCTCCAGGACCGTCTGGGATACCATTTCAGCGATGTAGGGAAACTTGAAACTGCCCTGATTCACTCGTCCTTCGCCTACGAAAAAGGCCGAAAAGACCACAATGAGAGGCTTGAGTTTTTGGGAGATGCCGTGCTTGAGCTCGGCGTCTCTCATTTTCTGTTCTCATCCTTTCCATTATTTAGCGAAGGGGCCCTTACTCTTTCCCGGGCCGCCATAGTCTGCGGGAAATCACTTGCTGAATGGGGAAGAGAAATCGGGCTTGATGAAGTGCTCAGGACAGGGAATGGACTGGAACCCGGTAAGATCGGGAATTGCTCTCTCTGTTCAGATGCTGTGGAAGCTCTGTTGGGAGCAATTTTTCTTGATGGTGGTTATTCTTCCGCCATCAAAGTGATCGACAGTTTTCTTTTTTTTCATCTCAACCGCCATCCGGTAAACGGCAGGAAAAACGATCCGAAATCAGCCCTCCAAATGCTTGCCCATGAAAAAGGACTGCCCAACCCGGTATATGAAATTGTTTCAATATCCGGCCAGTCTCATTCTCCCCTTTTTTCCGTCCGGGTAATAATAGGAAATGAAGAAGCGGGCGCAGGCGATGGCGCGAGCAGGAAAACTGCTGAATTCGCAGCCGCAAGAAATGCTTTTTCCCTGCTTACCAGGGAGATATTGGAGGCAGAATGAGAACAAATAACAAGCCATCTGTTTTTTTCACCCTTATATTTCTTTTCATGTCTTTTTTCTTCCTTCTCTTTCCTGCAATACCAGGATCCTGCTGGGAAATTTATGTTTCATCTCCCTGGCTTTCCACAATAACCCGCTTCATCGGCGGAGTTAATGTTTCGGTAAAACCAATCCAGGAGTGGAACGAAGAAGGCTCGACTATTCGTAAGATACGTCAGCGGAACATACCTGATGACTCGAAAATCGTTGCCCTTGATGCTTCCGAAGCATCCTCCCTCGGTCTTGACCCTAAAAAGCACCCCGGGCTTTTCATTCTTTACGGCACTGTTCCCTTTGACAGAGGCAGGACAGATTTTCACTTCTTCGACCCTTCAGTACTCCCTTTTATCGCCCAGAGAGTCCTGACAGCTCTCTCCCAGTTCGATCCGGGAAATTATTCTTATTACCAGAGAAGGCTTTCGGAATTCCAGACCAGGCTTGACAGCACTGTTCTCGTTGGAAGACAGCTCTTGAAGAACTATCCTGTTTTTGACCTTTCCGGTGGATTTTCCAGCCTTCTTTCGGCGGCCGGATGCGGCATGCTTCCTGCCGACAGCTCAACAAAAGCTGCATGGGGCAGAGGAGATGATCTGGAGAGCATGTTCACGGCAATCAGCGATGCAGTTAAAAAAAGAATTCCTGTGGTAATCGACCCAAGCACACCCAAGCCGATACGCGATGCCCTGAAGGGAAACAGGGACATCATTTCTCTTGGTCGCCCCGGACATGAACAGGATATTCTTCTCTTTTTCCATGATCAGTTTCTTCTTCTGTGGAACCGTCTCGCACCTCTCAGGCAGCGACAGCAGGAAGAGAACGGCAGATCATGACGAGACGTTCAGACTGCTAAAGATCATCCCAGATTCTCTGTCACCTTACTTCTTTCAGAAACCTGAAAGGGTAAGCGGCAAGAAGAAGCATTGCGCTCAAAAAATAAAAAGGAAGGCCCCTTCCGGTATGATCCAGAAGCATCCCGACAAGAACAGGCCCTGTGGTCATTCCAAGGCTGAAGGCTATGTTAAAGAGACCCATTATTCGGCCGGATCCGTACATTTCTCCCCGTGCAGCAGCCATAGCCGCAAGGGAAGGGGATGCAAAAGCATGCCCAATTCCGAAAGCAATGCTGGCAATGGCGAGACTCCAGGGAGTACGAAAATTCGGCAGCCCCAGCAAAGTTACAGCTGAAATAAGCCCGCCGATGAGGATCAGTCTGTGTTTGTGAACGTTATCGGCGAGTTTGCCGGAAAATCTTTGAAGAATGCCGGTAGAAAGAGAGTTCAGAGAAACCACAAAACCTATTTCGGAAAGAGATAAATCCAGATCAGAAGCAAGAAGGGGAATCATCATCACGAGCACGCCTCTGCACATGGCGGAGCAGAACTGGAAAAAGAATACTATGAGCATTTCATGATCGGAAAGAATAGACTGAAAAACAGATTTCAATCCACAAAATGCCTCGCTCCCTCTTCGGGACGAAATATTGCCGGGAAGAAAAATGAAGACGAGAATCATGGAAAGAATCGTCAGTGATGTCATAGCGTAAAATGGAGCGTCGAAAGCTATCTTGTCAGCGAGGATGCCGCTTAAAAGCGGTCCCGTGCCTACACCGAGAAAGAGTGCCCCTTGGAGTGACCCGAAAAAAACGCCTTCTTTTCCTTTTGGTGCAACTTCAGCCCCGATCGCCATTGTGATCGGCACAACCATTGCCGATCCAATGCCGTGACCTATTCTGACAGCGATAAGATTTCCTGTTGAAGAAGCGAACGTATAGGCTACTGAGGCAAGAGCGTAAAAGGCAAGGCCGAAAAGAAGAAGTACCTTTCTGTTCATTCTCTCTGCCAATTCTCCGGAAATTAGCATGCCTCCCGTTCTCGAAAAAGAAAACGAACCTATTATCATTCCGATTGCCAGACCGCTTGCCCCGAGTTTTTTCGCGTAAAGAGGCAAAACGGGAGCAATAATGCCGATCCCAAGCATAGCACAGAACATAGAAAGGCTGAGAACCGTCAAAATCTTGCGATAGGAAACATCTGTTGGTAACAACAATTAAACACTCCGATCATTTCCTGTGGATGCTTTCAAAGGGTCAATTTATTCCAGACACATAATATGATATTTTGTCCACAATGACAACTTTTTTCTAATGCAAATACCGTGATAATAAAAAGTATATGCCCCTTCATTTTTTTTATAAAGAGACTCTGCTGAGTACAGTCTGTCCTTTGAAACAGGGGCTGAAACTCCTGTTTTGAGCCCGAATCGTTGCTGGCTCTCTAAAAGAGCCATATTCCAAGGCTTCGGCGGGAAAAACATGACGCTGAAGTTAACGTTGCGCCGAAGATTTTCTCCCCTGCATTAAAGCCCCTTATCAATCTTCCCGTCGGGTGTTGCATGAACGACATCGGCAGCACAGAAAGCCTTTGTCCCATTTTTTCCTTCGACGATTAGTTCTCCATTTTCTCCTATACCCCTGGCTATTCCCAAAAAAGTGTCCTCTTCCGTAAAGACCGCTATCTTTTTCCCTATTGTGGAGCATTCCGTCCTGTAAAGAGAAAGAAGGGATTCTCCTCCATCATCTGCAAGAGAAGAAGTAAAAAAGTGAAATCTCTCAATAACAGATGCACAGAGTTTGCCACGATGAATAGAACCTTGCTCCGCTGAAAGGGATACCGCGTTTTCGAGACCTTCGGCTTTCAGATCTTCACTGCTGAAAGAGATATTGATGCCGATCCCCGTACAGCAATCCCGTACTCTCTCAGAATCACTCGAAGCCTCGGAAAGAATGCCGCAAATTTTTTTTTCTTCGTACAGCAGGTCGTTCGGCCATTTCAATGCAACTTTTCTTCCGAGGCAGAAATGGATGGCATCTTTTACTGCCAATCCTGCTGCGAGATTCACAAGATGCAGCCTTCCCGGGAGTAATCGCGGTCTGAAAAAGACAGAGAAATATAATCCTGATCCGCGGGGAGAAACCCAGGTCCTTTCTCTGCGGCCTCGGCCTTTTGTTTGTTCCTCTGAAATGACGACAATGCCGTCATTATCACCCTGTCTTCCGAGATTTTTAGCAGTCTCCTGGGTAGAACGCAAACTCTCGAAAACATGAATTTCCTCTCCCCAAGGACAATCCGGGTGGATCATGCTTCCAATCAATGAAGGAGCCAGGTCATACTCCGGCAGTTTCCGCAGAATGTACCCTTTCTGCGGAACAGGAGATATGACAAACCCTTCTTCTTCAAGGTCATGGACTGCTTTCCAGATTGCCTGCCTTGATAAAGACAGTGCCCGTGAGGCCTTTCCTCCTGACAGTATGTTTCCACAGGAACCTGAAAGAAGGCGACAGAGTTCAATAGTTGCGCGTCGAGATTTCATCGATTCTCCTCCTTATCTTCAAGGCCGAATGATATAATGAAAAATCACGCGGCACAATAACAAAGAGGGGGAATTGACATGGCGATAACGTCAAACGCCACTGTTCTGGAGGAACTGCGGGTTATGAGAAAAGACCTGCAGGACAGTCTTTGACCTGGATTCAATAAGGGAAAAAAAATCCAAATTCGAGGCTTCAGCCTCTACTGCAGATTTCTGGAACCGGGAGGACTGTCAAAGTATTACCAGAGAAATCTCCAGGCTACAGCAAAAAATCGACACCTGGAACAGGGTGGACGGTATTTTTCAGGACCTGACCGTTCTCTCGGATATGCTCTCAGAGGTTGATGATGATGAATTGCAGGATGAATTCAACACAGCGTCCGCCAATCTGCAGAAAATCATAGAAAAGGAGCAGCTTCTTCTGCTTCTTTCCGAAGAATATGACGCCAACAATGCCATCCTTACCGTTCATGCCGGATCGGGAGGCCTTGACTCCCAGGACTGGGCGGAGATGCTTCTTCGCCTTTTTCTTCGTTGGGCGGAAAGAGAAGGGTTTAAAACAAAAATTCTTGAGATTCTCCAGGATGAGGAAGCAGGAATCAAGAGTGCCACTGTTCTCGTTGAAGGAGACTTTGCATACGGTTACCTCAAGTCGGAAAAAGGGGTTCACCGACTCGTCAGAATCTCCCCATTTGATGCAGCCAAACGCCGCCACACAAGCTTCGCCTCAGTGGACGTCGCACCGGAACTTCCCGACGACGTTGAAATCGAGATCCGATCAGAGGATCTGAAAATGGACACCTATAGGGCAAGCGGAGCCGGAGGACAGTATGTCAACAGGACCGATTCCGCCGTACGAATAACACATATTCCGAGCGGAATCATCGTTGCATGTCAGAATGAACGATCTCAGCATATGAACAGACAGGTTGCCATGTCGGTGCTTCGGAGTAAACTTTTTGAAAGGGCGTGGCAGGAAAGGCAGCAGGAACTTTTGGCAATTCAGGGCGAGAAAAAGGAGATCAGCTGGGGAAGCCAGATCAGAAGTTATGTACTGCATCCTTACACCCTGGTGAAAGACCACCGGACAGGACACGAAACTGGAAACGTACAGGCTGTTCTCGACGGCGATATCGACAGTTTCATCATGAATTTCCTGCGCTGGAAGAAACAGATCTGACGATTCATATTCGGGAGGATAGAGCCCATGAAGCCTGTTCGTTTTTTTTCGTTTCTTGTTTTCTTCATTCTTTGGGCTGTCACGGCTGGAGCTTCACCTTTCAGACCTTCTGAACCGTTCCTGGGAACGTCTTCGCTCAGGCAGGGAATGAAAGGATACGCCCTGACAGTTATTTCCGGAAGGGAAATTATCCGTTTTCCCGTTGAAATCGTGAGTATAATTCCCAGAAAAGGGACCCCTAAAAATCTCATTATGGTACGGGCTTCAGGCCCTGTAATAGCCAAAACTGGAGGGATTGCCGCAGGAATGAGCGGCAGCCCGGTCTATGTAAAAGGCAAGCTAATAGGAGCAATCGGGTACGGGTGGAACTTCAGCGAACATACCCTCGGACTTGTTACTCCCCTGGAAGATATGGCTGCTGTTTGGGACTGGCCTGAAAAGAAGAGAACCCTCCCGGGCCTTCCTCCTTCGGATTCCGAATCAGAAGAGGAGAAGAAAAAGGAGGGGAAAAAAGAAGAAAATCTCCGGAATGAAGATGCTGATGACAATTCCGTCGGCGGGCCTGTTGTGTCCGGGGACATGTCACCACTTTTCATCGACGGCGTTAGTCCCAGAAAAGCAACAGAAATTACTGCCCTTCTCGGAAAGGATCGATATATTCCGGGCGGAGGCTTCTCTGAGGATGTCCCGGTCGAAATGAACGCCAGACTCCTCCCCGGAGAAGCAATTACCGTGCTTCTCGCGTGGGGGGATGTGACTATCGGCTCTACCGGTACACTTACCGCAATCTCGCCTGATGGCAGATTTATAGGATTCGCTCACCCTTTCCTTGGAAGAGGAGCTGTGAATTATCCCGTTGCCCGGGCATACATACACAACGTCGTCCCAAGTCTTGAAGCTCCTTTCAAAATCGGCAGCCCTCTAAAAATAGTCGGGACCGTAACACACGACAGACCGCAGGCTATCGGAGGAAGAATCGGTTATTTTACGCCGTCCGTCTCCGCCACACTCAGTTTTTTGGACGCAGACAGAAAGACAGGAGGAACAAAACGGTTTCACTTTGTTCCTGATCCCTTCATGGGTGCCACTCTTTCAGCAGGTATTTTCACTGGCCTAATCGACGACCTTTGGGGCAGGAAAGGTCAGGGAACTGCGGTTTTTTCCATGACTGTGCACGGAAGAGGCATGGGGCAGGGGTGGACACGAAAAAACATGTTTTTCTCTGACAAGGACCTCGCTGCCGATGCTCTCAAGGAAACTGCGGAACTTCTCGATATTATTTTTCTCAATCCCTTTGCCGATGTATATCCCCTTGGAGTGACTATATCGGCCGAATTTACTGAAGACCCCAGGCTAATGTTTATCGAAGGAATAGAAGTCAATGGGGACTCTTTCCAGGCTGGTGACACGGCAGAAGTCGAAGTGACCCTGAGGCCTTACCGGAAAAAGCAGGTTAAGAAAGTTTTCAAGCTTTCGATTCCAAAGGATGCCGACGGATTTTGTGAAATCCTCGTAAGGGGAGGTGGAATAGAACCTCTCAACCAGTCGGCAGTCGTACAGGGATGGAAGACAATTGCCAATTTCCGCCAAATGTTTACAGAGATGTCCGCACTTGAAACAAATAATGAACTGATCCTTGAGTTTAATTACGAAAAAGCTGCAAAGGGAGGAAAGGACCGGAAAGAAAACGAAGACCCCGTTTCCAAGGAAGAGCAGGAACTTCTGAGCGAAATGAAAAAGAGAAGGCTCGGAGACGGAACGCTTCAGATTTTTAAATCGGAATTTGTAGTGGAAGGACTGCTAAGAAAGATCATCAATGTAAAACCATCTCAGGGGAAAAACGACGGACAGAGTTCCGAAGAAGAGGAATAGTGTAATGTTTCTTACTCTCGAAGGTATCGACGGATGCGGAAAAACCACCCAGGCCCGCATACTGGTGGAAAACCTGGTTTCGCGATACGGTGCGGAAGCCGTTCTTTGGACAAAAGAACCGGGCGGGTGGACCGGAGGCGAAAGAATACGTGAACTCCTTCTGGACCAGGGGATGCAACATTCACTGAGCGAACTTTTTCTCTTTCTTGCCGACCGGTGTGAGCACGTAAAGAGAGTAATTTACCCCGCCCTTGAATCCGGTAAAATTGTTGTGTGTGAAAGATTCACCGATTCCACCCTTGCGTATCAGTCATGGGGGAGGGGAATTTGCCTTGAAAAAATCGAAGAACTTTTTCAGTGGTGTGATTTCCCTGTTCCAGACCTGACCTTCTGGATTGATTTGCCGCCACAGAAAGCCTATCATAGAGTTTCACGCAGGGGAAACCTTGACCGATTGGAAGAGGAGGGGAAGGCCTTTCTCGAAAAAGTCCGGGAGGGGTTCCTTTTTCTTTCCGAAAGGGAACCGGAGCGAATCGGGCGACTTGACGGAGATAATGACCAGGTGAACATTGCCGGGGAAATTGCCGAAAGGTTGGAGGTGTTTCTTTCCCTTTGAAGGTGAAAAAAAACGCCGATGAAAGAATTTCCGGTGGTGAATCCGGATTACAGGCAAAAAAGAAAGGGATTCTTTCCCCTGCCCGGGGAGTAGAACCCAGTTCTTTTTCCCAATCACTTGAGGATGCCCAAACAAGGGAACTCCTTGAAAAACTGGAAAATCTCGGCAGGAAAATGACCCAGTTCCCTGCAGAAAGTGTTCTTTTGCAGTACAGAAACCTTGTTAAAGAACTCCTTCGAAGGGCAATCGGCGGATTGAGGCTACGAAGAGACATGAAGTGGAGGAGGAACGACCGCAATCTTTTCGTTACAGTGGAGAAAACTGAATCCGCCCTTGAAGAACTTGAAAGTGTTTTTCGCAGGGAAGGGGAAAGAACTCTGATGCTCCAACTGATGGAGGAGGTTAAGGGGTGTCTCATCTCCCTGTTCCTTTGACAGACTCAGCCCCCTGGAGGATGCTCAGAACCCTTGCGGCTCTTGATCGCTTCCCCCACTGCATAACCATATCGGGACCGGAACAACTCCATGATGCAATGGCCAGAGAGATTTCGGAGATGGTTCTCTGTCTGAACCATACAGGAAGAGACGAATGCCCCGCATGCAGGGCATGGTCGGACGGAAATCACCCTGACCTTATCAGGGGCGGAGAACCGGGAAAGGCCCCTGCAATCGACGCATGCAGAGAGGTAATACGTGCAATGGCGTATCGTCCGGTGGTCTCAAAAAAACGTTGTGCACTGATTTTCTCCGCCGAACGCATGCTTCTTCCTGCAGCAAACTGCCTTTTGAAACTTGCCGAAGAACCGCCCGACCACGGGGTGGTTTTCTTCCTTGTCTCTGAAGAAGGGCGACTGCTCCCAACGCTTAAAAGCAGAGCATGGACTGTATCCCTCCCAAGCGGACGAGACACTGAGAAAAAAAATCCTCCATCTTCTCCTGAACAATGGAGCAGATGGACGGAAAAGAACAGCGGTATCGAAATGGATGTTTTTCTTGCACAGTTTGACCCATGGATCCGTCATTTGGTTGATTCAGGTAACCATGAAGAAGCCGGGAGAGTTGAACGTCTGAGGTTGCTGCTGGAGTCCAGGCGTCTTTCACGGACCATGGCTCTCGATTTGACAGTACTGGCTCTCAAGGAGGGTATCGCTTTTGAGCATTTATTTGGCAATTTTTGGTAAACCCAGATATTTAGGGCTTCTCGACCTCCAGGAACCGGTACCGGCGAAGGGTGCCTGGCTTGTTGCAGAAACCATGCGGGGAATGGAACTTGCGCTCCTGGGGGGTCCGCTTTCGCCTGAACAGGAAGAACGCTACAGGAATTCATGCAGTGATGATTCTTCGGACAGCCAGGTCAAGGGAGGAGAACCTTCACTCCAGGAAATAGCGTTTGTCAGGGAAGCAACCCAGGAAGATACGAACGATGCTGCCCTGGAACGAGAAGAAGAAAACTCGGTCCTTCTCAAAGGAAGAGAACTCCTGAGAAACCATAATCTTTCGATGAAGCTTGTGGATGTTGAATTCCTTCTCGACAGAAAAAAGCTCTTTTTCTATTTTACGTCCGAACAAAGAGTTGATTTTCGTGCTTTCGTCCGTGATCTCGCGAAGGAATTCAAAACCAGGATAGAGCTCAGGCAAATTGGAGTGAGGGATGAAGCGAAAGCAGTCAAGGGACTGGGCCCCTGCGGGCAAAGATGTTGCTGCAGCTACTGGCTTCATCGGTTCACTCCAATCTGTATCAAGATGGTGAAGGAACAGAACCTGGCGCTGAATCCCACAAAAATATCAGGAATATGCGGCAGGCTTATGTGCTGCATGTCCTTTGAACATCACCTCTACGGCGATTTATGGAAGGGGCTCCCTAATCCGGGCTCCAAAATCAGGACGTCCGGCGGGAATTATCTTATTGATGGTGTGGATCTTTCAGCTGAATCAGTCCGCATAAGAACACCGGAAGGAAAAGAAATCCTCGTGAAAACAGATGATTTCCAGAAGTTTCGGGATACGGTTATGGAAGGGAATTCCTGGGAAGGCGACGGCCTGAAAGAGATCAGGAGCACCCGTGATGAACCTTTCCGGCCAGGAAGAAAAAGAACGCCTGAAAACCGGGAAGAGACAGCCGGAGACAAAACAGCCCCTCGCCAGGAACGGCGGAAGACAGAAGAAAAGGCTGCCATGGAATCCTCAGAGGAAAAAGTGAGTACACCTCAGGAGGGAACCGCCAAGAAAAAAAGAAGGCGAAAAAGAAAACCCTCCCAGGGAGAAAAAGTACCTGCTCCGGAAGTTTCTTCTCCGGAAGTTTCTTCTTCGGAACCCCCATCGTCTGCAGCGGATAAACCGAAGCCGCAGGAGGATCAGGAAAACAGGCCGGGCAGCGGGCAAAAGAAAAGGCCAAACACCAGACGGCGGCGTCCCCAGAAGGGGAATAGAGACAATCACACCCCAAAGGCTAATAATTCCAGTTCTTCTCCGGAGGTGTAGAGCGCCTTGTCTATCTTTGAAAAATTAAAACAAAGCTTGAAGGGTGTTCGTGAAAAGTGGAGCGGAGGGTTGTCACTCCTATTTTCAGGAGAAGTTGTAGATGACGATTTCTGGGAAAATCTTGAGGAAATTCTCATCAGCGGAGATGTTGGAGTTGATTTGACTCTCGGGCTGATTGATTCCCTCAAAAAAGTATCCAGAGAAAAAAAAATCGTCAAGCCTGAAGATCTCTTCAGGCTTTTTGAGGATACTCTTTCTTCACGGCTCTTGTCTGTTCCATTCATGGGTGAACCTCTTTCCATTGATTCTCCCACACCTACAGTGGTGCTCCTTATAGGGGTCAACGGAAGCGGGAAAACGACAACTGCAGGCAAGCTTGCAGCCCGATGGACAAAAGAGGGGAAAAAAGTCGTTTTTGCAGCTGCGGATACGTTCCGAGCAGCAGCAATAGAGCAGTTGAAGGTTTGGGGAGACCGGGCAGGTGTTCGAGTCGTTGCCCAGCATCAGGGAAGTGACGCTGCAGCTGTCGCCTTTGACGCATTCCAGGCTGCGAAAGCATCCGGGGCAGATGTTCTCGTTGTAGATACGGCAGGAAGACTTCACTCCAAGCACAACCTTATGGAAGAGCTGGGCAAGATTTACCGGATTCTCGAAAAGGAGAAAGGGGATTCCCGGATGGAAGTCCTGCTGGTTCTTGACTCCGTCATGGGACAAAATGGCCTGGCCCAGGCCGGAACGTTCAACAAAATACTCCCCCTGACCGGAGTAGTGCTGACAAAATACGACAACACGGCCAAGGGAGGCATTCTTCTTGCCATAGCTGACACGCTGAAAATACCTGTACGCTATGTTGGGCTTGGTGAGGGCGAAGACGACCTCCAGGCTTTTGAGGTAAGAGAATTTGTACGGGCTCTCCTCGGTGAGGACCATTATGGGCGAAAAAACTAAAACCACCTCCTGCAGGAAAAAAAGAACGGGAGTTACACTCTCCGAGCTTCTCCGAAGCCTATACCGTCACGGCATAGAATTCTGCCTTCTCTTTTCTCCGGGTGAAGGACACCCCGTTTTTTCAAAGGATCAGATAATATCTGTTCTTGAAAAGGGTGAAGGTGAAAGAAGCGTCTCAGAGCTGACGGAACTCTGCTCTTCCTTTTCGACCCTGGAAGATATTCTCGAAAGAAACATCCTGGGGAAGCAGACAGAGCTTCTCGTTGTAAAGGACACGGATCTTCGAATTCTTCCCGTTTCGTCTCTTTCAAGCCTGAGTCTTGAAGACACGGGAAAGGGGGTTCCTCTCTGGTGGGATGCGCCAGTTCCTTTCGTTTCATGGGCAAAGGGACGTTTTTCAGCGAACCGTTCTGCTGCAGCACTTCTTGGCGGAGCAGCTGTCTCCCGGGGACAGGGGTCTGAATTCCTCTGCGAACTCAAGGAGAACAAATGTTTCCTTTTCAGGGAGATCCATCCTTCCGTTTTTCTGGTGGACGATGTTTCCCAAGATATGGTTAATGCCAAAGAAATGGCATGGTGGGCTGCAGTTGGCAAAGCCTTCGTTTCCCGTCTTCGATGCAAAGGTATTTCGGTGGAAAAAATCGATGATTCACGAGAATCTTCCCATGACAATTCGGATGACATTCTTGCATGCGTCTGGGATGAAGAAATTTTAGGATACTTGAAGGTCAAGGATGGAAGCGAATTCTGACGGCACATATTTCTACCCTGTAAAACTCGTAACGGGAGTTCTCTATCCAGACGGGGGTCGGTGGAATTGGGTGCTGGATAATCTCTCCCGCATCTGGGGAAACCCGGAAAGCATGAGCATTGAGATTCCTTTTACCGTCACCGATTATTATGCCGGCATTTCCCCCGTTCTGTTCCGCCGCTTTCTCTCGTTTCCTGGTCTTCGGGACGGGGGAGACCTGCCGGAATGGAAAAAAGCCGCATGTCGTCTCGAGAACGAAAGCAGAGTTCCGAGGGCTGTAAACATCGACCCGGGGTATGTGAACGGAGCAAGGCTCGTTCTTGCCTCAACAAAGGACCACGCTCACAGGGTGTACATTGGAGGAGGGATTCACGGGGAAGTGACTCTCCGTTTCAGGTTCAGGAAATGGGAGCCTTTTGACTATACATTTCCCGATTTTGCCAAAGGTCTGTACGACGAATTTCTTTCAGCGGTACGGGAACAATGGATCCTGGAAATGGAATCAAGGAGGAACAAGGAATGATCGGGAGATACCAAACGGCGGAAATGTCAGCCATCTGGAGCGAAGAAAGCAAGTTCCGGACATGGCTCGAAGTTGAACTTGCCGTCTGCAGAGTCTGGATGGAAAAGGGAATTATACCCGAAGATGCCTTCGACGACATCTGTTCAAAGGCATCATTCGATATCGGGAGAATCAACGAAATTGAGGAACAGGTACAGCATGACGTAATTGCCTTTGTTTCCGCGGTTGCGGAGAAAGTCGGCGCAAACGGCAGATATATTCATCTCGGTCTGACCAGCAGCGATGTGATCGATACAGCCTCCTCCCTTTCACTGAAGCGGTCTTTCACTATAGTGAAAGATAAGACCGAAGCACTCATGGATGCTATCGCTGAAAGAGCCGAAGAATTCAAACATACCCCATGCGTCGGGAGGACCCACGGAATTCACGGAGAACCCACCACTTTCGGCCTGAAGCTTCTCAATTGGCTCTACCAGCTTCAGAGGGATATGGAACGACTCCGCCTCGCGGAAGAACAAATCAGCTACGGCAAAATTTCCGGTGCCGTCGGAACCTATGCCCACTGCGATCCATCTGTGGAACAGAGAGTGTGCGATCTTCTGGGTCTCAGGCACTCTCTTGTCTCCACGCAGATTCTCCAAAGAGACAGGCACAGCAACGCAATGAATGCGATTGCCCTTCTTGGAGGAGCGCTCGAACGATTTGCCACTGAAATCAGACATCTTCAGAGAACGGAAGTAATGGAAGTAATGGAACCGTTCGGTGCCAAACAGAAGGGGTCGAGCGCGATGCCCCACAAGAGGAATCCCATACTGTGCGAAAGAATCTCTGGCATGAGCCGTCTCCTGAGAGGATACGCCCTCACCGCGATGGAGAACATGACTCTCTGGCACGAACGGGATATAAGCCATTCATCGGCAGAGCGAATCATCTGGCCCGATGCCTTTCACCTCATCAGCTACATGCTCTCAAAAATGACGTATATTGTAAAAAATATGGTTGTAAATACCTCAAAAATGAGAGAAAATCTTGGAATAACACATGGACTGGTTTTCAGCCAGCGCGTACTTCTGGATCTTGTTGAAAGATTTGATCTTTCCCGTGAAGAAGCTTATTCGATCGTTCAGGAAAACGCAATGAAATGCTGGGCTGGAGGAAAACCTTTTCAAGAACTGCTCCTTGAAGACAAACGCATCGAATCCAGGCTTTCCTCCGAAGATTTGAAGGAGCTTTTTGCAACAGAACATTATTTTCGCTGGGTTGACCAGATCTTCGAACGTTTCCGCCGGTAACAGGGCAACATACAATCTATTCGGGAGGAGATACTATGTTTGCTGCTGACAGAAACCTTGCGCTCGAACTGGTAAGGGCGACCGAAGCCGCCGCCATGGCAGCGGGACGATGGATGGGGCGGGGAGACAAGAACGCCGTGGATGGAGCTGCCGTGAATGCACTCAGGTACATTCTGAACACCGTGAGCATGTCCGGCGTGGTAGTTATCGGCGAAGGGGAAAAAGACGAAGCTCCCATGCTTTTCAACGGCGAAAAGCTTGGTGCGGAGAAGGCTCCCGAGGTGGACATTGCTGTTGATCCAATTGACGGCACACGGCTTACAGCGCTGGGTCTTTCAGGAGCAATCAGCGTCGTCGCCGTTTCAGAAAGAGGAACCATGTTTAACCCCAAGAATATTTACTACATGAACAAACTCGTTGTCGGTCCCGAGGCGGCTAATGTGATCGACATCAACCTTTCTCCTGAAGAAAATATCGCTCGCGTCGCTGAGGCAAAAGGCAAGGCCCTTGATGACATCACGGTGGTCGTTCTGGATCGTCCCCGACACGAAGAACTGAAGACCCTCATAAGAAAAGCGGGAGCCAGAATCAAACTCATCCCTGACGGAGACATCGGCGGGGCTCTGCTTACCTGCAAGGATCAGGGAGGAGCAGATATCCTCATGGGAATCGGAGGATCTCCTGAAGCCGTCATTACAGCCTGTGCCATCAAATGTCTCGGAGGAAACATGCAGTGCAAGCTCTGGCCGAGAAACGACGAGGACATTGCTGAAAGCAGGAAAAGAGGACTTGAACTCGACCAGGTGCTCTCAATCAATGATCTCGTCAAGGGAGACAACGTGTTCTTTGCCGCTACAGGCGTCACTGATGGAGATTTTCTGAAGGGAGTACAATACGAAGGACACGAAATACATACCAGCTCAATGGTCATGAGGTCAAGAAGCGGCACGATCCGATTTGTTAACAGCATTCACATGCCGAAAAAGCTTTCTGAACTATCCAAGGTCAGCGGCATCGAATACAGCACGATCTGAAAAAGTCAAGAAAACCGGGAAAGCGTGGGAAACGGTTATTCACGCCTTCCCGGTTGCTTTTTTCTTCCACATTTCTGCCCCGATGGCAACCTGCCCGACAGAGACGCACTCGTCGTTTGGAGGCACAAGCCTGTGTAACAGAGGCTGAAGCTTCCTTTCTTCAAGAAGCCTTTTGACGGTAGCGGTCAACCTTCTGTTTTGCCACACTCCTCCGGAAAGCGCTACGACTCTGTTTCCCGTATCTTCAGCGATTCTTTCACAAATTTCTGACACAGCAAAGGCAAGGCCGGTATGAACCCCTCCCGCAAGGATTTTTTTGGGTGTTTCATGGAGGTTATCAAAGACCCAACGTACAGCAGGTCTCCAGTCGAGAAGAATCTTTCCGTCCCTTCGCTCCACAGAAAAAGGGGCCTGGAGTCTTCCTCCCTCCGCAATTCCTTCGAGTGCCATGGCAGCTTGTCCGTCAAAGCTTATTGTTTCCGCAAGACCGAGAATGGATGCAATTCCATCAAAAAAACGCCCGCAAGAGGTTGTAGCAGGGAAAGCGGGGAGTATTGATAGCACTTGGGAAATTTGTACTTTTCTGCCTGGCCAAAGCTCATGAGCCGTTCGAAGAGCGATTGTTTCCCCAAAAGCTTCCGCGAGAAGAGAGAGTCCGCAGCGCCAGGGTTCCTTTACGGCAGCGTCACCACCTGGAAGGCGAAAGGGAAGAAAACTCCCAACCCTTGAGAAACCTCTGAAACCGCCAAAAAGAAATTCTCCCCCCCAGACAGTCCCGTCCTCTCCATAACCGGTCCCGTCGAAAATCATTCCGATAGCGGGCCCTTGTATCCCATTTTCCAGCAGACAGGCAGCGAGATGGGCATGATGATGCTGCACCGCCATGCTTTCTCCCTTGAAGGCGGGAAGATTTTCCAAAGCGGCAACTGTGGAAAGAAACTGGGGATGGAGATCATGCACAAGATATTCCGGAGTAAGTGCATAGAGAGACAGGAAATGCTTCAGTGCCCGGCCGTAATAAACTGCCGTTTCCTTCTGTTTCATGTCTCCAAGGTATTGCCCGGGAAAAACCATATTTCCCCTGGAAAGGCAGAATGAAGCTTTCATTTCAGCCCCAGCTCCTAGAATGACAGGTGTTTCGGCCTGGATTGCCATAGGTGCAGGCGTGTACCCCCTGGCTCTTCGAAGGAGAAAAAAAGATCTCCCCAGGGGAGCGGCTACAGAATCATCAATAGGCATATATATATCCCTGTTATGAAGCAGGAAATAATCTGCAATTCCTTCGAGGGATGAAAGGGCTCTGTCATTTGCCGACACAATTGGTTCATCCGAAAAATTGGCGCTCGTCATGATGAGGGCTTTTTTCCCCTCAAGAAGCAGGTGATGAAGAGGCGAATAAGGGAGGAGAATACCCACCGTTTTTTGTTCTGGTGCAACAAAATGAGAGAGGGGATACTCTTTTTTCCGGCAGCAGAGCACAATAGGCTTGCTCGGAGATAGAAGAAGCTTTCTGGCACTCTTGGGAATATAGGCCATCTTTTCAGCTTCTTGGAAAGAAGATGCCATCACTGCAAAGGGTTTGTCCTTCCGTCCCTTTCTCTGCCGAAGCAGGGCTACCACCTCGTCGCTGAAGGGTGTACAGGCAATATGAAACCCCCCAATACCTTTGACCGCAACGATTTGACCCTCATCGAGAAAGCGGGAACACTTTCGGATCGCGTCGTCTCCCGCACTGAGTTTTTTTCCTTTACCATCAACGAGCCAGACCGAAGGACCGCAGTCAAAACAGGCATTGGGCTGGGCATGGAATCTTCGGTTTGAAGAATCATGGTATTCCCGGCTACAGGATGCACACATGGGAAATGAAGCCATGGCCGTTTTCGGCCGGTCATAGGGCAAGTCCTTTATAATAGTGTACCTTGGTCCGCAGTTCGTGCAGTTGATGAATGGGTAGCGGTATCTTCTGTCCGAGGCATCCCGCATCTCTGTTTCGCATTCTTCGCACACACCGAGGTCGGGCGGGATGAGTACGTACTGCTCTTTCTCCCTTTTGCTTTCGAGAATGAAAAAGGTTTTTTCCTCAGGATCTTCCGAAATGCGGTCTTCAATAACTACTGTCGAAGTAATGACCGAAGCCGGAGGACTTTCTGAGGGAAGGATACGAAGATACTGGTCCAGAATTTCGCGGTCACCGGTAAGCTCGATTTCAACCCCTCCCGAAGTATTTCTTACAGATCCCGAAAGCCCCAGCCTGTCGGCCAGCCGTGCGCAAAAAGGACGAAAGCCGACACCCTGAACGATGCCGGAGACGAGAATCTTTCTATACGAAAGCATTGACAAACCTCCATTCTGATTGCATTGTAATATACAAAGAAAAGAGTGCATAGTGGAACGGAGTGATGAAACTATGTCGCTTTTAGACTTCGGGCTCATTCACATCTACATGGGGGAAGGCAAGGGAAAAACCACCAGCGCACTTGGGCTTGTGGTACGTATGGCTGGATGCGGCGGAAAAACAGCGTTCATCCAGTTCATGAAGGGATGGCTCTACAGTGAAGTGCGTGGGCTTTCCTTCCTTCCGGGAGTAAAACTTATTCAGACAGGAAGGCCGGATTACATCTATCCCGGTCAGATCGACCCGGTTGATTTTGCAGAAGCTGAAAAGGGTCTTGAGGCCGCGCGGCAGGCTCTTTCGTCAGGATGCTATGATCTTGTCATTCTTGATGAAATCAACGTAGCCCTCTCTTTCGGCCTGATCCCTCTGGCAGAAGTAGTCGGTCTCCTCAGAAGAAAGCCCCTGCATGTCGAGGTTGTACTCACGGGAAGAAATCCTCCCTGTGAATTGATTGAACTTGCTGACCTCGTCACTGACATGGCAGAAGTGAAACACCCATACAGCAAAGGGATTCTGGCCAGAAAAGGAATAGACTGCTGAACCGAAAACAATCAAGACAAATTCCGGGAGGAAATCTCAATGGCAAAACGTTCTGAAGGAAAAAAGCTTTCACTAAAACAACTTCGAAAAAAAACAAACATACGCTCTCTCGGATTCAAGACAACGAATGATCTTCAGCCTCTTGAAGAATTTGTTGGGCAGAAAAGGGCTGTTTCAGCGATTTCCTTCGGCCTCGAGGTCGAAAGCAAGGGCTACAACATCTTTGTACTGGGCAACCCGGGCAGCGGCAGGACAACCTATTCTCTTGAACGACTCAGGTCAGCGGCGGCGAAAAGGGCTGCCCCTGACGATTGGGTCTATGTTTATAATTTTGAAGACCCTGGTCAGCCCCTGGCAATCAACCTCCCGGCAGGAAAAGGAAAAGCCCTTGGAGCGGCCTTCGATGAACTCCTTGAAGAACTTAAGGTTGCTATCAGCAAAGCTTTTGAGAAAAGCCAGTACGAGGATGCAAAGGCCCAGCTGGTAAAAGAGTTTCAGGAAGAAGTGAACCAGCTCATGGAAGAAGTCAAGGCATGGGCGACAGAAAAAGAATTCTCTCTCAAAAGGACTCCCCAGGGATTCGTTAACATCCCTCTTACTGAAGAGGAAGGAGAAAACGGAGACAAGGTCAAACGTGAAATCCAGCAGGAGGAATTTGAAGCTCTTTCAGAGGAAGAGCAGAAAGCATGGCAAAAAAAATCCGAGGAAGTTTCCCAGAAAACACTGGATACCCTGCGGAAAATCCGTGACCTGGAGAAAGGGCTCAAAGAGAGGATCGTCAAACTGGAGGCGGAAATCTGCAGAAACGCTATAACTCCATACCTCCAGGACGTCAAGGAAAAATTCGGCACGACGGAGGTTCTTTGCTCCTGGATCGATGCCCTGACAGAAGATATTATCGAAAACTTCAGCATTTTCGTTGCAGCTGCAAAGGACGAAAACGCTGATATTGATTTCACCCGCTATACTGTGAACGTATTTGTATGCAATGATCCCGAGCATGGTTCTCCTGTCATTTGGGAGACAAATCCTACCTATTACAACCTTTCCGGGAAAGTGGAATACGAAAGCCGTCAAGGGTATCTATACACAGATTTTCGAAAGATAGTACCGGGAGCCTTCCAGAAAGCCAATGGAGGATTTCTCGTACTGGACGCTGAAAAGGTTCTCCTCAATTTCATGTCCTGGGAGGCACTCAAAAGAATTCTGAGAACAGGTGAGGCCAACATAGAAAACCTCGGCGAGCAGTATGGAGCTGTACCGGTTTCTTCTCTCCGGCCGCAGCCTATCCCCATTCGGCTGAAGGTTGTCATGGTTGGAACCCCCTATCTGTATTCCCTTCTTCAGTACTACGATCCTGAATTCCAAAAGATGTTCAAGATTAAGGCCGATTTTGACACGGACATGGAGAGAACCCCCGAGACCGAACGGCAGATGGCGCAGTTTGTCGCCACCTGCCTGAAACATGAAAAAGGACTCCCCTTCGACGCCTCAGGAGTTGCGGAAGTAATCGACTGGTCGTGTAGAATTGCTGATGATCAGGAACGAATTTCTACAGAGTTCAACAAAATTACCGAAGTCATAGTCGAATCCTCAGCATGGGCGAAAGCAGAGGGAGCCTCACTCGTCACCCGGCAGCATGTCAGGAAGGCCGTGGAAGAGAAAAAATTCCGTTCCAACCTTGTCCAGGAGAGAATAGCGAGAGCCTACGAGGACGGCATCATAAGAATTGACACTGCTGGAGAGGTGGTTGGACAGATAAATGGCCTCTCGGTGGTTGAT
>CAZJAR010000005.1:0-18563 GCA_964543785.1 uncultured Synergistaceae bacterium | reverse complement strand
GCCATCCATCAAGAATCACCGCGAATGTCTTCATGGGGCAGGAGGGTGTGATCAACATAGAAAGAGAAGTCAAGATGACCGGCCCCATTCACAACAAGGGGCTTCTTATCCTGACGAGCTATCTCGGAAGGAAATACGCTCAGGACATGCCCCTTTCTCTTTCTGCCCGCATCACATTTGAACAGATGTACGGAGGAATTGAAGGAGACAGCGCCTCATCGACGGAACTGTACTGTCTTCTCTCTGCCCTTTCCGATGTCCCCTTAATGCAGGGATTTGCAGTCACAGGATCGGTGGATCAATTTGGCAATATCCAGCCCATCGGCGGGGTTAACGAGAAGATTGAAGGCTTCTTCCAATACTGCGAACACCGTGGTCTTACAGGAAAGCAGGGCGTCATTATCCCCGTTCAGAATGTTCGGCACCTTATGCTTGAAGAAAAGATCCTGGCAGAAGTGAAGGCGGGGAAATTCAGCATTTATGCCGTATCGACCATCGACGAGGGGATTGAACGCCTCACCGGTGTTTCATCGTCCATCATCCACAGGAAAGTTAAGAACAGGCTGAAAAAATGGTTAAAAGAAGGGGCAAAACTCAAGCAAAAATATAAACTGGAGTCGGGAGAAGATAACGAAAATGAAGAAGAATAGCTTTTCCCGTCCCGAAAATATCAAGGACGTTTTCGACGTACTGGAGAAGATGTGGGGGAATGAATCAGCTCCTCCGGACCTGGCCCATGACGAACCCCTCGACGGACTCGTGCTCACGCTTCTGTCCCAGAACACCAACGACCGGAACAGGGATAGGGCTTTTGCCACTCTCAAGGTCCGCTTTCCGGAATGGGAAGCCGCCGCAGCGGGTACTTCCGAAGACATCGCCGAATGCATCAGGCCTGCCGGGCTGGCAAGGACAAAATCGGAGAGAATGCTCCACATCCTTGATACGATAAAGAAAACCTTTGGAGACTATTCGATGAAGGAGCTCAAATCCTGGGAAAGCACGAAGGTCAGGGAATACCTTTCCTCGCTCCCGGGAATCGGCGCAAAAACAATCGCATGCGTTATGCTGTTCGATCTCGGTAAACCGGCTTTTCCTGTGGACACCCACATTGCAAGATTCTGCAGGCGCATGGAATGGGTTTCGGAAAAGACCGCCCCGGAAGAAATAGAGATTCTCCTCGAGGAATGGGTTCCCCCGGAGCGTTTTTACGGGGGGCACATCAATATCATTGAACACGGCAGAGGCATCTGCGGTGCAAGAAAACCGGCCTGCGGGAAATGCCTCATCGCCACAATGTGTCCCTATAAAGAAAAAAACGGGGTCCTCTCATGAGGACTCCGTTTTTTCAGCGCTACAATTTTCAGGAGTCTTCTTTCCGCAGCCTTTCAAGCACTATTTTGTATCCGTCCGCCCCGTATTCGAGAAATTTTTTCACCCTGCTGATTGTCGCTGTGCTTGCGCCTGTCTGCTGGGCAATCTGGGGGTAGGTGTACCCCTCACTGAGGAGCCGTGAAACTTCAAGTCGCTGGGCCAGAGCCCTGATTTCCCCTATGGTAGCTACATCTTCAAGAAAACTGTAGATTTCTTCGGGAGTTTCCAGGGAAAGAAGCGCTTGGCACAGCTGATCCGTCAATTTGTCCTTCCATTTTTCGACCATCAATGGCACCTCCTCGGCTTCTGAACCGTTTAGGTCTATTTCTGAAATGAAGAAAAGAAACTGAGCACTTCGCTCATTTCATCCTCAGTCCCGATCGTTAGCCTGATCCAACAGCGCTCGTCTTTCATTTCAGGCGTGAGATCGAAGAACTTGAAACAAAAAAGCCCATCAGCAGCTCTGCGGAGAGATTCTTCCGCAATGGGAACCCGTAGAAGAAGAAAATTACCGTCACTTTTGAAGGCCCTCCATCCTTCAAAAGATTGAATATGCTCCCTCACCTTCTCCCGGAGATTTTTTACTCTTCCGGCCGAGAAGGCTGAAAACTCAGGGTGCTCAAGGATGACCTCAGCGGCAGCGGCTGAAAAAATACTGACGTTGAAAGGACTCCTTGTCTCTTCGAGTCCAGCTGCGGCTGATGCACCGCAGTACGCCCATCCGAAGCGTACACCGGCCATTCCCCATGCTTTGGACAGGGTCTTAAGAACGATGACCCTGTCGGGAAGGGCTTTTCCCGACAGAAAAGGGAGAAATGTACTTTCTGCAAATTCACCATAGGCTTCATCGACCACTACAGGAGATTCACTTCGGGCAATCACCTCTCCGATAAAAGAAGAGGGCAGTGTTTTTCCCGTGGGATTGTTCGGGGTATCAATAAGAATAAGAGATGGTTTTTCTCTTCCAATGGTCTGCAAAAAGAATTCGGCAGGAAAAACGGGCTCATCCTGTTCAAGGTCGATGTGCAGTGCCAGGTGCCGGGCACCGAAAAGGCGGGAGAGCCTATAATACTCGGAAAAAGTAGGGGAAAAGGTCAGTACAGTGTCTCCGGGGCGGACATATCGAGAAAAAACCATCCATAGAATTTCATCTCCGCCGTTGCCTGTCACGACTGACTCAGGGGGCAAACCAGCACCACCGGCAAGTATCCTCTTTAGAACACAGTAATCAGGGTCGGGATACCTGTTGAATGGCAGTTTTGATATCTTCTCCAGAATTGCTCCCCTGATTTCTCCGGGGATAGAAAAAGGATTTTCGTTTTTGTCCAAATTAAAATTCATAAAAGGTTTCTCCTAAAGTGTGAGAACTTTATCATATTACCTTGTGCACTTCTTGAATTCTTTCGCAGTCTAGCACGGTGGTGCGTCGATGTCAATCTCGCAGAAAAACAGGACACTGTATACGACTCGTCATCTGTTGGCCGAATTGGTCCGAGGGCCGATACAAGGGAATTATTCTTTTAACGGAGGTAGAGGAAGTGGATTCCGTCAAACTCATACCGGTTGAATTGCTTTTTGAAGAAGAGGGAATGATTGCTGCAGATATACTTTCTTCTTCATCGTCATTGCTTCTTCCCGCTGGCCTCCATCTGCAGACGCTGAGGAAAACCTGCCCGGGTGCTGTTGAACTGCTTCAAAAACACGGAATTAAGGCAGTCCCCGTCAAGAACGCGGTGTTTTTTTCCATTGATGAATTCCGAAATATACTCCGCCGGGTTCAGCCTCCTGTTTCCCTGCTTAATCCGCTGATAGTGCAGGTAGCAGCCCACCAAATGGAGGTCGTGTATTCTCACATTCGCAACAAAAGCGTTCGGGAAAAGGGAATCCGCTCCCTGCTTTCTCTCGGCAACACTCTTTGCAGTCAGATGAAAAAGACCCCCCAGATCACCCTTTCCCTCGGAGAAAGCAACGGGAAAAAAACAACCCCATTTCTTCATGCAATTAATGTTTCTCTCCTCGCAGGGCACATATCAGGAAGGCTTTTCCCCATGTGGAAGGAATTTAATCAATCTGTGACTCTCGCCGGACTACTGCACGACATCGGAAAATCCTTCCTTGTTCCCTTCACACGGGAACAGGGGAAAAGACCCCTTTCTGCAGACAGCAAGGCTATCCAGACCCACCCTCTCCTTGGCGAAGCTCTTTTGAGGGATACGGGAGTTACTTCGGTTGACATTCTCTCTGCCGTCCGGTCCCATCACGAATCATGGGACGGTTCAGGATACCCTGACGCTCTCAGGGGTGAGAGTATCTCCGTGGGAGCAAGGATAATCGCTGTGGCGGATTTCTTTGAAAATCTCCTTAACGCGCGCGATTCCGACGAAAGAAAAAGAAGCGACCAGGCTGTTTCCACACTGCTGGCTTCAGCTAACGGACGCTTCGATAAATTTATAGTGCGCACCCTTCTCTCGACCGTAGGACTCTTTCCTCCAGGTGCGGTAGTAGAGCTTTCTGACGGCAGAAAAGGTGTCGTTCTCGAATCAAAGGAGCGCGATCTGGTCCGCCCGAGAGTTTTGCTGATGACAGGAGACCAGGGGGAAAAGGATGCCATTCCCGAAGTACTGGACTTGAAAACAACAGGGAATATTTATATTCGCCAGGTTTTCGAAGACTACGGCAAGATGATCGTTCAGCCACTCAAAAGAGATGAGAGGCCTAGCGTACTGTTCAGAAAATTCCGTGCGCCAAGTTCAATAGGATGATCTTTTTGCAGTTTTTCGGGAAAAACCATTGACGGAAAAAACTCTCCGCTTGACGAAACAAGGGGAGGTGCACTATAATGCCCTAGTGCTGGCCGGGCTGGCGGAATGGGTAGACGCACGGGACTTAAAATCCTGTGGACGAAGGTCCGTGCGGGTTCGAGTCCCGCGTCCGGCACCAGGAAGACAATATCGCGGGGTGGAGCAGCCAGGAAGCTCGTCGGGCTCATAACCCGAAGGTCGCAGGTTCAAATCCTGCCCCCGCAACCATTTCGGCGGTGTAGCTCAGATGGCTAGAGCATGCGGTTCATACCCGCAGTGTCACTGGTTCGATTCCAGTCACCGCCACCAATCGAGTTTTTCAAAAGGCGGAGACTGGTTCCGTCTTTTTTTTATTCCGGGAGGTTGCAATGGGGAAGATAGAGGATGCCCCCCGTTTCGAAATTCCGTTCGATTACTCTCTCGCCCGACTGAAAAAAGAATTCGTTAAAACCGGTACTGCACAAGGCTGGATGCATGCCGATTTTCCCCTTGTTCTTGCCGTTTCAGGTGGAAGTGATTCCATGGCAATGCTCTGGCTTTTTTCCTTGTTTCGGAACAGAAAGCTTGTAGTTGCTCACCTTAACCATGGCATCCGGGGGAAGGAAAGCATGGAAGATGCCAGGTTCGTCACATCCATGGCTGACCGGTTTGAAATCAGGTGCATTCAGGAATCCCTTTCCGTTCCGGATCTTCTTGCAAAAGGTGAGTCCCTGGAGGACGGTGCCAGGAGAATTAGGTACGATTTCCTAGAAAAAACGAGAGCGGCCGTTGGTGGATGGGGTATCGGAGTGGCGCACACGAGCGACGATTCCGTTGAAACTTTTCTTCATAATCTGTTTCGCGGATCAGGAGTACGGGGACTCTCAGGTATTCCCGAAAAACGGGAGCGTATATTCCGGCCTCTGCTCAATTTCTCACGAGTATTCCTGAGGGAAGCCCTCACCTATCACGGTATCCCTTGGCGAGAAGACTCGACAAATGAGGATACTGCGTACATGAGAAACAGAATCAGAAACATCCTCATCCCGGTTATTGAAAAGGAAATTAACGACTCGGCCAGAAAACACATTCTGGGGACTGCCAGAGATCTTGCCTTCTTTCGAAACCAGGAAGAAAAACTGCAGGAATCCCTCCTGTTGCTTGCTTCAG
Source organism: uncultured Synergistaceae bacterium (assembly GCA_964543785.1). Taxonomy (GTDB): domain Bacteria; phylum Synergistota; class Synergistia; order Synergistales; family Aminobacteriaceae; genus Aminivibrio. Next base: position 13,242 of record CAZJAR010000005.1, on the reverse strand, counting down.
TTTCTTTGCCCCATTGTTCCTATGCCTGCCGCCTCTCCTTTCTCAGGCACCTTGACAAGGAAACAGCTGCGATTTTCCTTCGCGGCGCAGGAAGGGCTCTTAAACTGAAGTCCCTCTCCAGGGAAAGAACTGAAAACCTGCTTCGCCTCATTCAGACTGACGGCCAATGGTGCTTTCAGTGGCAGAGCAGAATGCATGTTTTCAGCAGTTTTCCCTTTGTTACCTGGGTCGACCCTGTTATACTAAACAATCAGAATCCCTCAGGAATGACAGTTTCTCTTGAAGGTGATCATGGAACTTTTACTTGGAATAACTGGTTCTTTTCCTGGAGAAGGGAATTAACGGAGACTTTTTCTGCTGGATGGATGCAGGCAATTTTTCCATTTCAGGGAAAAATTGTTGTGTCGTCTGTTTCCGATCTGCAGGAGAATCATAATATCTGGGCTCCTCAATGGGGCCGGGATATTTTTCCTGTAGTCAGATCTGGCTCTTTTGAATGGATACCCTTCTGGGGAATACGCAAAACTGCAGGAACCAATGGGATAAAGAAAGAAGCCGTCCGTATTCTTTCGAAGTATTCTAAATCAGCAGCTGAAAAGGGGAAAGAAAATGGATTATAAGGTTTCCGACGTTCTCCTCCCCGAGGAGGAGATTCAAAAACGAGTTGCTGAACTCGGGACAAAAATATCCATTGACTATGAAGGGAAAGAACTCGTTGTCGTCGGCATTCTGAAAGGCGCGGTCGTTTTCATGGCCGACCTCGTGCGGAATATCCGGCCTTCTGTGAATGTTTCCCTCGATTTTATGGCAGTTTCTTCCTACGGGGATTCAACAAAGACCAGCGGGATTGTTCGTATCGTGAAAGATCTCGACAGCAGCATAAAAGATAAAAATGTTCTTATCGTGGAAGATATAGTTGACACCGGACTGACTCTGTCATATCTTGTCAAGCTGATGCATGAGAGGCAGCCGGGCAGTGTTCGTGTATGCGCTCTTCTCGACAAGGAAGAACGGAGAAAAGTCCCTGTTGATGTTGCCTACAGGGGGTTTTCCATACCAGACAAGTTTGTGGTCGGCTACGGTCTGGATTACGCCGGAAAATGGAGGAACCTCCCTGCCGTCCATGTTGTGGAGGTTCCCGTTGAATAGAACGGTTTTAAACTATATTACTCACCCAGTCAGGAGGCGGCGATAACTTGGGCCGATTGGTTAAAAATCTAGGTTTGTATCTTATTCTCATTGTGCTCGTTGTGAGCCTCGTGAACGTTTTTCTCTCCCCGACCCAGGGCCCCCAGCAAATCCAGGAGATCGGTTACAGTTCCTTTCTCTCGGAAGTTTCCTCGGGAAGGATAACAACAGTCACTGTCCGCGAAAATTCCATCAAGGGCAAATTTGCTGACGGAAGGGAATTCATCACCTACGTTGTGGGAGTAGGGGACCTTGCAAAGGAAGTTGCCCAGAAAGGCGTGAATGTCGAGGTTGAACCTCCGCAGAAAACACCCTGGTGGGCTAATATGCTTTCCTCCCTTTTCCCAACGCTGCTGCTCATAGGCGTCTGGATTTTCTTTCTCTACAACATGCAGGGCGGCGGCGGAAAAGTAATGAACTTTGCGAAGAGCAAAGCAAAACTTTTTCTGGACAACCGGCCGAAAGTAACCTTCAATGACGTTGCCGGCTGCGAAGAATCAAAGGAAGAACTCTCTGAAGTGGTCTACTATCTTAAAGACCCCAGCAGGTTTACTGCACTCGGAGCCAAGGTTCCAAAGGGAATCCTTCTCCTCGGACCTCCGGGAACAGGAAAGACCCTCCTTGCACGAGCTGCTGCAGGAGAGGCGGATGTGCCTTTCTTCAGTGTCAGCGGTTCCGACTTCGTTGAAATGTTCGTCGGTGTCGGAGCGGCAAGAGTCCGCGACCTCTTTGAACAGGCAAGGAAATATCAGCCGTGCATAATATTCATTGACGAGATGGATGCTGTCGGAAGACAGCGTGGGGCGGGGCTTGGCGGAGGTCATGACGAAAGGGAGCAGACACTTAACCAGCTTCTCGTTGAACTTGACGGATTTGACGAATCCACGGGCATTATTCTGATCGCGGCCACAAACAGGCCTGATATCCTTGACCCGGCTCTATTGAGACCTGGAAGGTTCGACCGGCATATCGTTGTCGATCGGCCCGATGTTAAGGGACGGGAGGCAATCCTTGAAGTTCACGTCCGGGAGAAAAAACTGGCCTCGGACGTAGATCTCGAGGTCCTTGCGCGCAGAACACCCGGATTCGTCGGGGCTGATCTTGCGAACCTGGTGAACGAGGCAGCCCTCCTTTCTGCCAGAAACGGTGAGAAAGAAATATCAATGAAGAATTTTGAAGAGGGAATAGACAGGGTAATCGCAGGCCCAGAGCGTAAAAGCAGGCTCGTGAGCGAAAAAGAAAAGAAGATAATCGCATATCATGAAACCGGGCATGCTCTTGTGGCGAAGCTGATCCCTTCCTGCGATCCCGTGCACAAGATATCCATCATTCCGAGAGGACACATGGCTCTTGGATATACTCTTCAGCTTCCTGAAGAAGACCGTTTCCTGATGTCACGGTCCGGCCTTCTCGATAAAATATGTGTTCTTCTCGGTGGACGCGTTGCTGAAGAACTCCAGTTTGGAGACGTAACAACCGGAGCCAGCAACGATCTCGAAAGGGCAACCCAGATAGCCCGGCAGATGGTCACTGAATTCGGAATGAGCGAAAAACTCGGCCTGGTCAAGCTGGGGCACAAGCATCAGGAAGTGTTTCTCGGCAGGGACATCGGAGAAGAACGGAATTACAGTGACGAAGTAGCCTATTCCATAGACCAGGAAGTAAAGAAAATTATCGATTCATGCTATGGCCGGGTTCATCACCTTCTAGTGGAAAATTCTGAGGAAATGACAAAGGTTGCCCAGGTTCTTCTCGAGAAAGAAGTAATTGAAGGGAAGGAATTAACTATTCTCCTGGGCATGGAAGAAAAGAACAAAGAGACCGTTTCCGACAGCATTGAAGAAAACAAGGAACAGAAGACTCAAAAAGAAATTCCAGAAGGCGGACATGCTCCAAACATTCTTGGAGAAGCCCCTGCCGTATAAGTCACGAACAGGCAGGAAAAAAATCGAGGGACCGGGTTTTTCCCGGTTCCTTTTCTTTTCTGAATGTACGGAAGGGAGGCTGTCAAGATATGAGAACTGAAGAAAGAAATTTCAACCTGGTATCCGATTGGTTCCCCTCCGGTGATCAACCCGAGGCCATCAGGCGCCTCTCTGCGGGCATTTCCGAAAAACATCGTTTTCAGACTCTTCTCGGAGTAACCGGAAGCGGGAAAACCTTTACCGTTGCCAATGTCATCGCCGAAACAAGCCGCCCGGTTCTCGTACTGGCCCACAATAAAACCCTTGCAGCCCAGCTTTACAGTGAGTTTAAAGGTTTTTTTCCCAACAATGCCGTTCATTACTTCGTCAGTTATTACGACTATTACCAGCCTGAGGCGTATGTTCCGGCCACTGATACCTATATCGAAAAGGACGCTTCTGTAAATGAGAGGATTGAACGGCTCCGCCTCGCAGCGACAAAGGCGCTGATAGAACGACGGGACGTTATCGTTGTGGCAAGCGTGTCCTGTATTTACGGACTCGGCAGAAAAGAAACCTACGAAAAAGTCATCTTCCCATTCGCCGTGGGTGAACGCTGGGAGCGCCGGATATTCATGGAGAAACTCATGGAGAATTATTACGAACGAAATGATATAGCAGTGGAACAGGGCAATTTCCGCGCCAGAGGAGACATAGTCGAAATCTTCCCAGCCTACGGGGAAACAGCCCTTCGAATCGCTTTTTTTGACGATGAAATCGAAAGGATCGATGAGTTCGACCCCGTTTCAGGAAAGGTGAAGGAAAATCTTGAGCGCGCTTCGATCTTCCCTGCCCAGCATTATGTTACAGACAGGGATGCGATCGAACGCTCCATTGAGCCCATCCGGGAGGAAATGGAACACCGGGCGGCAGAATTTGAAAAAGATGGGAAATTCCTTGAGGCCCAGCGAATCAAAATGAGGACGCAGTATGACCTTGAGATGCTCCTCGAGACAGGCTATTGCTCCGGCATTGAAAACTACTCGAGATACCTTGACGGAAGAAATCAGGGAGAGCCTCCGGGAACCTTGCTGGATTTCTTCCCCGATGATTTTTTGATCGTTATCGACGAATCTCACATCACTCTTCCCCAGGTCAGGGGAATGTTCAACGGTGACCGCGCCCGGAAGCTGACTCTTGTGGAAAACGGGTTTCGTCTTCCTTCATGTCTTGATAACAGGCCGCTGGAATGGCTAGAATTTGAAAAATATATGAAACAGGCGATTTTTATTTCAGCCACTCCCGGTGATTATGAACTTAAGGTTTCGGACAAGGTGGTTGAGCAGCTCATTCGTCCCACTGGCGTCCTCGACCCTGAAGTGGAGGTTCTTCCCGCGAGCGGGCAGGTTGATGACCTCATCGGACGGCTCAGGCAGATTGCTTCAAGGGGTGAACGGGCTCTCATCACCACTCTGACGAAAAAATCCTCGGAAGATCTGGCTGAATATCTTGCCGATCTTCAGTTCAAGGTGAAATACATCCACTCTGAGTTAAATACCTTCGAAAGGGCGGAACTCATCAGAGATCTCCGGAACGGTGAAATCTCTGTACTGGTAGGCATTAACCTCCTCAGGGAGGGAATGGATCTTCCTGAAGTATCCCTGGTGGCCATTCTTGATGCCGACCGGGAAGGTTTTTTACGATCTGAGCGCTCTCTCATCCAGATGATGGGAAGGGCGGCGCGGAATATCGCTGGAAAGGTTATACTCTATGCTGATGACATCACTGACAGCATCAGGAACGCAACCTCAGAGACCGCCCGAAGACGGGCTCTGCAGATGAAGTACAATGAAGACCATGGGATAACGCCGGCTTCTATAAGGAAAGACGTTAAATCTCTTCTGCCCGAAGAACTCATGGCCGACGCAGGTTCAGGTTATCTCCGGAAAAGGGAAAAGGATACCCTGGAAGGAATTTCTCCTGCGGAACTTGAAAAAATGATGTGGCAGGCCGTGGAACGGCTTGATTTCGAGAAGGCGGCCCGACTCAGGGACACGCTCGCTTCTCTGGAAGGGAAGGAATGGAACCGTGTTGCAATGGATTCAAATAAAAGGAGCAAGGGAACACAATCTAAAAAACATCGACGTTGATATCCCGAAAAACAAGCTTGTGGTCATCACCGGCCCTTCGGGATCGGGCAAGTCATCTCTCGCCTTCGACACACTCTACGCCGAGGGGCAGCGTCGTTATGTCGAATCTCTTTCCGTCTACGCACGACAGTTTCTGGGTGTCCAGAACAAACCGGACGTGGACGACATTTCCGGGCTCTCACCGGCCATTTCCATAGAACAGAAGGGTGTCTCCCACAACCCCCGCTCTATCGTAGGAACCGTCACGGAAATTTACGACTTTCTCCGGCTGATTTTCGCCAGGGTTGGCAAGCCCCATTGCCCTTCATGCGGAAAGGAAGTCATGCGTTATTCCCTCGATGAAATAGTTGATATCCTGTTCCGCAGTTTTCCGGAGGAGCGGGTTGAAATTCTCGCTCCTCTGGTAAGGGGCAAAAAAGGGGAATACAGGAATCTGCTTTCCCAGACCCGGGATAAGGGTTTTCTCCGTGTCAGGGTCGACGGCGCGGTCCTCTGGCTGGAAGAAGAAATCTCCCTCGACAAAAACAAGCGACATACTATTGAAGTCATAGTCGACAGGCTTCGGATACGGGAAGACAGGAGAGGCAGAATCGCCGAGGCCGTGGAAAATGCCCTCTCCCTCAGCGGCGGATACGTTGTGGCTGTCCCCGAAACAGGAGAAGAGAAGCTGCTCACGGAGAATTACACATGCCCTTCCTGCGACATATCGCTGCCGGAAATAGAACCAAGGCTTTTCTCCTTCAACAATCCCTTCGGAGCTTGCCCTGACTGTTCAGGGATAGGAAGCCACCAGTTCTTTTCTGAAGAACTGGCCATCGATCCTGAAAGATCCATCTCTGACGGTGCCATTCTTCCATGGAAGAAAAAACACTATATGCTGACAAAACTTGAAAAGTTCGCGGCAACAAAGGGCTGGAACCTCTCGGGTTCCTACGAAAAGCTCCCTGAGGATATAAAGGAGTTTATTCTCAGGGGATCTGATGAACGAATACCCCTGCTGTTCCGTGACGGCGGGGAAGAGCGGTCCTATATGGGGCGCTACGAAGGGCTGCTCCGGTGGCTTGACGCCAGGTGGAAGGAGACAGAATCAGAAGCTGTCCTTGAAGAGCTTGCTACGTACAGGGTGGACGACGAATGTAAAACCTGCCGGGGGCTGAGGCTCAAACCGGAAGCGTTGAGTGTGAAAGTCCGTGACTACGGCATCGGAGACTTTGTATCCATGCCCATTGATGAATTGTGCCACATTCTCGAAAACATTTCCTTTCCCTCCAGCGAGGAGCACATTGTTCACCAGGTCCTTCTTGAAACAAGAAAACGGCTCAATTTTCTTACCGACGTGGGAGTTGGCTACCTCTCCCTTATACGGAGAGCAGATACCCTCAGCGGGGGTGAGAGCCAGAGGATCCGTCTCGCCACCCAGATCGGATCGAAACTGAGCGGTGTTCTGTACGTACTGGACGAACCTACCATCGGCCTTCATTCACGGGATACCGAAAAACTCGTCAGGACCCTGGAATCGATCCGCGACCTCGGCAACACCGTCGTGGTGGTTGAACATGACAGGGAAACCATGATGGCCGCCGATTCGATCATCGAGATGGGGCCTGGCGCAGGGGACGGAGGAGGACAAATCGTTTTTGCCGGGGACTACGAAGAGGCATTCCGTTCGCCCTTTCTCACCGGCCCCTACCTGCGGGGAGAATGCAACGGCATCGTCAGACCGAAGCAGAGAAGGAGATCCAAAGGCACCCTGACAGTTAAAGGAGCCAGGCACAACAACCTGAAAGGCATTGATGTGAAATTTCCCACGGGGCTTTTCATCACGGTAACAGGGGTTTCAGGGTCTGGAAAGAGCAGCCTCATCCACGATGTTCTCTACAAGGGGATGAGGAGACACCTGGACAGGGATTTCCGGGAACGGGCAGGAAACCACAAAAGCATCGAGGGATGGGAACATTTCAGAAACATCATCCTCGTCGACCAGAGCCCCATTGGCAGGACTCCAAGATCGAATCCAGCCACCTACACGGGCCTGTTCACTCTCATCCGGGAACTGTTCGCGGAACTCCCCGAAGCGAAGCTGAGGGGGTATCTTCCCGGCAGGTTCAGCTTCAACGTGAGGGGGGGGCGATGCGAAGCATGCGGCGGCGGGGGATCCACCAAGGTTTCCATGCTTTTTCTTCCGGATGTGTACGTGCCCTGCGAGGTCTGCGGGGGAAAACGATATAACAGGGAAACTCTCGAGGTGAAGTTCAAGGGGAAATCCATCTCCGACGTCCTGGATATGACAGTCGATGAGGCCCTGCAGTTCTTCAGGGACATCCCGAGAATCGCCTCCAAGCTGAACCTTATTGCCGAAGCCGGGCTCGGATATATCCGGCTCGGCCAGTCGGCCCTCACCCTCAGCGGAGGGGAAGCCCAGAGAGTAAAACTGTCCAAGGAACTGAGCAAAAAATTCTCGGGGCCGACCCTGTACCTTCTTGATGAACCCACCACGGGCCTTTACTACACGGACGTGGAAAAGCTCCTGATCATCGTGAACAAGATCGTTGACCAGGGAAACACGGTCATCCTCATCGAACACAACCTGGATGTCCTCATGTCAGCAGACTATATCATCGACCTCGGCCCGGAGGGAGGAAACGGAGGAGGCGGGCTCGTCGCAGAAGGCACACCGGAAGAGCTCATTCATTCGTCAAAAGGGTATACCGCCCGGTTTCTCCGGGAATATTCAGATCAAATCAGCGAAAGGATGAAAAAAAGTGGATAAAATTGAAAGAAGTGATGGTAAAAAACCCGGCGGAAGGAGATACGCAAATGAAACCCGTTCCGCTGCGCCCCGTTTTGAAAAAAAAAGAAGCGAAGATCTCAACTGGGGTAGGCAGGTCGTTCTTCAACTGTTAAAAGAGTCTCCCGACAGGGTTCAAAAAGTCTTCCTCGGAAAAAACGTAAGCGATTCCTTTTCCCGGCAGATAAAAACCCTGGCGGAAAAAGGCGGGGTAGTGGTCCAGGTTATCGCACCCGAGGTTCTTTCCGAGATTTGCGGGCCTGTAAACCACCAGGGTGTCGCGTGCAGGAGCAGCGAGGTATCCATGGCCGACATCGGGGACTTCCTCTCTTCCCTCCCTTCCGGCGGCCCTCTCCTCGTGGTCGTACTCGACCACGTCCAGGATCCCCACAACCTTGGAGCTGTAGTCCGTACGGCTGAAGCGTGCGGTGCGAAAGGTGTTCTCTTTCCCAAGCGCAGAGGAGCCCTCCCCGGCGGCACAGTGGTCAAGGTGAGCGCAGGCGCGGCACTACGACTGCCCATGGTGAGCATAAACAATGTTGCCCAGACGATTAAAGAACTCCAGGATTCAGGTTTCTGGACCATCGGGCTTGACAACAGGACGGGCCGCTCTCTCTGGTCTGAACCCATGCCAGAAAGAACCGCCCTTATCATTGGAGCCGAAGGTGAAGGCCTGTCCAGGCTTGTATCCGATACATGCGACGAAATCGTCCGAATACCCCTTACGGGTGAAACCGGCTCTTTGAACGCAAGTGTTGCCTGTGCAGTGGGAATGTTCGAATGGGCCAGGAAATGGGGCCCTCAATCCTGAGATAGCCGGTCGCTGTCTCTCCCGTTCACTGAACTCCTTCAAGACGGGGAACGCCCCCAGTCCAACGGCGGACGTTCCCCGGTCTTTCGGAACAGTCTACAGATCGAAATCGATTCCGTTTCCCGTCTTTTTTCCTCTCTCCAGTAAGGTTTTCGCAGCGTAAAGATCAAACACCGAAAGCCCGACGGATTTAAAAAAAACGGTGCCGGTACTCGCGGTTTCCTTTTTGTCCCCAAGAAGAAGATCCGAAAGGGGGCGGATGATTCCTTCAGAAAACACTCCCCTGGAAAGCGGATTGATCAAATCTCCCGTTTCGGAAAGAGCATGCTCTGTATCCACGAAAACCTGTTCAGCTTCCCTGAAAAGGGCATCTGGGTATTCCCTCATCTCAGGAGTATAGGAACCGATGCCGATGAAGCATTTCCCTCCCGAAAAGAGATTCCTGTCATCAGGAAAAACAGGCTGTTTCGCCGTTGTTGCGGTAATAATCACATCGGAAGAAAGAGCAAGCTCCGCGGCATCCCTGCACGGGAACACGCTTATTTCGGGCAGATCTTTTCTGAGCTTTTCGACGGTCCTTTCCGCATTCTCCTGGACAGCGTCAAAGATACGGACCTCTCTAAATGAGCGAGCCTCGCAGGCGAAACGAACCTGCCAGTATCCCTGGACTCCCGCCCCGGCAAGTCCAAGAGACCGCACATCCTTTCCCGCAAGAACGCGTACAGCGGAACCTCCCACCGAGCCTGTTCTCAGGGCGGTCAGTATTCTTCCGTCAAAAAGCGCAAGGGGGGTGCCCTCTGTCCCGTCAAAAAGGAGTACAAGCCCGTTCAGAAAAGGCCTCGAGCGGACGGAATTATCAGGAAAGATCGTGAGAGCTTTCAGCCCCCAGAGGTCATCGGTAAGGCAGGGCATGAGAAGGAGAGAATTCTTTTCCCTGCTGACCGCAGTCCTCAGGGGAACCGTTATGGCTCCTTCCTTCTCCCGGGCGGCCGCTTTCATCGCCTCTTCGGCGGCATCCATCAACCCACGGAAAGTGAAACATGATAGCATGTGGCTGCTGTTCATGAGAAACACACCAAATCACCTCTTTCTTGAAAATAATCGCACTCTCGTGAAAAACAGGTTCTATTCTATTTCAAATTTTCGTCCCGAGCAAAAACGATCCGACCTTTCGCAGAGGAAAGATCCGTTTTCGAAAGTGCGTAACGAACCATTTGTGAAAAAGTTGAAAGTGCCCAAAATTTCAACATATCCTTGACAAATTCGATTTCCCGGAACACAATTGAACACACAAAAGCATTCTCCGTCACCCATTTTCAACGGAGGGGATAGTGCTGCCCATCATTTCATGTCCGCAAAAAACAGCCCTTTGTGCTCCTGATTCCAGTATTTTTTCCGCAACAGGCCATGCGTGTTGTGAAATGGGGTCATGCTTGGAAGGAGGAAAACAGGCTTGGATGAGAAAAGTAATCCGGGAGTAGACCGCGGTACAATGGATTTGATCGAGGAACATCCGATCCTTGATTTCCCGAAAGGAGAAAAGGTCAGTTTTTTCTTCGACGGCAGGGAAATGGAAGGATATGAAGGGGAGCCTATTGCCATGGCCCTTCATGCGAACGGAATTAGGGTCTACCGTGAAACGGCGGAAATGCACAGGCCCCGGGGATTTTTCTGCGCCATCGGTAAATGCAGCAGCTGCTTCATGGTGGTGGACGGGGTTCCCAACGTCCGGACGTGCATCACCCCCCTGAAGCCCGGCATGAAGGTGGAAACCCAGCACGGCAAGGGCTGCGTACCTGAGGCAGAGGAATGAGGATGACGCCATGAAAACTCTCTCGACTGAAATTCTCGTTATCGGCGGAGGAGCGGCGGGCCTGAGTGCGGCAGCGGAAGCGGCGGCCGCAGGAGCAAAAGTCCTGGTGACGGAAAGCGATCTGCATCTCGGCGGGCAGCTTGTAAAACAGACCCATAAATTTTTCGGCAGCAAGGACGAATATGCAGGAACCAGGGGGTTTAAAATCGCCGACATTCTCTTGAGCGAAATAGACTCGTGCAAGGAAAACGTTGAAATTCACACCAATACGACCACCACAGGCTTCTATTCAGAGGACGGAACCTTCACCGCCATGCGGGGAGAAGAAAAATACTTCCATATCAAAGCCAAAAAAACAATAGTGGCTACAGGCGCCCAGGAACGGCTCATTCCTTTCCCCAACAATGATCTCCCCGGCGTTTACGGCGCAGGAGCCGTTCAGACCCTGATGAACGTCTACGGGGTAGTCCCCGGGAAACGGGTCCTCATGGTCGGAGCAGGCAATATCGGCCTGATCGTAAGTTACCAGCTCATGCAGGCGGGCGTGGAAGTCGCCGCCGTTGTCGAAGCTGCGCCCAGGGTCGGCGGATACTGGGTCCATGCCGCAAAAATCCGCCGGATGGGCGTGCCCATCCTTCTTCGCCACTCCATAAGGAAGGCCGTGGGAGACCAGGTCATCACGGGAGCATACATTACCGCACTCAACGACCGTTTCGAGCCGGAGGGAGAAGAAACGTACGTTGACTGTGATGTCATCTGCATTGCCGTCGGCCTTTCACCGACCACTGAGATACTTTCCCAGGCCGGATGTAAAATGATGTATGTTCCCCAGTTGTGCGGTCTTGTGGCGAGACGTGACAGGACAATGAAAACTTCAAACCCCGATTTTTTCACCGCCGGAGACGCAAGCGGAATCGAGGAGGCAAGCGCCGCCATGGTTGAGGGAAGAATAGCCGGCCTTTCGGCGGCTGCGGACCTTGGATACCCCACGGAACACGGTAAGCTTGACGAGTACTGGGGACGCCTCCAGGCTCTCAGGTCAGGAGAGGCCGGAGCGCGTATCTGCCAGGGGCTTGAATGCGTGCTTGTCAACAGATGGGAGGATGTATCCGATGACTGATGCTCTCGACCTCTTCAACAGCGGTATCCTCACAGGAGAGCGGGAAGGGGCCGTTTTGCCGGACCGCGCACTCTGGGAATCGAAAAAGGGAGGAGTCGTCATCATCGAATGCCCACAGCGCATTCCCTGCAACCCCTGCCATACCAGCTGTCCCACCGGAGCGATCCGTCCCTTTGCCGACATCAACGACACTCCGAAAGTTGATCATTCGCTGTGCACGGGATGCACACTCTGCGTCGCTTCCTGTCCGGGATTGGCGTGCTTCGTAATCGATCTCACTTTTTCGGAAGATAAAGCCCTTTTTAAGCTTCCCTATGAGATGCTCCCTCTCCCTGAAAAGGGACAGCAAGTCCAGTGCCTAAACAGAACAGGGGAATGCATTGCGGAAGGAACTGTGGAAAACGTAACCCAGCCAAAAAAAGACAGGACCTATGTCATTCATGTTTCGGCTCCAAAAGAGATAGTAAGCGAATTCCGGACAATCAGGGTGGTGAAATGACCATGGAAAAGGAACATCCGGGATCTGAAGAAATCTACGTCTGCCGCTGCGAGGAAGTAACTCTCGAGGAAATCCGCACGTGGATCGACAGGGGATATGATACCGTGGAAGAGCTTAAAAGAGTTCTCCGGGTCGGCATGGGTCCCTGCCAGGGAAGGGGCTGCCAGGATATCCTTATGAGAGAGCTAGCAAAAAGAACGGGAAAGTCAATCACGGAAATAGAGCCGGCAACCGTTCGACCTCCTGCAAAACCAATAAAAATTGGTCTTCTCGCAGAGGAGGATGAAGAATGATGGAATGGAAGAACACCGCCGATGTCGTTGTCATAGGAGGCGGGATCATCGGTGCATCAACTGCCTATTATCTGGCCCTGAACGGCATGAAGAACATCGTCCTCATCGAAAAGGGAACCATCTGCGGCGGCTCCACCGGTCGATGCGGAGCAGGCATACGGGCCCAGTGGGGCACAGAAATGAACTGCAGGCTCGGAATTGCGGCTCTTGACATTTTTGAACAGCTTGACCAGGAACTGGGAATGTCCGTAGGACTCAACCAGGGCGGCTACTTGCTCGTCGCCTACAGCGAAAAAGAGCTGGATACTCTCCGGAAGGGAATGGAACTCCAGAATTCTCTCGGAATCAAGTCAAGGCAGATAACCCTGCGGGAAGCCAGGGAAATCTGCCCGGGGCTTGCCGCCGACGACGCCGTGGGGTTCTTTTTCCACGGAAGAGACGGTCATGCCGATCCCTTCCTCACCACTTTCGCCTACCTCGAAGCTGCAAAACGGCTTGGTGTAACGTGCCACAGGCATACCGAATGCACCGGAATTCTTGTTGACGGGGGCGCGGTACGGGGTGTGGAAACTGACAGGGGAATCATTCATGCTCCTATCGTAATCAACTGTGCCGGTGCCTATGCGCAGTTCATCGCCCGCATGGCGGGAATAGAAATACCCAACTGGGCGGAGCG
>CAZJAR010000004.1:28700-54309 GCA_964543785.1 uncultured Synergistaceae bacterium | reverse complement strand
GGGGGATTCGAACCCCCGGCCTCTTCCGTGCGAAGGAAGCGCGCTCCCTCTGCGCTACAGCCCCGGCAAACCAACGGCGATTATTGTAATGAGCAGAAGGCGACTTGTCAAGCGCATTGAGGTGAGATACTCTAAGACTTTCAAATCGAAACAGTCGGGATAGGTGATTTGCGTTGACGTTCGGACCGGAACTTTTCGCTGCAATTGCACGTTCGTTGGAAGAAACAGTTCTTCCGGGCCGGATCGGCAAGATAGAAACCGGCGATACATGGGCAGCCTTGCGCCTCTCTTCAGGCAAGGATCAATGGCTGCTCTTTTCATGGAACGCCAGGAGCTACGGCTGTGGAATCGCTGATGAAGACTCAATTGCGGCACTGAAAAAAACCCGGACATCCAGGTCGTCCTTCGGTGAAGGACTGAAGCGCAACTTCCTGAACGCCTCTATTTTGTCTGTGCGGCAGGTGAATGAAGACCGGGTTCTTTATTTCTGTGCCGAGCGGCTCGTGGGAGCAGGATTTCCAGTTCGGTTCGGTCTTGTCTTCGAAGGAACGGAAAGAAACAGCAATCTCATTCTTCTGGACGAAAAGGGGACAATCCTCGAACCGGCAAAGCACATCCACGGAGACACGAACAGGTACAGGATGATCCTCCCCGGTATTCCCTACACTCCCCCACCTCCTTTGAAAGGAGTGCCCTTCGAGGAAATGGGGGAAATACAGGAACAGGATGATCTTCGAAAAATCAAAGGCATAGGGAAAGGGCTTTCAGGCATCATTGCCGCTTTATGGGACAGCCGTCCTTCCCTGTACTGGAACAAGATGCTGCACCACCTCACTGGAAGCCGTAAAGAGCTTCTTGTTCAGCGGTGTGGAAGTCTCCTCACTGTTTTTCCGGAACAGCTCGCCTCCTGCGAGGTGCTTTCCGGCCCACTTCTTCAGAGATGCGGGGAAGAGATACTCTCTTCCTATTTTTCCGGACAGCGTGACCGTATCCTCTCGGGAGTGAAAAAGGCCCTGGAAAGAGAGACAAAGAGCAGGAAGCGGCACAGGGAGGGGCTGGAGAACCAAATCCGCCTCTCCGAACGGGGAAGCGAGTTCCTGAAAATGGGAAATCTTCTTCTTGCTGCAGGAGAGCAAGTGCCTCCGAGGGCAGTGGAAGTTGCGCTGCAGGACTGGGAAACAGGTGAACCGCTCCTGGTTCCCCTCGATCAAAATCTTACTGCCTCCCAGAACGCCGAGAGGTACTTCAGGAAATACAAGAAGGGCAAGGTTGACAAGGATGCAGTAAAGAAGACCATCAGTTCCATCGACGAGGGCATCCGTGAACTTGAAGAACAGCTTGAGGCACTGGAATCAATCGATGATCCGGATCTTCTCTCGGTATCGGCCCGGGATATTCTGGAGTGGCTGGCCCCGAAAAGAACGACCGCCGGCAGGAAACAAAAGACGGCCACTCCGCCCCACATCCGGCTGGAAAACGGGGGAGATCTGATTTATATTGGGTTGAACGCCAGGGGAAACCGGCATGTAACCTTCAAGATAGCCGCCTCATCAGATCTCTGGTTTCACGTCCATGAAATACCGGGTGCCCACGTCATACTCAAGACAGCGGGAAAAAGTGAAGCTCCGGCAGAATCATCGGTTGAAATCGCCGCTTCACTTGCAGCCTGGTTCAGCAGGGCAAAACAATCAGGCAAGGTCCAGGTAGACTACACCGAAAAGAAAAATGTCCGGTCCATTCCCGGAAGTGCGATTGCACACGTGACCTATGTCCATCCAAGAACCCTCCTTGTCAGCCCGGACAGGTGGAAAGAATTTCCCGAAGCTGTCCGGTCAAGGCAGCTGGAAGACAGGATGTGAAAAAAAGCCGCTGCTGAGATTTTGGGTGAACAAAGGAGAGCTTCCAGGAATGGAGGAAAATCCTTCCCGCTGAAGCTGCCTGTTTCTTGTCAGCACCGTAGAGGACATCCCCCACGATAGGGTGTCCCATTGAACTCAGGTGAACCCTTATCTGGTGGGTTCTGCCCGTGGAAATGGCACATTCGAGAAAGGAAAAACCCTTCCGGACCCATAGCCTCCGAAAATCAGTGACTGCCGGTTTTCCCCCATCGATTACCGCCATGCGCAAGCGGTTCGAAGGGCTCCTCCCTATCGGTGCTTCGATGTGCCCCCACTCGTTTTTCACCTTCCCGTGCACAAGGGCGAGATACCGTTTCCGGACTTCCCTCTGCCGGAACTGGTCCTGTAGATTTTCAAGAATTTCCTGTTCCCTGGCCACAACAAGAAGTCCTGATGTGGATGCGTCGAGCCTGTGCACTATTCCAGGCCGAAAAACATTGTTGAAGGAGCCGAAATTTCGGAAACGGTACAGCAGCCCATGAACAAGAGTGCCATGCCAGTTCCCTGGCGCAGGGTGCACCACCAGGCCGCTGGGCTTATCTATCACTATCAGCCAGTCGTCCTCATAGACGACACCGAAAGGAACCTCTTCCGGTTCCAGATCAAGAGACTGCGGGGGAGGCAGAGTCACTTCAGAACTCATGCCGGGGATAATTTTCATTCCCGGTTTCGTTTTTTTGGGAGGGATGAAACGAACGTTCCCTTCATTCACAAGTTTACGGGCAAAAGTCCGTGTGATGCCGAGCCTGGCGGAAAGAAAAACATCGAGTCGCATCCCCCGATCTTCTTCACCCGCAGTAAGGCTCTCCGCAGTATATACAGTTCTTTCTGAAAATCCCCCGTTGTCATCTTCTTCCGGAAAAGAAGCTCCAACGGGGGAGAAATCATGCATCATGAAAAAACTGAAGGGAACACCGCTCAGGCGGTAAGAACCGCTGAGCACCTCGGGCATAGACCGTTTTCATCGCCTTCCCCCGTGTACTGCCAGCACCTCGGACATTTTTCTCCCCTTGCCTTGTCCACCCCGATCCGGAGCCCTGTTTCTTCATCTTCCCGGACCACCGCCATGTCGCCGATCGTTTCAACCCAGTGGAAGCCTGAGACGATGGAAAAGACCCGGAGATCTTCGTCTGTGAAAAGGACGGCGGCCTCGGGGGCCCCTTTCCGCTCCACCTCGACCCTGGCGTCCAGCGAATGGCCTATGATACCGGCGTTTCTCGCCTGTTCCAGAACACGGCTTACCGCTGACCGTACGGAAAGGGCCTTTGCCCATTTCTCCTCAAGCTCTTTCCCGCCTGTTACGGCGAAGGCATCGGGCCAATCAGATAGAAAGATGCTTTCCGGGAGCTGAGGATCTATCTTCCGCATTTCCTGCCAGACTTCCTCGGCGGTGAAGCTGAGGACAGGGGCCAGCATCCGGATAACCGCCGAAAGGACAAGCCACATGGCCGTCTGTCCGCTTCTCCTCGAAAGGGAATCGGTCCCGTCCGCATACATTCTGTCCTTGCTGGAGTCCAGGTAAAAAGAGCTGAGCTCGTTCACACAGAACTGGTGGATAGCAAAGGTCGGCACGTGAAACTCATAATCGTCATAAGCAACATTCGCCTTATCAATGACACCGTTCAACTTCTGCAGAATCCACCGGTCCATCTCCGTCATTTTTTCCACGGGAACGGAGTGGCTCTCCGGGTCAAATCCCTTCAGGTTGGCGAGGAGGTACCGGGCTGTATTCCGGATTCTCCGGTAGGATTCGCTCAAATTTTTAATGATGCCCTGGGATATGCGGATATCGTTCCGGTAGTCGGTGGAAGCCACCCACAGCCTCAGGATGTCCGCCCCGTACTCGTTGATGACCTCCTGGGGTGCAACCACGTTCCCCACAGATTTCGACATCTTCTTGCCGTCGCCGTCCACGATGAATCCGTGGGTGAGCACCTGCTCGTAGGGAGGCCTGCCGTACATTCCCACGGAGGTGAGGAGGGACGTCTGGAACCAGCCGCGGTGCTGGTCGCTTCCCTCGAGGTACATGTCGGCGGGCCATTTCAGCTCAGGCCTGACCTTCAGCACGGCGGCGTGGCTCGATCCTGAATCGAACCACACGTCCATGATGTCCTTCTCCTTGGTCAGGTGCTTTCCGCCGCAGTGGGGGCAGAAGCAGAGGTCGCCGAGGAGCTCTTCCGGGGTCTTGTTCCACCAGGCGGAGCACCCTTCCTTCTCAACGTGCTTCTGAACCGCAAGAATCCGGTCTTCGGTGAGAACTGGCTTCCCGCATCCATCACAGTAGAAGGCAGGGATGGGCACACCCCAGATCCTCTGCCTGCTGATGCACCAGTCGGACCGGTCACGGACCATATTGTAGATTCTCTCCTTGCCCCATTCAGGTATCCAGCGGACGTTTTCCTCAATGCACCTGAGGGCGTCATCCCTGAAATCCGAGACCGAGACGAACCACTGGTCGGTGGAACGAAAAATGACGGGCTTCTTACACCTCCAGCAATGGGGATAGGAATGGGAAATCGAACTGTGGCCTAAAAGACGGCCGCTCTCCGTCAGAATTTCAAGGATCTTTTTTGATCCCTCCTGAAGCGAGAGACCATCCACCAGCCCTGTTCCCTGCTTGAAATACCCCTTGTCGTCCACGGGGTTGTAGACTTCGATGCCGTACTTCACGCCGGTTTCGTAGTCCTCCACGCCGTGGCCGGGAGCAGTGTGGACGCATCCCGTTCCCGTATCGAGGAGAACATAATCCGCCAGGAGGAGCGGAATTTCCCTCTCCGGATAGAAGGGATGAACTGCCTTCTCCCCTTCGAGTTCAGCTCCTCTGAGCGTGAGAATTTCTTCGCCGAAAGAGAGTCCAGTCTCTTTTTCCACGCTCTTCCGGAGGGATTTTGCAAAGAGATAGACCTTTTCTCCGGCGCGGTAAAAGCTGTATTCATGGTCTCCGCCGATGGCCACAGCCATGCTGGCGGGCAGCGTCCAGGGCGTAGTGGTCCAGACAATGATGTTGACGTCCAGGCCTGAGAGGGCGGGATCAATTTTCCCGGCATCGGGGAGGGAATAGGCAACGAAGATGGATGGAGACGTTTCATCCCAATACTCGATTTCCGCCGCCGCGAGAGCCGTCTGGCAGTCTATGCACCAGTAGACGGGCTTCTGTCCCTTGTAGACAAAGCCTTTCTTCACCAGCTCCGCGAAGGCCCCGAGTTGAGCAGCCTCGTACTGCGGCCTGAGGGTCATGTAGGGGTTCTGCCAGTCTCCGAGGACACCAAGGCGGATGAACTCATCCCTTTGAATATCCCGGAACTGGAGAGCGTATTCTGTGCATTTCTCCCTCAGGAAAACAGGATCCACGGTATCCTTGTTCACCTTCAGCGTCCTGAGAACGTGAAGCTCAATGGGAAGGCCATGGGTGTCCCAGCCCGGGACGTATGGGGCGTAGAAGCCCTTCATGGCCTTGAACTTGGGGATGAAATCCTTCAGTATCTTGTTGAAGGCGGTTCCGATGTGGATATGACCGTTGGCGTACGGGGGGCCGTCATGAAGAACAAAGGAAGGAGATCCTTCCCTGTTTTTCAGCATCTTTCCGAAAATATCCCGTTCTTTCCAGAAATCCAGGAAACCGGGCTCTCTCTTCGCAAGGTTCGCCCTCATGGGGAAACCTGTTTCTGGAAGATTCAGCGTATTCTTGTAATCTGTATTCATGCAGCTACCCCCTTGTGTAATAGGCAAAACCGTCCCCTTGTGCCAAGAGGACGGCATAAAAGTCGAGGTTATTTTAGCATAGTGAGGGGAAAAACCCCACAGGGTGCCCCCCCGGGGGAAGTCTTCCCGGGAATGAGTGTTCTGAATAATTCCTACATGTACAAAACGAATCAGAAGAAAATTGATACCAAGCTCCCGGCAACACTCCGCTTTTCAGCCCCAAACAACAGAAGACTGTCAGGATACAGCTTGTAGAGTTCGATTTCTTCGCCGGCCAGAGCAAGAACGTTTCTGCCCAAAATGCTGTTTCCCACACGATAGCGGATCGAGGGAAAGACTGCTCTGCCTCCCTGCACATGCATCCAGTCTTCACCAGAGAAAAAGCGGCCGTTTCTCGGTGCATCGGCGGGCAGCCCGGCATTGTGAGACCGCACACGTTCTTCCCACTGCCGGATGCATCCGCCCACAATCCTGTACTCCCCTTCCACGGGAGTTTGTTCGACAGAATGAATGTATCGGAGAACAAAGGAAAAACCGGTAGGGGCAGACCTGCTGAAAACAACCTTTCCATCCGCGTCTTGGACTGTGAGGAAACATGAGGAAACTGAAAAAATATATACGAAAAAAAAGAAAAAAAAAGCCATGAGAATCCTTTTATGAACGGGCTTCTTCATGGACTTTCACTCCGTTTCCTGCGTATGCTGAACGGAAAATAGTATGGCGAGCCTGGGCCGATTCGAACGGCCGACCTACAGCTTAGGAGGCTGTCGCTCTATCCTCTGAGCTACAGGCCCGCGTAAACCAAGTCACTGGAAGGCAGGAACCTGTATTTCCCACTTTTCCGTGAACAGGGGACATAGTACCATCCCTCGGGCAAAAATTCAAGCTGGAGAGGGAGAAACTGAACGGCCGGTTTTCTTTACAGTTTCCGGCTATCCAGATATTCCTTCAGTACGTTGGCATGGTTGAATTCAGGGTCTTTTGCCCCGTACACAAGAGTCACCGTTCCCCGGCTTCCATGGTCAAGAAGAATCTTCACCGCGGCTTCGTTTTCAGCTAGTTCCTCAAGGTATCTGCTCCGGAACTCTTGCCATTTCAACGGATCGTGACAGAAGGTCTTTCTCAGTTCCGTGCTCGGAGCAATCTCTTTTAGCCAAAGGTCTATTCTGGCTGCATCTTTCGATATTCCGCGGGGCCACAGCCTGTCCACCAGGAAGCGTTTGCCGTCTTCGGGCGCGCAGGGTTCATAAACTCTCTTCAGGACAAAAATCATTTCCATTTCTCCCTCCCTGGACCTTTTCTTCTCTCCGGCCCCGCCGATCAGGGCAACCTTAGGAGACTCCCTCTCGAAGAGCTTCTTCAAGCCGGGAGTACATTTCCCTTGATGCCTCTGCCGATTCTTTGAAAAATAATCCCGATTGATACACATCGTCTTTCATCCTGGAGACGAGATGATCCGGCGAATCAAATCTTTCCTCGTCACGAAGAAATTTTTCGATGAAAACAGTGATCGTTTTGCCATAGAGGGAACCGTTGTATCCGATGATGTGAGTTTCAGCACGTATTCCTCTCTCTTCCTGCCTGAATGTAGGGTTCACACCCACATTGAGAGCTCCGGGCATCCACCTCGAATCGATGAATACGGATGCACAGTAGACTCCTCTCCTTGGCATCACCTTCTCAGGAGGATAATGAACATTTGCGGTCGGGAAACCGAGTTTGGCCCCCCTGCCGTCTCCCGGAACCACTGTTCCTTCAAAGAAAAAAGGGTATCCGAGAAGTTCCTTGGCAAGTGTCATGGAACCATGGGCGACATGATTCCGTATGGAACTGCTCCCGACTTTTTCGCCGTTAATGGAGAGTGGCTCCATTTCCTCAAAAAACCACCCCCGGGATTTCGCCTTTTCCCTTAAGAAAGCAGTATCGCCTTCCCTGTCTTTGCCGAACCTGAAATCCTTTCCCACCACTATGCCGGTGACAGGGAGCAGGCTTTCAACATACTCAAGGAATTCTCCCGGGGACATCCGGGCGATTTTTGAGGTGAAAGGTATTTTTATGGTTCTTGGAATGTGGAGGAACCGGCCAAGGAAATCCCGCTCAGGTTCAGTGAAGAGCACGGGAATTTCCCTGTTTTTTATCACATTGCCCGGGTGGGGGGAAAAAGTGACCACCCCCCAGTTCTCTCTCCAGGTGGATCTGCGGGCAATTTCCTCTGCGGTCTCGAGAAGCCGCCTGTGTCCAAGATGGAATCCGTCGAAAGCGCCAAGAATGAGAATCATGAGTGCTCCTCCAGAAGGATGTTCGTCTTGGGTTCAAAATGACCGGAAGAGAGAAGATTACCATAGCTGAAGACCGTTTTTCCGAGAACAGCCGCTTTCCTCCCCGGCTCAACGTCTCCCGGTGAAAGTGGAAAAAGATTCGAAAGTGGGACGGGTCTTCCGGCAAGGAGTACCCCGTCGGTCTCCGCGCTGCAGGAAAAGGAATAATACTGAACCGCGAGTTCGGAAAGAGGCCGGATTTCCCTTTCCAGATCAGGCTCCCCGGATTCTAAATCCACGAACTGCATCGCTTCGCCCCGTAAAAAGCGCCCCACAGAGCGGCGGACAAGTGAAAGGACGTAGGCTCCGCATCCCAGATCTCTTCCTATATCCCGGACGATGCTCCTGATGTAGGTCCCCTTGTGGCAGCAAATGGTAAGGGAGAAGGTACAACCGTCGCCCCATCCGTCCAAAGGAACGATGGAAGAAATGTGCACCGGCCGCGCAGAAATGCCGGGGTTTTCCCCCGAACGTGCAATTCGGTGCGCACGCTGGCCGTTCACCCGCACAGCGGAAATATCGGGAGGTATTTGGAGACGTGTTCCGAGGAAGGCAGGAAGAAGACGGGCTATCCTGCTGCCCGAGTCGCTGGGAACCGGTCCGGAAAAGACCGTTTCTCCGGAAAAATCATCGGTGGATCGCTCTTCTCCGAGCCGGAAGCGGACGTCGTATATCTTCCGAAGCCCCATCACGAGGTCGCTCGTTCTTGTTGCCCCGCCCACAAGAAGAACGAGGAGCCCCTCAGCTGTAGAATCAAGGGTGCCCCCATGTCCAACCTTCACTTTTTTCGGAAGGCGCTTCCGGAGGATTGTCACGCAGGCGGTGCTGCGTATTCCTGCAGGTTTATCGAGAAGAAGCACTCCGCAGAGCGTCATTTTTTTCCTCCAAAAGGGCAGTGAGCGACCTGACGGCTTCAGTCATGGGCAGGGGGAGCCTGCATCCAGCCGCCTGGGGATGCCCTCCGCCGCCGAATGCGTGGGCGACTTCAGAGGCTGAAAGGGCGCCCCTCGAACGGAGGCTTGCCCTGACACAGTCATCCTCCTCGACGAAGAGAACGGCAAAGGAGACAGACCTTACGGTGAGAAGCTCGTTTACCAGGAATTCAGTCTCGGAGGGATTGCTGTCTGTGTCCTGAAAATCCGTTTTCCCGATCCAGGTTACGGCGGCGAAAGAACCGACGGGCTGCACTCTTTCGAGTGCCCTGCCGCGGAGCCTGAGCCCGCCCATACTCCTGCTGCATCGAATCAACTGGTCAATTCTTTCCGGGGCGACACCGAGGGAAAGAAGATGCGAAGCGGCCTGGTGCGTTCTAGGGGTGGTGCAGGAAAAAGCGAAGCTGCCGCAGTCGGTGACTATGGCAGTATACAGGGCATCAGCCGCTTCAGCGGGAATAGGAATTCCCCAGCTTCTGAAGAGCATCCAGCACATTTCCCCGACAGATGAAGAAACGGGGTCCACCCATTGAATGGTCCCAAAACCTTCATTGTCGTGGTGGTGGTCAATATTGAGGAGGGGAACATCCGCGGGAATATCCCCCAGATCTGGCACAGAACGTGCAACGGTGGACGTATCCAGCGCAACGACAGCACTTTGCCGGTCCAGAGAGAGAGCCCGGAGAGTGAGGCCGGGAACAAAGTTTTCTGTCCCGGCAAGAAACATATAGCCCTCGGGAACCGGGTCCGGTCCGCCCCAGACTGCATCCTTACCCAGGGTTCGGGCCAAAGACGCGAGTGCGCTCCCGCATCCAAGAGTATCACCATCCGGCTTCGTGTGGGAGAGCAAAATCCATCGGGAAGCACCGGAGAGAACGCTGATGATTTTCGCCGCCTCTTCACATGGGAGAAAGGGAACTGTTTCTTCCATGGTCATTCCCTGCTCTCCGAAGCATCCTCATCATAGTCGCCATTTTCTTCCCGTTCGACACCTTCCGTATCCTTGATTGAATCAAGGATACGGTCCATTACCCTGCCATATTCTTCACTCGTATCGACAAGGAAGGTAAGAGCGGGGATCTGCCTCAGTCCGAACTGCTTGCCGAGCATCGTTCGCAGAGCTCCAGCGACAGATTCCAGTGATTTTTTGACATCTTCCCTGATAGATGGATCAACAGTCGTGAAATATACCCTGGCAGTTTCCAAGTCCCGGGAACAGTCAACTTCTGTAATTACGGCGTTTTTCG
Source organism: uncultured Synergistaceae bacterium (assembly GCA_964543785.1). Lineage (GTDB taxonomy): Bacteria > Synergistota > Synergistia > Synergistales > Aminobacteriaceae > Aminivibrio. Next base: position 44,212 of record CAZJAR010000004.1, on the reverse strand, counting down.
CCGATTCATTCTTTACCCGCAGTTCCAGGAGGAGTGAAATTTCCCTCTGCATCTGCTTGTTGATTCTTTGCATCCGAAAGCTCGTCATAGCCGGTTACCTCGCGCCAGTGATGAATTATGGTAAACTCGCCGGATTCCTCCTCGCCGCAGAGAAAAGAGAAGACCGTTTCCAGCCGCTCTTCAGCCATTGCTGCGTCAGAAGCCACGGCAGAAACGCCCAGAAAAACTTTTGACCTGCTGCCGTCTGGCCCCAGATCCATGGCCGAAACATTCCATCGGCTCCGAATCCTGTCGAGAAGAGACTTCGTCACGCTCCTTCTGTCCTTGACGCTCCTGCTTCCAAGAACGATGAGAGTGACGAAGAGCACCCCCGAGAACAGTGCTCTTTTTTCCCTGCTACGAGAGATGGCGCTTCTCCTCCACCACTTCGTAGGCTTCGAGAATATCGCCTTCTTCGAAGTCCTGGTAGTTGGACAGGCTGATACCGCACTCATACCCTGCCGCAACTTCCCTGGCATCATCCTTGAACCTCCTGAGGTTCGAGAGAGAACCGTCCCAGAGAACGATACCGCCCCGAATGAGCCGAACCTTGGAGTTCCTGCGGATAACTCCTTCGAGTACATAGCTTCCCGCAATTTTTCCTGCCTTGGGAACCTTAATGATCTGGCGTATTTCAGCCTGGCCAATAGTGTTTTCCCTTATCGTGGGTTTGAGCATGCCTTCGAGGGCTGCCTTCACATCGTCTATGGCATCATAGATGATGTCGTAGAGTCGTACCTGGACCCCCTCTGATTCGGCAACCCGTTTTGCGTTGGCATCAGGACGGACGTTGAAGCCGATCACAACTGCGTTGGAAGCGGATGCGAGCATCACGTCCGATTCGGCAATACGGCCGACTCCCCTGTGGACGATATTAATGCCCACCTCATTTGTGGCCATCTTCTCAAGTGATGCCGCAAGAGCTTCGCTGGATCCCTGGACATCACACTTGAGCAGAAGATTGAGCTGGGGGATGTCACCCTCCTTGAGCTGGGAATAAAGGTCTTCGAGACTGAGCTTCCGGGGCCCTCCCTGCTGGGCGTCCCGATGCTCCTGCTCCCTGGTGCTCATGGCATCCCGGGCGATTCTTTCATTCTCAACGGAGGTGAACACTTCACCAGGCTGGGGAACCGACGTCAGGCCCAGAATCTCCACAGGGGTGCTCGGTCCGGCGCAATCGATGGATTTTCCTTCGGAGTCGAGCATAGCCCGTATCTTTCCGCAGGCGGAATCGAAAAGCAGGATGTCGCCCTTGCAGAGAGTCCCCTCCCGCACAAGAACTGTGGCCACAGGCCCCTTTCCCTTGTCGAGCTTGGCTTCAACAACAACTCCCCGGGGTTTCACGGTGGGGTCCGCTTTCAGCTCCTCCATCTCCGCCACGAGAAGAATCATCTCGAGAAGCTGCGGCATACCCTGGCCTGATTTGGCTGAAACTTCGACCATAATGGTGTTTCCGCCCCATTCTTCGGGAGCAAGCCCCACATCGGAAAGCTGTTGGCGGACTCTTTCCGGCTTGGCCGCCGGTTTGTCGACCTTGTTGATGGCCACGATGATGGGCACCCCTGCCGCTTTTGCGTGGTTAATGGCCTCTCTCGTCTGGGGCATTACACCGTCATCAGCGGCTACCACGAGAATGGCGATGTCCGTCGCCTGGGCTCCCCTGGCACGCATGGACGTGAACGCCTCGTGGCCGGGAGTGTCGAGGAAAACGATCTCCTTCCCCTCGTGCATGACCGTGGAAGCTCCGATGTGCTGGGTGATGCCGCCGGCTTCCCTGGCGGTGATGTTCGTCTTCCGTATGAAGTCGAGCAGGGTAGTCTTTCCGTGGTCTACGTGCCCCATGACGGTGACGATTGGGGGGCGGGGTTCCATGTGGTCTCCGTGGAACCCCGGCCTCTTGATGACGGTGCATGTTCCGTCGGCGCCATCTTTGTCGGCATCGTCTTCGCATGCCATGGTGAGGACAACGTTGTAGGCGTCCTGCAGGACCTTCAGGCTTTTTTCGTCCGCGGGACTGTCCGCAGGGACCATCATGCCGGCATCGATAAGACACTTCACCGCATCCGCCGGAGAAATGCCTATCAGCTGTGCAACTGCCTTCACAGTAGACCCCTTTGAAACTTCATAAGTATCGGTTTTTGTCACGCTGCGCTCCTCTTCCTTTTTTCCTGGCCCCTTTGTGCCGGGAGCTCCCCGGAGGGACTCCTCCACAAGCTGGGCGATGTCGTTGTCAATGGAACTCATGTGGCTCTTCACGTCGACCCCGAGGTCGATCAATATGTCGAGAAGCTCCTTATTGCTTTTTCCGAGCAACTTGGCCAGTTCATACACCCGGATTTTACTCATTTCTGTCTCCCCCTTCCGCAAGCAGTTGCGAAATAGAACGTGCAAAGCCGCTGCGTAACGGTAAAGCAACAACCTTCACATTTCCTGAACCTATAGCCGCAGAGAGTTCGCTTCCGGAAACATCCGGCAGAACAGTGATCATGCTTTTTTCTGCAAACCTCCCATTCTGGAGGGACCGGTAGAAAGACGAATCCCCTTCCCCTGCAAAAAGCACCAGGAGCAATTCTCCCCGGGCCAATGAAGATTTTACTATATCCTGACCAATTTGCAGGACATTCGCTCTTCGCGCCATGCCAAAAACCGAAAGCAGGGCTTCCTTTCGGCTTTTCATTGCTCTTTTTCCCCGCCTTCAGCTTCTGCCGCCAACCTGAGAAGGATATCGTACACAGAGGCGTCCACTTTCACTTTGAGGGCTTTTGAAAGGGCATCCCTTTTCCGGGCGCTGAGGACACACCCCTCCCTGAGGCACACATAAGCGCCCCTACCCGGAAGTCTTCCCGAAGGGTCTACTGTTACCTCCCCGTTGGCATTCCTGGTGATCCTCAGCATCTCCCTCCTGGGAGACTCCTCTCTGCACCCGACGCATGTTCTGGGCCGCCGCCGCATCATGTCCGTCCCCTTATTCCGCTCCGCTGTCGTCAATGATGTCCTGGAAAATATCATGGAGAGTCGGCATTCTCTCAGGTTCCAGAGCGTTGATATCTATCTTCCACCCTGTTAGTCTGGCAGCGAGGCGAACATTCTGGCCGGCCTTGCCAATGGCGAGAGAAAGCTGGTCTGGCCGGGAGAAAACAGTAACTGCCTTCTCCTGTTCCAGAATTGGCTCGATCTTGACAATTTTTGCCGGGGAAAGAGAGTTCCGGATATACTGGAGGGGATCACTGTTCCAGATGATAACGTCAACTTTCTCCCCGCAGAGCTCTTTGCTGATGGACTTGATCCGCGTCCCGTTGTTTCCGACGCATGCCCCGACCGGATCCACGTTCATGTCGAGAGTCTGAACCGCCACTTTTGCCCTCGCTCCGGCCTCACGGACGATGTTCTTAATTTCGATGACACCTTCCTGGATTTCGGGAACCTCGAGTTCGAGCAGTTTTCTCAGAAGGCCCGGGTGTGTCCTTGAAACTACAATTCTCGGTCCTCTTGTCGTCTGGCGCACATCAAGAAGGTAGAACTTCAGTCTCTCGCCAGGAATGTACTGTTCGTTCACAATGCGCTCTTCCCTGGGAAGAATGGCCTCAGTACGGTCGTTGAGACGAATGAGCACCTGGTCGTTCTCCGATTTGAAGACCACTCCCGTAACGAGGTCTCCCACCCTGTCGGAGAACTCCTCGAAGATAATCTGCCGTTCCGCATCCTTCAACCGCTGGATGATAACCTGCCGAGCCGTCTGGGCAGCGATCCGGCCAAAATTTTCAGGATTCTTCTCTATGCGTATAAAATCTCCCTCGGCCACATCGACAAACCCCTGGGCCTGGGCATCAGCCAGAGAAATCTCCGTATCCGGGGATACAACATCAGCAACGACGTGTTTCACCTCGCAGATTGAGATATCTCCATTCTCCGTATCGATATGTACCTCAACTTCCTGGTTTCCGCCCTGGTATTTTTTATACGCCGAGATAAGGGCCGCTTCAAGGCTCGAAGCGATCACTTCCTGTGACAATCCTCTCTCCTTCGTTATCTGGGCCAAAGCGCGGACAAAATCACGCCCAAGCTGCATTTATGAACTCCTCCTTTTGTCCTGTTCCTCATATACCAGATTGCCTTTTGTAATTATTTCAAAGGGGATACGGGCAGTCTCATCTTCATCAGGGCCTCTGCCGGTTTCGATCCCCAAAAGAATATCCCCGTCATCCCCGATATCCAGAAGAAGACCAGTGAACCTCTTCTGCCCCCTGATTTCCTGCCCGGTCCTGACCTTGATCTTTTTTCCCCTGAACTTCCGGTAATCGTCAAGGGAAAAAAGAGGGCGCTCTATCCCGGGGGAACTCACCTCCAGGTAAAACTGACCGCGGATATATTCAGGGTTTTCGTCCAGGAAGCGGTTCACCGACCTGGAGACTGTTTCGCAGTCTTTTACCAGGATGCCTCCAATAGAATCAATGTAAACCCTCAAAATCGACCTTCTCTCTTCGTTTCCGAGAGTAATGCCGACGCACTCATAACCGAGGCCCTCGACTATCTTCCGAAGGGCACCGAATGTTTCTCTTCCCTTGTCTTCGTCCATGCCCATCTCTCCCCCAGGCTTATTAAAAAACAAAGAGTGGGGAAACCCACTCTTTGAAAAGAATCTCCGAACAAACCACCATACTGGAGTATATCACGTTACTGAGAAAAAAAACAACCGTCCCTTCGGTTCACAGACAAAAATCAGAGATGAAATCCGGCCACCACTGGTCCAGGTTCGCCTCGAAATCCCTGGGATCTCCGGTAGACAAAAAATCATCTGCTATAGCCTCTTCAATGAGACTCGGAAGATCGAGAACTCCCATCCATACATATTCGTCCTCAAATGTGTTCCTTTCAAAAACCTTCGCTCCCTGCATGGAAGGACTCTCCTTTCCGGCCCCAGTCAGTTATTCGACCCAGTAGTTGGGGGCTTCCTTGGTTACCACAACGTCATGAGGGTGATTCTCCTTGACGGAAGCCGCGGAAATCTTGACGAACCGCGCCTTCTCCTGGAGATCCGGAATATCCTTCGCCCCCACGTATCCCATTCCTGACCGGAGGCCGCCGTTAAGCTGAAAAACAACACCCGACAGTGCTCCCTTATGTGCGGCGAGCCCCTCAATCCCCTCGGGGACAAGCTTGTCACTGCTCGCTCCTTCCTGGAAATACCTGTCCTTGCTGCAGCCGTCCTTCATGGCCCCCAGAGAGCCCATACCACGGTAGCTCTTGTAGGACCGCCCCCTGTAAATGATCAGTTCTCCCGGGCTTTCTTCCGTTCCTGCAAAAAGCGAACCGATCATAACCGAATCCGCTCCTGCCGCAAGCGCCTTGACGATGTCACCGGAATAGCGGATACCTCCGTCGGCAATCACTGTTTTCCCTTTCCTGTGAGCTGCCTGGGCGACATTGTAGATGGCAGCCAGCTGCGGAACGCCTATTCCGGCTATTATCCGCGTGGTGCAGATGCTTCCAGGGCCAACTCCCACTTTGACTGCGTCTACTCCAGCCTGGATGAGGGCTTCGGCGGCAGCGGCCGTAGCGATGTTGCCTCCAATAAGAACGAGGTCTGGGTATGACTTCCGCAGCATTTCGACTGAATCGAGGACTTTCTTCGAGTGTCCGTGTGCTGTATCCACCACCATGACGTCCACTCCGTTTTTCACCAGAGCGGCAGCCCTTTCAGCCAGGTCAGACCCCACACCGACGGCTGCTCCCACACGAAGCCTTCCTCCTCCGTCTTTTGCCGCACTTGGGAAATCCTTGGCTTTCTGGATATCCTTGATGGTGATAAGTCCCTTCAGCGTACCGTTTTTATCCACTATAGGAAGTTTTTCCACCTTGTATTTCATGAGTATGGACTGGGCGTCTGCCAGGGTAGTCCCTTCCGGAGCGGTAATGAGATTTTCCTTGGTCATCACCCGGGAAATTGGCTGCTCAAAGTCCGTGACGAATCGAAGGTCCCTGTTGGTAATGATGCCGACGAGTTTTTTGTTTCCTTCGACGATCGGAACTCCTGAGATGTGAAAATGCTCCATAAGACCGATGGCCTCGCTCACCCTGTCCTCCGGGTGAAGGAAAAAGGGGTCCACGATGACGCCGGATTCCGAGCGTTTGACTACGTCGACTTCCCTTGCCTGCTTCTCGATGGTCATATTCCGGTGAATGATCCCTATTCCGCCCTCACGGGCAATGGCAATGGCCAGCCTGGATTCCGTCACCGTATCCATGGCGGAACTGCACAGAGGGATGTTGAGCGATATAGACTCCGTCAAATTTGTCCTTATGGAAACGTCTGAAGGGAGCACTTCGCTGAAACTTGGTTCAAGAAGGACATCATCAAAGGTGAAGCCTTCATAGGACACGAATTTTTCTTCAAAGTTCATTTGATATCCTCCTGGCCCATGGGAGGGCGAAAAGACTTTGGGAAATTGTAGGCCGAAGCCGGAAAAGAAACAACCCCCCAAAGGGAGGGAAAGGAATGCCTTGTCAGCTCCCTGGGATCTTACACTACGGTTCATCCATCATACAGGCAGGAATAGAAAGGGTTGCCGCAGCGTGGCATATAACGGAGCAACAGTTTCCCACGGCCCCCTCCCTCTCTCCAGACTTCACCTTCAGGTGAAGTCTGTTCTTCCAGCAAGGAGGAAGAACAGCTTCCATGGCTTTGATCATATCCTGCAGACAGGAGCCAAGCCGGGGCTCCTGGGCAATGACGATGCAGTCGGCCCACTCAAGGGACCAGCCGGCCGATGAGACCCTACCGGCTGCATCCTCCAGCAAAAGGAGGCTTGATATATTTTTGTACTTCATATCTGATGCGGGATACAGGTTCCCGATATCCCCGAGCCCCACCCCACCGAGGATGGCGTCACAAAGAGCGTGGACCAGAGGGTCACCGTCCGAATGTCCGCGAAAACCGAGGGGGAAGTCCGGGAAATGCACACCTCCAAGAATAAAACGCCTTCCCGGGACGAGGGGATGGACGTCATATCCGATCCCCGTTCTGAAAGACCGCTGGAATCGGCTCTCACCGAGGGCAAAATCCTCCGGCCATGTTATCTTCATATTGCGTCGGTCCCCATCAACCGCTGCAAGGTCATATCCTGCCAAAACCCAGGCTTCTCCTTCGTCTTTCGCTCCATTTCCATGGGAAAGGAGGGCCTTTTCAAGCTTATTTTTCTGGAAGCCCTGGGGCGTCTGGGTCAGAAACAGCCCTTCCCGCGGGAAGGGCTGAAAGGTTCCGTTTTTTTCTTCTCTTTTCAGGGCGTCGGAAACAGGAAGAAGAGGAACGGCTCCCCTATTGTCCGTAACAGATGCCATGACACGCACACAGAGTTCCGGGTCAGCGAAGGGCCTGGCCCCGTCATGGACGAGGACATACTCACCCTTTGCGCATCGGAGCCCCTTCACAACCGAATCTTTTCTTTGCTCTCCTCCGGCAGTCACCGAAAAGGGAAAAGAATAATCCGAAAGTTTCTCCGTGAAAAGGCATTCATCCCCGGGAGGAACAACAAAAACCACATCCCTGACGAAATCTGCTGCAACGAGTTTTTCAGCAAGGAGTGCACTCCACTCCCAGAGCATGCGTCCGCCAAGCATGCGATACTGTTTCGGTCCGTTTCCTCCAGCCCGTTCTCCCCGGCCCGCAGCCACAATTACCAGGGAAAAAAGCCCCATCAGGATCTGACTTCCTTCCGAATCCGGCCAAATACCATTCTCCCGGCTGAGGTCTGGAGCATAGAGGTGACGACCACCTCAACCCTTTTGCCGATAAAGTTCTCACCGTCCTCAACGACGAACATGGTCCCGTCGTCGAGATACCCCACCCCCTGGTGGGGCTCCTTTCCCTCCCGGATGACATCGATGACAATGGTTTCGCCGGGAAGGAGCATTGGTTTCAAAGCATTGGCCAGATCGTTCACATTAAGCACTCTGATGCCCTGTATCTGGGCCAGTTTATTCAGGTTGTAATCTGTTGTGAGAATCTGGGCGCCAATCCTGTCAGCAAGGGCAACAAGCCCGCTGTCCACAGATTCGGCCTTGAGTGTTTTCAGCGAGGTGTCAGCAATTTCTATCTGCAGTTCCCCAAGGCGCTGCAGTTCGTTCACCACATCCAGCCCCCGCCGTCCTCTCGTCCTTCGCGCGGGGTCGGTGGAATCAGCCACAGCCTGAAGCTCCAGGAGAACGAACTGCGGAATAATGACAAGGCCTTCGAGAAATCCGGTCCTTGCCACATCGAGGATACGGCCGTCAATAATGACGCTCGTGTCAAGGATTTTCTTGCCTGGACACCATTGCTGATCGTCCGGGTGAAAATGAAGGTCCCCTTCGTCACGCCTGTCCCGCTGCCCCTTTATCATGGAAATTCGTTCTTTCAGTCCCTGAATTGGGCTCAGGACATGGCGGAGATCGCTCTGGCGCTTCAGCATAATTCGTGCACCAAGATACCCGAGGACAACGTTCAGGATCAGCGCAAGATAGCTTCCGAACAGAAGATCGGAAAAGGGCAGGGCCACAAGGTTCGCGATGATGAGGCCTACGATCATGCCGATGGTGGCGGCAGTGATTTCTGACCAGCTGGTGTTTTTCAGGTGCGTTTCAAAAAAGGTACCCATAAGACCGAGCAATCGAAGAAAGACGGGTGAGAGGATCAAGCCGAGAAAAGCAAAAAAAAGAACTGAAATAATAGTTATAAAAATATTCCCAGGAAGCCACAGGGGCAGCCACGATCTCCCCGCAATGAACCATTCCTCGGGAACAAGGGGAAAAAGAAGCTGGGCCGCATGGGCTCCGATCATGCCGCCCAAAAGAAGAACAAGCCCGGAAAAGATCATCCTGACTATCTTCCCAAAACCCTCCGTCATAGTATCACCTCTCTTACAGTCGGCCGTGTCCCTTCATGGCAGAAAGGACTTCCCAAATACCGGAGCGCCCGGTCCCCCGGTGAGGGAACCTCACTGTTTGTTTTTCACCGTTACTCTGGATTCCAGGGATGCGAGAAGGGTCGTCCTGTCGGCAAACTCTATGCTTCCTCCCACCGGAAGGCCATATGCCAGCCGTGAAACGGAAACATTGGTCTCTCCAAGCCGCTCTACAATAGCGTGGTACGTAAGGTCTCCTTCGATCCTTGGGTTCGTTGCAATGATCACCTCCCCGATGCCTTCTTCTGATATCCGGTACACAAGCCTGTCAAGACATTCTTCATCGAGATCCTCGCCGTCAAGAGGAGACACTCTTCCGCCGAGAACATGATACAGACCGGAATATACCCCTGACTGTTCAATGCTGATGAGGTCTTCAACGGTCTCCACAACGCAAAGGGTATTCCTGTCCCGAAGAAGGTCGCTGCATATTCCGCATGGTTCCCTGTCGGTAATGTTGCCGCACCGGGAGCACGTGAATATGCGGTCTTTCAGCCCCGAAAGGCATGCCGCAAGTTCCTCGGCATAGGAAGCCGGCTGCTGAAGTACAAAAAAAGCCATTCTCCGGGCCGTCTTTGCCCCAACACCCGGCAGTTTCCGGAAAAGAAAGGTGAGCCTCTCGAAGGAATCAGGCAAAGACACGGATTGCTCCTAAAACAGCCCCATGGATCCCAGGCCGCCGGTAATACGTCCCATCCTCTCCGAGGCAAGCTCCTTGCTTCGGCGCAATGCTTCATTCACCGCCGCGAGAACAAGATCTTCAAGCATTTCCACGTCGTCTTCCTTCATCACTTCAGGATCGATTCGAACACCCACCACGTCTCCCTGGCCGTTTGCCGTAACGGTGACCATTCCGCCTCCGGCGCTCCCCTCCACTTTTTCTTCCGCAAGTTCTTCCTGGACCTTCGCCATCTGGGCCTGCATCTTCTGCGCCTGTTTCATGATCTTGTCCATGTTCAAGATACTCACTCCTCTTCTCGGATAAAACCCTTAGTGATGATAGTCAATTCCCCTGTTAATGGTACATGCCCGGTATATCTGCTCCAGGAGCAGCACGTGGCACAGTTCATGGGGCATGGTCATCTTCGAAAGCGAAAGGGAATGGTTCGCCCTTTCCCTCACCTGCGGTGCCAGACCAAAGGCTCCGCCGATAACAAACACAATCCTTCCGTCTGCCCCTTCAAGCTTTGCCGCGAGCCAACGGGCAAAAGAAACGCTGTCCGTCTCCGTCCCTCCGTTGTCCAGCATAACGACAAAATCCCGTTCCCGGAGCTTCTTCAGAATTTCACGTCCCTCCCGTTCCACCTTGCGGCCGGCGTTTGGATCCTTTGACTCGGGAGCGAATTCCATGTCCACCTTCAGAAAAGGGGACATCCGCTGAAAAAAACGGCTTGAAAGGGCTGCCAAATGGGCGTCCCTTGGTCTGCCGACACTAAGAATAATGATTTTCATAGTGTGTGTCCAGTATATTTTCCCTATTTTCCGCTGAGGAAATCCGTTTCTTCTTTCCCACCCTCTTCGCCACAAATTTCTCCTGCCGTTCTCTCTCCGCGAGAAGATCCTCAATGCGTTTCACTTCTTTTCCCAGAGAAGGAAGGATAACGTGATCCAGCGTATTTATCTTGAGGGTGGTCTTTGAAAGTTCGCGTTCGATGGCACCTATCTTTGTTTTGAGGTTGATGTAGCTCCAGATACAGTCTTCACTTTCACCGAGAGACTTCAAAAGATCCTCGACTGAAAGAGAGGTGACAGCAGGATCGAAGGGCAGCTTCCAGGACAGGCGCTCTTTTTCATCTTGGGAAGGTGAAAAGGAGGAATACCTGCATCCCATAATGGACTTTTTTTCCACCCGGACCGGAAGAGGGGCGTTTCCGGCGGAGAGGAAGCGAACAGCACCGTCACCCTCGAAGAGCCTCACCAGCGAATAAAAAAAAGTAATCCTTCGTGCAGCGGTCAAAAACACCTTTTCAGTCTCCCGAAAGAGGCGGCGTTCCTCGTCCGCGGCCCGAACGAGGGCATCCCTCTTGCGTTCGAGAAGTCTCTTGCCGTGACTTACGGCAAGAATACGCCTTCTCGTGGACAGGAGATGCTCCCTCGTCGGAGGGCCGGAGGACCTGCCGTTCATGACTCCTGCGAAGCGGCCGAATAGCCCAGGCTTTCGACCACGTAACTTTCAGGCAGCTTAAAAAGTTCGCTCCTCGGGAGTGTTTCCAGGCATTTCCAGGCGCAGCGCTCAGATTCGGCCAAGGATCTTCGTGCAGTCCCCTGGCTGAGGAACGTTTTTTCAAAAACCGACCCGAACCCGAGATAATTTTTCTCCACTGCAGTCAGGCCGTCATCTCCTACAATAAGGCGCATCCGCTCAACTTCCCGCGCCCGGGCGTACGAAGCGTAGAGCTGGTCTGCCAGTGCTCTGTGCTCGGGGAATGTCTTTCCTCTTCCTATTCCCTTGTTCATCAGCCTGCTCAGGCAGGGCAGGACGTCAATAGGAGGATAAATGCCTCTCTCCTGGATCCGCCGTTCAAGCACTATCTGTCCTTCGGTAATATACCCCGAGAGGTCCACCACCGGATGGGTCATATCATCATCGGGCATTGTGATGATGGGGATCTGGGTGACGCTCCCCGGAGCTCCGGCAATGCAGCCGGCCCGCTCGTACAATTCTGCCAGGTCGGAATACATATACCCCGGATAGCCCCGTCTTCCCGGAACCTCTTCCCGTGCGGCGGCAACTTCCCGGAGAGCATCACAGTAGGCCAGCATATCAGTCATTACAACCAGGACGTTGTACCCCCTGCTGAAAGCAAAGTATTCCGCCGCAGCAAGGGCGGCTCTCGGCGTCAGCAGCCGCTCCACGGTAGAATCACCGGCGAGGTTCAGAAAGAACACGCCGTTCCGTAAGGCACCGGACTCCCGGAAGGAATCCATAAAGAATTGAGCCTCTCTCCGGGTAATGCCCATGGCGGCAAAAACCACCAGGAAAGGCTCTTCAGAGCCGGGAATCCTGGCTCCGCTTACAATCTGGACAGCCAGCTCATTGGCGGGCAGTCCAGCCCCTGAAAAGACAGGAAGTTTCTGTCCCCGGACGAGGGTGTTCATTAGGTCAAGCGCCGAGACCCCGGTTTCCACGAAGATGTCCGGGCTGCTCCTTCTCACGGGGTTTATGGGAGAACCTCCCACCGGGATGAAATCCTCCGCGAAATCGGAGGGAAGCCCATCCATTGGATTGCCCCTTCCGTCAAACACTCTTCCGACAAGTCCGTCGCCCGCAGGAATTCTGAGAACGTCCCTCTCGAGCCACACGGTAACCCCGCCGGGCGCGAGGCCCATGGTTCCCTCGAAGACCTGTATGACCGAAATATCTCCGTCGATCTGGAGAATCCGGCCTGTCCTTCTCCCTGTCTTCGACTCCAAAGTGACGAGTTCACCGCAGGCTGGACTGACAATGCCCCTCACAAAAAGGAGGGGACCGCTGATGCCCTCTACCCTGCGGAAGCCTTCACGATACAGGGCTGTCATTGGGGCATCACCTCGATTTTTCCGAGTTCCTCAGCCAGACGCTTCCTCCATTTTTCTCCCCTGGAGCCCATCTCCGCCTGAGAAAGCCCTCTCAGTGAAAGAAGCTCGGACCTCAACGGCAGTGCCGACAGCTGGTCAAAAAAGACACCCCGGGAGAGGGCAGACCTTGCGCTCCTGTCACACTCTCTCAGCTGGAACAGATACAGCTTCTGAAGCTCGGGGGCGAATGATGCGTCCTCCGGTGCAAAGGCGTTCTGCTGTAAAAACAGCACCCTGGCGAGTTCAGCCATAAAGAGTGTCCACTTGTCTTCCTCGGAGAGTCCGTCCCTTCCCACCAGCTGAACCAGTTCCAGGAGGGACTGCTCCTTTTCCAGAAGGTCCTTCAGGTACTCCCTGAGGGAAAACCACTCTTCGCCGAGATTCTCCCGGAACCACGGAGCGAGCATCGCCTCGTAGAGGGTGTAGCTCTGGCGCCAGTTGATGGCTGGAAAATGACGCTGCTGGGCCAACGTTTTGTCCAGCGCCCAAAAGGCACCGGACATGCGGAGGCTCGCCTGGGTTACCGGTTCGGAAAAATCTCCCCCGGCGGGAGAAACGGCGTTCACCACTGTAATCGAACCGGTTCTCTCCGGAGCTCCGAGGACCTTCGCTCTCCCTGCCCGTTCATAGTACTGGGCGAGCCTCGACCCGAGATAGGCGGGGTATCCCTCCTCGCCAGGCATCTCCTCGAGGCGGCCGCTGATTTCCCTGAGCGCCTCGGCCCACCGCGAGGTAGAGTCTGCCATGATGGCCACGTTAAAGCCCATATCACGGAAGTATTCCCCCATGGTCATTCCAAGGTAAATGCTGGCTTCCCTGGCCGCCACCGGCATATTGGAGGTATTGGCCACGAGAATAGTCCTGTCCATTAAAGGTCCTCCGCTGACAGGGTCCACGAGGCCGGGAAATTCCTCCAGGACTTCGGTCATCTCGTTTCCTCTCTCGCCGCACCCGATATAGATGATCAGGTCTGCGGAACTCCATTTCGCCAGGGACTGCTGGGTCACCGTCTTTCCCGTGCCGAACCCGCCGGGAAGTACAGCAGCCCCTCCCAGCGGAACGGGGAAGAGGGTATCAAGTATTCTCTGGCCGGTCAGCAGAGGGATCTCAAAGGGAAGACGCTGTTTCACAGGGCGGGGAATACGCACCCGCCATTTCTGGGTCATGGTATATTCCCGGCCGTCGTCGAGCCTGACAATCGTCTCATCCAGACCATACTCTCCTCCGGGTGCGACCCAGGCAGTTCTCCCCTGGATCTGGTCGGGAGGGACCATCACGGAATGAAGAAATGTCGGATTCTCCCGGACGCAACCGATGAGATCTCCGGGGGATAGGACATCCCCCGGAGATGCTGCGGGTTCAAAGCCGTATTTGCAGTTTCTTTTTATTCTGTCGGGCTTCGCCCCCCTGGGAAGAAAAATGCCTTCTTCGCCAAGAAGGTCAAGAGGCCTTCCGATGCCGTCGAAAACACCTCCGAGCAGCCCCGGTCCAAGATCCACCGAGAGAAGATCGTCCTCGAAAACCACAGGCGCTCCTGATGCGATCCCGTCCGTATCTTCATATACCTGGACCCGGACACATGACCGTTCTATCCGGATAACTTCACCGAGAAGTCCCTCATCCCCCACTCTCGCAACTTCAAACATAGAGGCCGGTCTCTCCGGAACAACTGAAACCACAGGTCCGGAAACGCCCACAACCCTTCCTCTTTTTTCCATATCCGCCGTCACCTCATCTCCCCGCTTTCGCAGGAAGGAAACTGGATCCAGACAGGATCGTCCGATTTTTCAAGCCGTCTTCTGACTGGTTCCTGCAATCCCTCAAACCACTCTTTCTCAACCGCCACAAAAGCGGCCTTCTCCCGGGCAAGAGCTACAAACACCGACGCCGACTCCCCCGGAGATTCACATGGCAGAGGAACAAGCCCCAGGAGAGACCACAGGTCCACGAAAATCTGGCTGCCGACTGCATATCCTCTTCCCGTTTCAGCCATGGGACTCCTCCATTCCGTCCCCCGTCAAGAACAGGTGGCGTTCAAGCTCCGCCTTTGGCATTTGGAGTGACAAACCCACTGCGAGAAGGGAGAGATTCTTCCATTCCTGCACCAGCTGGGCTACATACCCAAGGGACACGTCCACGCCAAGAAGGTTTTTTCTGTAGAGGCTTTTTTGCCATTCGTAAAAATGCCGCTGGAAGGAGCGGAAAAGATCTGAGCGGGTCTTTTCTCCTTTCCTTTCTGGAAGGAAGGACCACTTCGAGCCGGAAAAAAGTTTCTCCGGGTCATCCGTGGATTCAAGGGCATCAAGTGAAAAACCCCATCCTCCCGGAAGAAAGCCCTTTGTAGGGGAAGTCTTTTCACGGGGCCGAAGCCAGATACTGAAATTCCAGAGGTCCGTGAGTTTGCCCAGGTATTCGGCCATCCTCCGGCCGTTTTCACTGGTTTTTCCCCGGATGTGATCCCGCCACAAACCTGCCCAGCCGGAGTATAGGGTCCGCTCGGCACGAAAAAGATCCTTCGTTTCATGAAGCGTCCGGTACGACTCCCCGAGAATCCGGGCAAATTCCTGATTCTCCTCGTGGCAGCGTACCGCTCCGTCAGCGGGGGTAGGACATTTTTTCCACAGGTCGTCATAAAAAGAGACGTCAGCGATGGAATATCTGTGCCATGCCGGAGATTTCTTCGGCCGAAGACCGCCCGGAGAAGCCCGAAGGAGAATCCGTCCGTTATTCAGGTCACCCATGGAAAGAATCAACGAAAAAAAAAGGAGAGATTCACCCCTCGCAAGGGAAGCTGTTTCCAGCAAAACGTCCGCAGCTCCGGCGGACAGTGCATTTTCGATCCTTCCGAGGAGAGAGCTGCCTCCGGTTGCCAGTTGTTCACGGTATCTGGAAGCATAGCGGCTTTCAAGAAGAAACAGTTCCAGGTCTTCCAGGGAACCGGAGGCAAGGCGAAAGTAGACTTCCCTGCCGAGAAGC
>CAZJAR010000004.1:0-28690 GCA_964543785.1 uncultured Synergistaceae bacterium | reverse complement strand
TGACCACGGCGTTCAGATATTCATAATTGGGAGATTCGCTGATGAATTTCTGAGAAAGAATCATGCATAATCCGGGACAGAGTGAGGGAAAACTGAGATGACTGCCTTCCCCACCGCGTGAGGAAGGTGTTGTCAATTATCTCGTTGTCCGTCTCGGCCCGGCAGCCACCCCATCCATTCAGATGTGTTTCCCTGATCTCGACACCCTCGAAAAAACAGGCGTCTCCCACGGCCTCCCGGAGAATTTCGCTGTCACCGCTCTCCACGAGAAGAACGGCAGGCCGTCCACATGCTTCAAGAGCCTCTTTCGCGAGGCGGGCCAAAACACGGCCAAACCGTTCCCTGTCTGTTTTCCGGAGTGTCTCCGTCTTGTGCCGGAGTTCTTCTGCACAAGACAGACGGACGTCAGCAAACTCCTCCAGGAAAAGAGCTCCTGCAGAAGCGGAGGCATCCTTTCGCTTCTCGGAAGCCAGAAAACGGAATCGATCCTCCTGCTCTTTCCGGAGGGCAGCGACTTTTTTCTGGACCGAGATTCTCCTTGCGGCAATGAGATCTGAAATCTCAGCGTCCCGCTCTCTTTCCAGAAGGTCCACCTTTTCAAGGTACTCCCTTCTGAGAGCCTCCTTGAAGGATTCGAGGCCCTTCCCCCCGTCCATTTTTCCCCGTCCCTCAGGCAAACTGAAGAATGAGCATTATGGCCACTACGAAGCCGAGGATGACCATAGTCTCAGGGATTGCTTCAAGTATGATGATAGTGCCTCCTGTCTCCGGTTTCTCAGCCACCGTCCCGGCACCTGCACTTCCTATTTTTGCCTGGGCGTAGGCTGTGGCAACAGCCGGAATCCCGACGGCAAGAGCCGCCGCAAGAGCTATGATTGCTTTTTCCACGAAGATCCGCTCCTTCGCTGAAATGGTGTGTAGTCCTTTCCGCTTCCGGAATAAAACTTTCCAAAAAATTCCACATAGTGCAGCCTGGCCGAGTGGAGACTCGAACCGCCTATGGCCAGCACAAAATTAAGAAGGTGAATCATGAGAGCCAGGAAGATTCCGAAAACGGAAAGGCCGAACACGTCGAGGAACTTCGAGGCCACAAGAGCGAGGATCGCAGATGAAAGGCCAATAGCTGCGATTCGTACATAACTGATGATGTTGCCGATGCTGCCTAACGTCTCAATAATGCCCCCGATTCCTCCCCCTCCGATGAGAAGAGCCATTCCGATGACCAGGAGGGAAAGGGGCACGGTGAAGAATCCTCCAGGCAGTTCAGCCTTGAGCGCTACAAGCCCTGCGACGATGGCAAGGAGAACGGCGAGGTTGCCGGCCTTTTCCATCCACATATGCCTGTGCCGGTTCCTGATCCCCTGGTAGATGCCGAGAAGGAGACCGAAAAAAACATGGGCGGCGCCGAGAGCCACCGTAAAGACCACCACCGGCAGGACGCTCACCGACCGCTCAACCCAGAGCGGCTCAAGGTGAAACAGCCTGTGCCCCGCGTCGCCGAAGAACTCTCCCCAGGCGGCCCCCCAGACAATGCTCCAGAGAGAAACGGAAAAAAGGATGGAGCCTATGTCCCGGAGTACAGGACGCAGCGCTTTTTTCAGTTTGAGGGAAAGAAGGAGGAGAATGATTCCGTAGCCCATGTCTCCGATCATACAGCCCGAAAAGAAGGGGAAGAAGAGCGCAACGGCTGCAGTTGGATCAATCCCCGAATAGGAGGGCGGCCGCAGAAGCTTCAGAAAGAGCTCAAAAGGAGCGAAGAAAGGGGCGTTCTTCAAGGCTGTGGGAACCCGGCTCCATTCGTTCTCTCCCGGGTGTCTCCACTGAAGAAGGACATCGTCGCCGAAGCGGTTCTTTAGAGCTGAAACGGTGGAATCGAGGGCATCCTCCGGAATCCATCCGAGAATGCTGAAGGAATCAGCTGATGTTTCCAGCCTTGATTCCACAGTTGCCTGTTCCGTTCTGCCGTCGATATACAGGAAAAGCGCGGCAAGCCGCGGTCCCCATTCAGCGGACGTCCTGCGAAGATCTCCCGCAATTTCTTCAATTCGGGAGGAAAGAGTTTCATTCTTTCTCTCAAGAAGGGGAAGAGCTTCCTCAGCAGACAGGCCCGAACAGAACTCCGGCAAATTCCACGGAAGAGCTTTCCACCGGGTAAGGATTGATTCCGCCTCTTCTTCGACCCCGGGAGAAAGCCTGACTGCCAGTATGCCCAGGGAGTCTTTTCCGGGAACAAAAGAATGCCGTCCTTCCCACTCCAAACCTGCAGCGGAAAAAGCCCCGTGGAGGGCTCCAATGGCCTGCTGCACAGAATCTCCCGGTATCCACCACAGCCTCACTGCTCCCAAGGAAGTGTCAGATTCTCTGCGAAGGAAGGAAGAAAACCTCTCGAGGATGTCCCGGGACTTTCTCACCCGGAGAAGAGTATCTTCTGCGGACGTCCTTTCATCCAGCAGAGCCGAGAGCCTCCGCCCGAATTCTTCAAGACTCCTCTCGATTTCGGGGGCAAGTTCTTCGGCAGAAAGGGAAGACAGAAGCCTTTCAGTATCGTCGATACTCTCCTCTGAAAGACCGCTCCATTCGTCCCAGCCGAGGGATTCAACAAGCCCGAGGACCTTGCCGCGCAGAAGGCGAAGGGTGTTCAGCCTGGCGGAATCGCCGCCGACAGGACGGTTTCCCTGTTCAAGATGAAGGGCGCCGAGCCGTTGAAGTTCCCCGATAATCTCACTCCGCCTGCCGGAGACGCCCCAAAGAGCGAGGCGAACCATCTTCCGTATCATGGTTCCTTTTCTCCGAGAACCGCAGCAAAGGTATCTTCCATAAGCGCTTTCAGGGCTGATCCGCCGGAAACCCGCCCCGAAACATCCTGTCTGATCAACTCCAATTCCTTCTCGAGGCCGGAAGAGAGAAGGGCTAGGTCATGCTCTCTGCTCTGCCATTCTTCCTCCACCCTCCGGAAGGTTTCCTTTTCCATTTCGGAAAGACGAAGGAGCGCCTGCTCTCTGGCGAGACGGCACTCCCTCCGTTTTTTTTCAAGTTCTGATTCCAGTTCGCCCGAATAACAGCGAATTTCATCCCCTATTTCGCCGAATTCACCTGAAGGGGATGTTGCTTCAGTGTTTCTCAGCATGGTGGCTCGCACTTTCTTCCATGAGGAACTCGCAGAAAGCCTCCCGGCTGATCATGCCGGCAAGCTTTCCGTTTTCAACCACGGGAAGCCGCTTCACCGACTTCCGTATCATCAGGTCTGCCACAGCCATGAGGCTGGTCTCCGGTTCAACGAAAATGGGGTTCCTGTCCATAAACTCTCCGACCTTTTTATTGCCGAAAGAATGAAACCGCGAGAGAAGAAGATCTTCCTCATCCTCGAGAAAGGACGACTTGGCAAGCACTTCAAGATATGTGGGAACCGCCGCTTTCAGCACATCCGATTCGGAAAGAAATCCAACGAGGTTCCAGTCCTCATCGAGGACGGGAATTCCCTGCATGTTGTGGCTGTAGAGTATGTGAATGGCGTCATGGACAAGATCTTCTTCCATAACTGACGTAAGGTCGAAATTCATGATATCCTTTGCGGCAGTCTTCACTCTGAGCTCCTGTCTTCCCTGAAGGGACGCAGACCAATCTTCGTGAGAAAAACCCTGCAGACAAAAAGGAAGAGATCGATATCCCGTTTCCATCTCCATGGTTCCTGCAAGAGACGGAAAAACCATTCGAGGCCAAGCTTCTGCCAAACCCGGGGTGCCCGTCTCAGCATTCCGGAGACCACATCAAAAGCTCCGCCGACGCCAACAGCGACGAGGTCGCCAAGGCAGGGCGCGTTTTCCCTGATCCAGATTTCCTGGCGGGGGACTCCCATTGCAACAAAAAGAATCTTTGCCCCGCTCTTCCGGATGTCTTCAGCGACGGAGGCATCGGAGGAATGAAAATATCCGTTCCGCCATCCCGCTATCACAAGGTCAGGGTATTGTTCTTTCAGAGCTTCTGCAGCTCCTTTCACCGCTTCTTCCTTTGCACCCAGAAGATAAACCGGAAGTCCTTCAGCGGCCGCCGTCCGTGCAAGACGCATCATGAAGTCAATCCCTGCAACCCTCTCCTGCACGGGAGTATTGAGGAAACGAAGGGCCCAGACGAGTCCGGAGCCGTCGGCAAGGGTAAGGAAGGAATTCCGCAGGGCTGCAGCATACTCCCTGTTCTTTTCCGCTTCCATCACGGCAAGGGCATTCACCGTGGCCACCAGGGAAACACCTTTGCCGGACTGTGCAGCCGCCCTTGTCTTGGCGAGGGCATAGTCCATGGAGACATTATCGACAGACGTGCTCCAGATGGATGGTTTCAGGGGCATTTCCGCATTCTCCTTCATTTTCCGTATGAATGGCATGATGGCAAGACCTGTAAAAAGAATGGTGGCACTGACCCACAGCATCATGAACAGGGAGTTCCCGAGCTGGGATATGGCTATTACAGCGCCGCCGAGAGCACAAAGAGATGTTATGAAGCGAACTGCGCTGGGGTGGTCGAGACCCCGGCCAATGAGCTTTCGATACAACACCGCCGCACCGTGGGATTTCGAAGAAAAAGCCAGGCTGGCAAAGTGGAGTGATGCCTCCATAATGGGTATGGCGAATAGCCCCAGGGGAAGAAGCATCAGGGTGCTGAAGGTAATTCCCTTGCTAACACCGAGCACTGACGTTCCCGCCACGAGGATTCCCCAGAGGGCCGAGAGGGACTCCCCCATGCGGCGGTACATGTGCCCGTGCCGGCTCCAGAACACACCGAGGAAAGCCAGTCCGCAGAGAGACATGAAAAAAGCATCCGGCAGATCCTGCCCCGAGAACACCGTGGCGACAAGAAGCAGAGAGAAGCTGATGGCGAGCAGATGCCCCGCCATACCCGGAATGTTGTCCAGCTGCTGGAGAAGCACAGGGAAGATTCCCACCCACAGGGCTGTCACGATAATGGAGACTTCTGGGGAAAAGTAATGGTATTGCCCGTCCGGAAGACCGATAAAACCTATCTTTGGTCCAAAAAAAGCGAAGACAAACCCCACGAAGAGGTACGCCGTCTTCCATCCCCAATGAGGACGGATATGCTGGCATATTCCTAAGAGCGAAGCAAAAGCGGCCATCCCGACGATGAACCGGGACACGGAACTCCCCGCCCAGAGAGCGGCGAGAATCCATGAGGCCACCAGCAGAAGATCCCTGAAGTAGTTGTACTGCGGCATCTCCATGTGTTTTCTGCAGCAGCGCTGCAGAAAAAAGCAAAGCACCACCGCCGCCGGAACAAAAAACAAAACCTCAGCCATGTACGTCTCAGCAAAAAAAATGGTTAGCCCTCCCTGAATGTAAGGCTACAGACTTGATTTTACCAGCTGTTATCCCTTTTTTCCAGCCCTTTGCAAACCTCAGCGGATTTCCTTGACTCCCCCCATGTAGGGAATCAGGACCTCGGGAATCTCCACGGACCCGTCTTCTCTCTGGTAGTTCTCAAGAACGGCAATCAGCGTTCTCCCGATGGCTATTCCCGAACCGTTCAGGGTATGAACAAGCCTGGGCTTGCCACCGTCCGCCGGGCGGTATCTTGTGTTCATCCTTCTGGCCTGGAAATCCTCGCAGTTGCTGCACGAACTGATCTCCCTGTACTTGTGCTGGGAGGGCAGCCAGACTTCCACATCATAGGTCTTGCTCGCTCCGAAGCCCATGTCCCCGGTGCAGAGACAGATTGTCCTGTGGGGAATGCCGAGAGCCCTGAGGACCTCCTCTGCGTTGTCGGTCAGTCTCTCCAGCTCGTCGTAGCTGGTCTCCGGGGTGGTGATTTTCACCATTTCCACCTTGTCGAACTGGTGCTGCCGGAGCATGCCCCTGACGTCCCTGCCGTAGGCGCCTGCTTCACGGCGGAAACAGGGCGTATAGGCCGTGTAGTACAGGGGAAGCCGGCTCTCGTCAAGGATTTCCTCGGCGTGGAGGTTGGTCAGCGGAACCTCCGCGGTGGGAATCAGCCAGAGGTCGTCGTTTTCGCATTTATACAGGTCTTCGGCAAACTTCGGAAGCTGCCCTGTTCCCCGCATGGTTTTCGAGCTCACCATGAAAGGCGGCTGGACTTCTTTATAGCCGTGCTTCTCAGTGTGAAGGTCAAGCATGAAATTCAGCAATGCCCTTTCAAGCCGTGCCCCGAGTCCTTTCAGGACCGTAAAACGGCTCTGGGCAAGAGTCGCGCCCTTTTCAAAATCCAGAATGCCCAATGCCTCTCCGATATCCCAGTGAGGCTTGGGTTCAAAAGAGAATACCTTCGGCTCGCCCCACTTCCGGACTTCGGGATTGTCATTCTCGTCCCGGCCCACAGGGACTGACTCGTGGGGACGGTTCGGAAGGGAAAGCAGCATGTCGGACATTTTTTCTTCGATCTCCGCAATGCGGCCGTCGACCTCCCTGATCCTCTCACCGATGCCCCGCATCTCTTCCATTGCGGCGGAGGCATCCTCTCCCTTCGCCCTGGCGGCACCAACCTTCCGGGATCCTTCATTTCTCCGGGCCTTCAGTTCTTCCGTCTCCGTGAGAAGAACCCGTTTTTCTTCGTCGAGCTCAAGGAGCGGACCGATGTCCGCATCATTGTTCCGGTTTGCCAGCAAGCGCCTCACTTCATCCGCGTTGGAGCGGATCCACCGAATGTCAAGCATGGTATTCCTTCTCCTTTCCACTGCGAAGCTCTTTCAGGATGTTGGCTGTCTCGATTGCCGCGAGAGCTGCCTCAGCCCCCTTGTTTCCTCCCTTGCTCCCTGACCTGGCCACAGCCTGATCCATGGTGTCCGTGGTCAGAACGCCGAAGGAAACAGGAATCCTCTGGGACATGGCGACCGAGGCCAGCCCTTTGGACATCTCGGCGGATACGTATTCAAAATGGGGTGTATCCCCCCGTATGACCGCCCCCAGGGCGATAATGGCGTCATACTTGCCGCTCAGGGCGGCCTCCTTTGCGACAATCGGCAGCTCCCACGCACCGGGCACCCTGATGATGTCGATGGCCTGGTGGCTCACTTCGTGACGAAGGAGAATATCCTTCGCTCCCTCGAGCAGCTTTTCGCTGAAGAGGCTGTTGAACCGCGACACGACGATGCAGAACCGGAGACCTGCACCCGTAAGATTTCCCTCTACTATTTTCATGTACGACCTCTCCTTTCAGCCTTCTTTTATCTCAGGAAGTCCCGGACGTGAAAAAGGTGCCCGAGTTTGGATTCCTTCGTTCCGAGGTATCGTTCGTTGAAACGGTTCGGCGGAATCACCAGGGGGATCCGCTCCACGATCTCCAGCCCGTACCCCTGGAGCCCCACGACTTTTCTCGGGTTGTTGGTGATGAGGCGGATGCTTCCCACGCCCAGGTCCTGCAGTATCTGGGCGCCGATGCCGTAATCCCTCAGGTCGGCGGGAAAACCGAGTGCCACGTTCGCTTCCACGGTGTCGAGTCCCTTTTCCTGAAGCTGGTACGCCTTCAGCTTCTCGGCAATCCCTATGCCCCGGCCTTCCTGGCGCATGTAGAGGAGCACACCGTTGCCCTCAGCATCAATCATCTCCATGGCCTGGACCAGCTGGGGGCCGCAGTCGCACCGCAGCGAGCCGAACACGTCGCCGGTAAGACATTCGGAATGGACCCTCACGAGAACATTCTGCCTGTCTTCGACGGTTCCCCTCACCAGTGCCATGTGAACGTGGTCGAGATTGTCGTCGTTCACGTTTCTGTAAGCGTGGGCAATGAAGAATCCGTGGGAAGTGGGCAGCTCCACCCTGGCGATCTTCTCCACCAGTTTTTCCCGCTTGCTCCTGTAGGCGATGAGGTCCTCGATGGAGATGATCTTCAGACCATATTTGGCCGCGAAGGTCACCAGGTGGGGAAGGCGGGCCATGGTGCCGTCCTCGTTCATGATCTCGCATATAACCCCTGCCGGAGGCAGCCCGGCAAGCCCGGCGAGGTCCACCGCCGCTTCCGTGTGCCCCGCCCGCTTGAGCACTCCTCCCTGCCGGGCCGCCAGGGGAAACATGTGCCCGGGACGGTAAAAGTCCTCGGGGACCGATGACGGGTCAGCAAGGGACCGGGCGGTTCTCGCCCGTTCCTCGGCTGAGATGCCCGTGGTGCAGCCTTCCCTTGCATCCACGGTCACGAGAAAGGCTGTGCCGTGCTTGTCCGTTCCTTCCCTGACCATGGGCTCCAGCCTGAGTCTCCGGACAATGCCGTTTCCGAGGGGAACGCAGACAAGTCCACGGGCGTTCCTCACCATAAAATTGACGGCGTCCGTTGTGACAAGAGAAGCGGCGATTATGAGATCACCCTCGTTCTCCCTGCAGTCGTCGTCAACCACGATCACCATTCTGCCGTTTCGTATATCCTCCACGGCCTCCTCGATGGAACTGAACACTTCGCCGCTGATCCGGTCGTCCCCGCACAGAGCGGTCATGAAAAAGCCTCCTGTATGCGCTACATCCACCCGGCGTCCCGGAGCGAATCCGGAGACAGGGAAGAAGCGCCTGTATTTGTGTGGAAGGAGGCTCCGGTTTCAAGAAGCCTCCGGACATACTTGCCAAGGATGTCCGTTTCGATGTTCACCTCGTCGCCGGGATGGAGGTCACCCAGGGTGGTAGCCTCCAGCGTGGCTGGAATCAGCCCCACGGTGCAGGAAGCTCCGGCCAGCCGGGCTACGGTCAGGCTCACGCCGTCCACCGCCACGGACCCCCTGGGAACCACCAGGGACGCAGTTTCCCCATCAAGGGTGAAGGTGAGCAGAAACCCGTCCCGCCCCCTGGAAATCTCCCGGACCGGGGCCACCCCGTCGATATGGCCCGTGACAATATGGCCGTCGAGTCTCCCGTCAGACCTGAGGGCCCGTTCCAGGTTCACCCGCGTACCGGGTCGGAGCGAACGCAGCTTTGTCTTTTTCAGCGTCTCAGGCATTACGTCCACCGAGAAAACCTCCCCCTCAAGGGCGGTGACCGTCAGGCAGGCGCCGCAAACAGCAACTGACTGTCCGAGAGACAGTTCTCCCCCGAACAGGGGAGCCCGCAGAGAGAGGACGGTGCACATCCCGGCAGGCCTGAGTGACACCACCGTTCCCACAGTTTCTACAAGGCCGGTGAACATTCGGGCACCCCCTCCAGCAGAAAATCCTCCCCGACGGCCTTCACTGACGCCCCCGCAATACGGACTGTCTCATCCATGGACGTGAAGGCAAGGGGCCCGGAAAAACACCGGTTCCTTCCCATGATCCGGGGTGAAAGAAAAAGCGCCACCCCATCGACAAGACCTTCCCGAAAAAATGAAGCGATGACGGAAGGTCCCCCTTCCACGAGAAGGGAATTTATTCCCCGTGACCCAAGGGCGGACAGGATATCAGAAATGGAAAGGCCAAGGGGCCCCAAAGGAACCGTGACCACGTCCATTCCCGCCGCTGCCGCAGCCGCCCTTCGTTCTCCGGGAGCCTCATCCGAAAC
This sequence comes from uncultured Synergistaceae bacterium, assembly GCA_964543785.1. Classification (GTDB taxonomy): domain Bacteria; phylum Synergistota; class Synergistia; order Synergistales; family Aminobacteriaceae; genus Aminivibrio. Next base: position 19,214 of record CAZJAR010000004.1, on the reverse strand, counting down.
GAACACAGTCGTTCCCGGAGCGAAGATCTTCGACCCCGGGGGAATGGAGAGCCGGGAATCCAATACTATTCTCATCGGAGACTCTCCGCAAGTATGCCTCACCGTCAGTTCGGGATCGTCGGCGGCCACCGTGCCGGCCCCCACGAGAACCGCATCGTGCTCCGACCGGAGCCGATGGGCTGCCATCCTGGCATCCGGGCCGGTGATCCACCTGCTCTCGCCGCTTTCGAGGGCCATGCCCCCGTCCAGGCTCACCGCCCCCTTCACCGTCACCCAGGGTCTGCCGAGGGTCACTCTCCGGATGAAACCCCGGTTGATCCACCGGCACTCCTCCTCAAGAACCCCCGTTTCCACCACGATCCCTGCGGAGCGGAGAATATCCAGCCCCCTGCCGCTGACCCTTTCGTCAGGGTCCGTCATCCCTGCCACCACACGGGAAACGCCCCGTTCGACAATCAGGGGGGCACAGGGAGGAGTTCTGCCGAAATGGGAACAGGGCTCCAGGTTCACATAAAGATCCGTTCCGGCGGCATCGGCGATTTTTCCCAGGGCCGCCCGCTCGGCGTGGTCCTCACCGCAGCAGGAATGAAAGCCTTCGGCCAGCACCCGGCCGTCCCGAACCACCACGCAGCCCACCAGGGGGTTGGGGGATGTTCGTCCCGTTCCCCTGAGGGCCAGGCTCAGGACTCTCCTCATGAAGTACTCGTCAACTTTTCTCCGGCTCAGTCCCACCGATGTTCTCCTTCAATACAGACAAAATTCTCTCCGCCATTGCCGGCCCAATCCCCGGCACCGTCGCAAGTTCTTCTGCCGAAAGGGCCGCCATGTTCCGGACGCTCCCGAACGTGCCCAAAAGCTGGGCCGCACGGTGCCTGCCGATCCCCGGAACTTCCTCCAGGACAGAGCGGCGCAGACGTGCGGAGCGGGACGCCCTGTGGCTTTCAATAGCGAACCGGTGCGATTCGTCCCGCACCCTTTGAAGCAGCCTCAGGGAGGAGTCTCCGGAATCTAGCCTCAGCGGCTCCACACCCGGAGTATGGTATATCAGTTCCTCCTGTTTTGCCAGCGATACCGCAGGCAGATCCTTCAGGCCGAGCGCATCCAGGGCTTTCCGCGCAAATTCAAGCTGCACCGGTCCGCCGTCAATGAGAACGAGCTGGGGCAGAGGTTCGCTGCCCTTCAGGGACTGTCCGTAGCGGCGGGTCACCGTCTCCTCCAGGGAGCGGAAATCGTCCACCCCTTCCACAGTCCTGATCCGGAATCTCCTGTACAGGGCATTGTTCGGTGACCCCTGCTCGAAAACCACCACCACGCCGTAGGTCTCCCTTCCGGACATGTGGGAGATGTCGAAGCCGTCGATTCTCCACGGGAGCACTGGAAGCCTGAGCACCTGCTGGAGCCTGTTGAGACACTGCCACATATCCCCGTCAAAATCCTCCCTCAGGGGGGAGGTGATTCGCTGCCGGGTAATTCTCCAGATGGCCCTGATCGTGTCCCGCAGCCTGGCGGCCTCCTCAAAGGCGAGGGATTTCGCCGCCCTGTCCATCCGCTTTCTCAGGCGCTCCACCACCTCGGAGGACTGCCCCTGCAGAAGGAGAATAACGTCGTCCACCCGTTCCCTGTATTCCGCCGGAGACACCAGCCCGGCGCAGGGACCGAGACACCTGCCCAGGGAATAATGGAGACACGGCCTGCCGTTTTTCTCCGGAGTGGTGGCATCGATGTCCCTGGCGCAGATCCGGAGGGGGAAATACCTCTCGATGAGCCGGAGCAGCGACCTGACGTCGCCCGCGCTCACGAAGGGCCCGAAGTAAAGGGCATCATCCTTTCCCCTCTGCCTGGTCACCACGATCCTCGGAAAAAGTTCCCGGGTGATCTTGATGTAGGGGTACCTGTCCGACATCTTGAGGTCCACGTTGAAGAAGGGACTGTATTTCCGAATCAGCTTGGCCTCAAGAATCAGGGCCTCCACTTCCGACTCGGTCCGGATGACAGAGATGTCCTCAATGGACTGGACCAGCTTCCGGAGCCGCGGCGAAGCAAATGAACCATGGCGGAAATAGGAGGAGACCCTTTTCTTCAGGGATTTCGCCTTTCCGACATAAATAACCTCCCCTGAGGCGTCCCGCATCAGGTACACACCGGGGCGGTCGGGAAGTTTCTTCAGCAGTTTCATTATTCGTTCTGTCGCCACGATTTTCTCCCTTTGCTCCGTGTCATGATCCCATACGAAGTATTTTACGTTATAATTCAAAATTAGAAAGCATTTGGAGGTGCTAAATAATGAGCCTGGTACTCTATAACGACCTTTCACGGACAAAAGAGCCCTTTGTCCCCGTGCGTGAAGGGCACGTCGGTTTCTACAGCTGCGGCCCCACTGTCTACGACTATTTTCACATCGGGAACGCCCGGCCCTTCATCGTCTTTGACGTGCTCAGAAGGTATCTTGAATTTAGCGGATACACCGTAACTTTCGTCCAGAACTTCACCGACATCGAGGACAAGATGATCGCCAGGGCCAATAGGGAAGGCATCACCGTCCGGCAGCTGGCCGACCGGTTTATTGATGAGTATTACAAAGATGCCGATGCTCTCGGTGTCCGCAGGGCGACCCACAATCCCCTCGCCACGGAACACATGGAAGAGATCATCAGCCTTGTCAGCACTCTCATCGAAAAAAAACATGCCTACGAGGTGGACGGCGATGTCTTCTTCGATGTGAGCAGCTTTCCGCAATACGGCATCCTCTCAAAACAGAGCCTTGAGGAACTCCAGTCAGGAGCCCGCATCGAGATAAACGAAAGAAAAAAACATCCCCTGGACTTCGCTCTCTGGAAAGCAAAAAAGGAAGGGGAACCCTCCTGGCCCAGCCCGTGGGGCGAGGGGCGTCCGGGCTGGCACATCGAGTGCAGCGCCATGTCAATGAAATACCTCGGGGAAACCCTGGACATCCACTCGGGCGGAACGGACCTCACCTTCCCCCACCACGAGAACGAAATCGCCCAGGCGGAGGCCGCCACTGGCAAACCCTTCGTCAAATACTGGATCCACAACGGCTACCTGCTTATCGACAAGGAGAAGATGTCCAAGTCCCTCGGCAACTTTCTGACAGCAAGGGCGGCGCTGGAAAAATTTCCTGCCCGGGCCATCCGGTTCTTCATGCTGAGCGCCCACTACCGGTCCCCCATCAACTTCTCCGAGGAAAGCCTCCTGCAGGCAAAAAGCGCCATGGAACGGCTGGACAACTGCTGGTCAGATCTTCGTCACGCCATCGCCAACAGGAAGAAGGGAGAGCGGACGAAGGAGAACGAAACGACCGTCCTGTTCAGGGCTCTCGAGGAGAAATTCAGGACCGTCATGGACGACGACTTCAACACCGCCGCTGCGACCGGCGTCCTCTTCGACGGCGTCAAGGCCATCAACACCTACCTGAAGGAGAGCGATATCCTGGACCCGGCCGCGCTCGAGGCGGCTGAAGCCTTCTTCAGGAAGCTCGATTCCGTTCTTGGCATTCTTCCCTCCGAAGCTCCGGGAGAAGAAGGGGAAGCCGCAGGAATCGAAAAACTCATTGCTGAGAGGAACGACGCCAGGAAGAGAAAGGATTTCAGGCGGTCCGACGAAATACGGGACGAACTTGGGGCCCGGGGTATTCTCCTGGAGGACACTCCCGACGGAACAAAGTGGAAGAAAAAGGGATAGGCTTTACAGGGCGGGACCGTTCCCGCCCTTTTTCATTCTCCGTTCGAGAAGGAGCACCAGGGGGATTCCGAGAAAACAGCAGGCGACGAGCTGCCCCAGCCCCACGTAGAGGGCGCACAGGAGAAAAGGAATATCCAGAAGAAAAGACAAGTAGCCGCCGACCACCGCCATGTTCACCGCCACGGGAGGAACGGAGGCAAGCCAGACGTTCGGCATCATCGCCGTGAGAACTGCCGCGGTCAGGGTCGCGCCGCTCCCGAGCACCACGTCAAGGATGCCGAAGCCCCCTGCGAAATTGGCGATCAGGCAGCCGACGAAGAGCCCCGGAATAGCCTGGGGAAACAGGAAGGGAAGCACCGTGAGGGCCTCCGAGACACGCACCTGGATATGACCGTAGGAAATAGGGGCAAACAGGAGAGTCACCACTGCATAGGCCGCCGCAACCAGCCCCGAGACGGCCAGAGACCTTGGGGCAAGCAGATCATTCATGTTCAACTGCATTTTCCTCATGGGCCCTTCCTCCGGTTCAGCCGCCTTTCCGTCCCTTCAGCAGCGGAACGAAACGACAGTAGTCGTGCCATGTATCCACATATTCTCCCCGTGCGGTCTTTTTCCGCAGAAGAAGCCGCTGTCCCCCCGACATCACCGAGAGGGGAACCACCAGCCGTCCTCCGGGAGCAAGCACTTCGGACCACCAGGCCTCCATCTCCGGGGCTGCGGCGGTGACTATCACACCATCGAAAGGTCCGGCGGGACGGCTTTCCTGGCCGCCGTCGGACCAGATCACCTGCACGTCAAAACCCAGCCCGTCAAGGCGCTCCCGGGCTCTGTCAGCCAGGAAAGCGATCCGCTCCAGGCTCGTCACCTTCGCGCCAAGAGCGCAAAGGACCGCCGCCTGGTATCCTGATCCGGTACCGATTTCAAGGACCGTCTCTCCCCGCGAGACTCCCAGGAGTTCCGTCATCCGGGCAACCATGTAGGGCTGTGAGATAGTCTGATCCTCCCCTATGGGGAGGGGGCTGTCAATCCACGCGTTTTCGCTGAGATCATCTCCCACGAACAAATGCCTCGGCACAGTTCGCATGACTTCGAGAACTGCCTCAGAACGGATGCCCCGGGCCATAATCTGTTCCCGCACCATTCTCTCCGCACAACTCCGCCACTCGGTCATGGAATTCCCTCCAGTTCCGCAGCAGATTACGGAGGTATTGTACCATGGGAATTTGCAGCACTGAGGAGCCGTTTTTGACACAAAAAAACGCCCCCAAAGAGGCGGGCGGAAGGAAAAAATTACACCGGGGAATGTCACAGACCGTAGATTCCGAGAAGTGCCCTTTCTTTTTTGGAGAGCCGCTCTTCCTCGCTCCGCACGGAAGCTGCATACCGTTCACAGGCTGCCGCTGTCCCACAGTGCTCCTCCAAAGACTCCTCAGCCGGTTCTCCCACTCCGGAATTCCGGCTGACCTTCGAAGCCGGCCCATCCTTGTCCGGGGCCTCCTCCGGGATATCGACAAACCGGGCCAGCGACCGCAAAGATGTGCGGAACATGGCGGTCTTCTCTTTTTCTCCCGCAAGGACAGACTGGAGCAAAAGGATGAAAAGGGCGGCCTCAATATCCTTTCGGGGATGAGGAAGAAATGAACCGCTCTCAACAGGCGCTCCATGAATCCGGAGAACCTCACGGAAATCGCAGAAAACCCTGAAAGCCCATTTCAGGGTGATGGCCCGCTGTTCATCCTTCATGAAAAGGATGGCCCTGCAGCCTATCCTCTTCATCAGCCCCAAGGGGTCACTGGCGGCTTCACGCCTCAGGGCATCAGGGCTCTCAGCCCTCTTCACCGATGAAGCTGCACGGGCAGCCATTTTTCCATTCCCCCTTCAGTCTCTCTCTGCACCAGGGACAATCTCAGGCATTCCCCATGGATACCACCGCATGCTGCCTGAAGCCTTATCGGCGGAGTTGCTTCAGATATCTTCTTCATCTCCGCAAATGCTCTATTTACAGTCATTCACGTTATTTCAGTGTAACAGTCTGAAAAGCAAAAAGCAAGTTCATCGCCCTCCCTGCGGCAGGACAGTCGTCTGAAACCGCTTGACAATCTTCCGGCAGTTCTTACACTGGATGCACATTCACGGTCTTTAAAAATTGACGCACAGGGAGGGGTTTCTTGTGAAGAAAAAACTGGCATGCCTGCTCTGCGCCGTACTGTTGCTCGGACTGGCACTTACCGGCACGGCGCCGAACGCCGCGAGCGCAGCCGGAGTGGTGAAGATCGCCCTCATCATCGAGAGCACCGTCGATGACAAGGGCTGGTGCCAGGCCATGCACGACGGCATTCTCCAGGCGCAGAAAGATCTTCCCGGACGGATAGAGTACAGCTACAGCGAAAAAATGAAGCCTGTGGACGCAGGATCCGCCGTTCTTCAGTACGTGTCCCAGGGATACCACATCATCATCGGCCACGGCGCCCAGTACAAGAACCTGATGCTCGAAATGGCCGAGGAGTACCCGGACGTCACCTTCGCCTTCGGCACCAGCGCCGAGATCGGACCTGACAACGTCTTCACCTACATGCCCCAGAGCGAGGAGACCGGGTACCTCTCCGGCCTGATCGCCGGCATGACGACGAAAAAAAACACGGTCGGCCTCGTCGGCCCAGTGGACGGCGGCGATGCTGCCCGCTACAACCGGGGCTTCGTCCTCGGCGTGCAGGCGGTCAACCCGAAGGCGAAGATTATGGTTGCCCACACCGGTTCCTTCGCTGATTTTGTCAAGGCCGGAGAAGTGGCCGAGACTCAGATCAAGGCAGGTGCCGACGTGCTCACCGGCTCTTCCCAGCAGGCCCTCGGAGCGCTGAGGGCTGTGGCGGACCACAGGGACGCCCCCGTCTGGTGGGTCGGCCAGGATATCGCCCAGATCCATATCACCGAGGGATACAAGTGCATCGCAGCTTCCTCCTACAACTACGGAGCAGTCATCATCAGCCTCGTGGCCAAGCTGGACGCCGGAGTCAGGGGCGGCGAGTGCATCCCCCTGAACTTCTCCAACGGCGGTTTCGTCTTCGCCTTCAACGAGGCGCTGAAAACCATGGTCACCGGCGCCGTCGAGCAGAAGGTCAACGAAACACTCGCAAAATTCCGGGCAACTCCCGATACCCTCGACTGGAGCGCCGTGGACTACTCGAAGCTCTGATATGCAGAAAAGTCCTGCGGGGAGCATGTCCCTCCGCAGGACTTTTTTCTATCCCCCAATACCGGGAGGTCTCCCCATGGAACCGAACACCCGCAAAATTGCCAGCCTCAGGGTGGAGCACATCACCAAGCGCTTCCCCGGGATCCTCGCCTGCAGCGACATTTCCCTCTCCGTCGGGGAGGGCGAAGTGGTGGCACTGGTCGGAGAGAACGGCGCGGGAAAGACCACGCTCATGAACATCCTGATGGGCCTGTACCGCCCCGACGAAGGGCGCATCCTGATCAACGGCGAAGAATCCCTTTTCCGCTCCCCCGGCGACGCCTTCGCCGCGGGGCTTGGCATGGTGCACCAGCAGTACATGCTGGTGGCGAACATGACGGTGCTTGAAAACATCGCCCTCGGCTACACCCGGGCATGGTCTCCCCTGGCCCTCGACCTGGACATGGTCCGCGCCCGCATCGACGAAATCTCCCGGAAATACGGCCTTGCCGTGGATCCAGACGCCTACGTCTGGCAGCTCTCCGTGGGGGAACAGCAGCGGGTCGAACTGGTAAAAACCCTCTGCCTCGGCGCCCGCTTCCTCATCCTGGACGAGCCGACCAGCGCCCTGACGCCACAGGAAACGGACGAGCTGATCCTCCTTCTCAGGAGAATGACAGGCGAGCTCTCCATCATCTTCATCAGCCACAAGCTCCAGGAGGTGAAAAATCTCTCCGACAAGGTGGTCATCCTCCGCCGGGGGGAGGTGGTCTTCGAGGGCAGCACTGCCGAGCACTCCCCCGACGATATCGCGGCGCTCATGACGGGACGGGAGATTCACCTTCCCAGGAACGAGGCGCAGCAGTGCGAGGGAAAGCCGGCCCTCGACATCAGGGGGCTGAAGGTGCGGAGCGACAGAGGCTTCCTTGCCGTGGACGGTCTTGATCTCTCGATCTGCGCGGGAGAGATCGTCGGCCTCGCCGGGGTCTCGGGCAACGGGCAGCGGGAGCTGGCCGAAACCATCAACGGCCTGCGGAAAGCCGAGGAAGGCGAAATTCTCTTCTTCGGCCGCGACATGGCCAACCGTTCGCCCCGGGACGTCATCGACGCCGGGATGGGCTACATCCCTGAAGAACGGAACACGGAGGGAATAGTGCCCTCCTTTTCCATGAAGGAGAACTTCATCCTGAAGGACGCCGGCTCCCCTCCCTTCGCGGCACGGTCGTTCCTGAAACTGAAGGAGATTGACCGCAACGCTGAACGGCTGCGCACGGAGTTCGACATCCGCAGCTCCGACACGGGGGTCGCGGCAGGGTCCCTCTCCGGGGGCAACATCCAGAAGGTCATCCTCGCCAGGGAGATTTCCCGCAGGCCGCGATTTCTCGTGGCAGTCTATCCCACCAGGGGCCTCGATATGGGGGCGGCAGAGTTCATTCACAGGCGCCTCCTGGAGAAACGCATGGAAGGCATAGGCATCCTGCTGATCAGCGAAGAGCTGGAAGAGATTCTCGACCTCTCCGACCGAATCGCCGTCATTTTCAAGGGGAGGATTCTCGGCACCCTCGACCGGCGGTCGGCGGACAGCAGGAAGCTAGGCATCCTGATGGCAGGTGTGAACCATGACGAAGCAGTTTAAGGCCCTCTACAGGACCGCAGTCATTTTTCTGGCGGCGGCGTCCGCCATGCTCCTGGGCGCCCTCATCCTCTGGTCCATCGGCGCCGATGTGACGAAAACCTATTCGGTCATCATCCTCGAACCCCTCAAAAACAGGATACAGATCGGCGAAGTGATCATCCGGGCCATACCTCTCACCGTCATTGCCCTGGGGATCTCAGTCGCCTACCGGAGCGGCATAATCAACATCGGCGCGGAGGGGCAGATGGCCATGGGCATCCTCGCTGCCACGGCCGTTGCCCTCGCTCTCCCCGGCCTGCCGAAGGCCGTGCTGCTCCCCCTGGCCATGACTGCGGGAGCGCTCGGCGGGGCGGCCTGGGGATTCATTCCCGGCCTTCTCAAGGCGAAGCTTCACGTCAGCGAGCTGCTCTCCACGGTGATGCTGAACTACATCGCCGCCCAGTTCTATACTTTCTGCCTGAGGGGACCCATGCTCGATCCGGCGGAGATCACCATGGGAAGCGGTACCCCGCAGTCGATGCGCCTGACGAGGGCCGTCTGGCTCGACCGGCTGGTTCCGGGCACGAGAATCCATTCAGGCGTCTATCTCGCCCTTTTGCTTGCCTTCGCCGTCTGGCTGCTCCTCTGGAGAACCTCGTGGGGGTACAGGATGCGGGCCGCCGGAGCGGGTGAACGGGCTGCGCGGTACGGCGGAATAGGTGTAGCGGGCTGCCTCGTGGCAGCAATGATGATCAGCGGAGCATTTGCCGGACTTGCCGGTGCCGTGGAGGTGGCGGGAGTGCACCGGCGGGCCATCGAGGGCATCACCGGCGGCTACGGTTTCAGCGGAATCGTCGTCGCCCTCTTCGGGGGGCTGCACCCTGCAGGCATTATCCCCGCCTCTTTTTTCTTCGGCCTGCTCATCGTGGGGGCCGACATGACGCAGCGCATGGCGGGCGTCCCGGCGAACATGGTTCTCGTGCTGCAGGGCATCATCATACTCGTCATCGTGGCCACGCGGATGGTCCTCGCGAACCCGTACATGACGGACCGCGTCTGGCGAAGGTACTGCAGCCTGACAGGCCGCAGCAGGGAGGAGTGATCTCATGGATTCCGCCGTCAACATTCTCGCCCTCGGCATTCCCTTCAGCGTTGCTCTCCTGCTTGCCTCCCTCGGAGAAATGTTCAACCAGAGGGCCGGGGTTTTCAACCTCGGCTGCGAAGGGATCATGGCCATGGGGGCCTTCCTCGGCATGCTCGTTCCCTACGCCGCCGGCCAGGGAGGTCCCGTTTCCGGGGCCTTCAACGTATTCGGCCTCCTGCTCGCCGCCGGAGTTGGCGCGCTCCTCGGCCTCTTCTTCGGAGTGGTGGTGGTCACTTTCCGGGCCCCCCAGGGAATAGCGGGCATCGGCCTGCAGATGTTCGGCGTCGGCACCGCCGGAACCCTCTTCCGTCACTTCGTGGGCGGAACGCAGAGCGTTCCCGGCATCGACAGGCTCCCGATTCCCGTCCTCTCGGAGATTCCCTTCTTCGGGCCGGTCCTCTTCTCCCACAATCCGCTGGTCTACCTGACCTTCCTCCTTGTCCCGGCAGCGTGGTACATCCTCTTCAAAACACCGTGGGGGCTGCGGGTCCGCGCCTCGGGCACCAACCCCCGGGCCGCTGACTCCATGGGCATCAGGGTAAACCTCGTCCGCTTCCAGGCTCTGGCCGTGGGCGGGGCACTCGCTGGCCTTGCAGGGGCATATCTCAGCCTCTGCCAGGTGAAGATGTTCAGTGACGAAATCATTGCCGGAAGGGGCTTCATCGCAGTGGCTCTGGTGTACTTCGGGCACTGGCGTCCCCTGAAGATCATGGGTGGTGCATTGCTCTTCAGCCTCGCGCAGGCCCTCCAGCTGGCCATCCAGGGGCAGGGGATCGACTTCCCCTACGAATTCGCCGTCATGCTCCCCTACGCCCTCGTCATAGTGGTCCTCGCCTTCAGCCGGGAAAGTCTGCTGCTTGGCCCAACCGCCCTCGGCAAGCCCTTCAACCGGGAGATGCGCACCTGAGGAGAGAAGCGATGCATGTCCGAAAGGGGAAAGAACAGTGAATGCACTGGATAAAGCGCTGCTGAAACGCTGCGTCGAACTGTCCGAAGAAGCGGCCAGATCGGGAAATCACCCCTTCGGCGCGCTGCTGGCCGACAGGGAGGGAAACATCCTCGTCGAATCCGGAAATATCGAGGTCACGGAACGGGACTGTACAGGACATGCCGAGACCACGGTCATGCGCCTCGCCGGAAAGAAGCATACGAAGGAATTTCTCTGGAAGTGCACCCTCTACACCACCGCGGAGCCATGCTGCATGTGCGTCGGCGCCATCTACTGGGGCAACGTGGGGAGGGTCGTCTTCGGCATCACGGAAAAGCAGCTCCTCGAACTCACTGGATCGCACAAAGACAATCCCGCTTTCGACCTTCCCTCCCGCGAAATTATCGCCAGGGGGCAGAAGAAAATAGAAATTGTGGGCCCCGTCGCCGACAGTAAACTGCAGGAAGAGATCATAGGGGTGCACAGGGGGTACTGGAAACAGGGAGAGTAATTCAAGGCTCAGAAAAAAACAGCCGGGGAGCTCCAGGCTCTTCCGGCTGTTCATGGATGTCAGCTGGCGGAGGCGTGTGGGAATCGAACCCACCGGAGACAGCCTATACTGCCCCCCACTGGATTTGAAGTCCAGGGCGCCCACCGGGACACATTCGCCTCCCCGCCGAGAAAATTGTACTTGCTTCACCTGTAATTGTCCAGTTAAAAGAGTATTCGCAAAGCAATGAGAAAGCGGGAGAATGGATAAGAACGGAACAGCAATCAGGTGTTTTTCCCTCATCTTCCCTTCGCTGCCGACTCTCTTTTCCCACGGGAGGTTTTGTATTCCACAGCAATAAGGAGTAGGCTATTTGGGCGAATGTTCCCAAGGAAATAATTATTCTGACTTAAGGGGATGAGGTCAGTGGCACAGCAGGCTCAGAAAATGAATATGACAGCAGTGATAATCGTTCTTTTTGTGGCGGCGATCGGAGTCTACATGTTTATTTCCACCATGAAATAAGTTCCCGCCAGTATGGAAGGGCCGCGGAAGCGGCCCTTTTATTTTGCCGAAAACCAGACCATGTCATGGCCCACCCGGACTTCTCCGACCTTCGGCGTGGAAAAAAAGCTGCTGAAAGAAAGGACCGGAGCAGCCTTCGCCACAGCCCTCCCCACGTCAGCGGCTGAAATGAAAGGGTTGTCGTTGGTTGACTCGTCAAACCGTATTTTAGCCGTCCCGCCGCCATCAATGACATACTGCCCCGTAAGGCGGATAAGGGCATTCATTCTGAAGGTACCCTTTCTCCTGTACGCTCCGAACACCATGACCTTCCCGTCCTTCAGTTCCAGCTCTGAAACGGCGTAGTGGGGCATCTTTTTCTGCAGCTGGGCGAGGAAATCCTTTTTCAGTATGCTTCCCGAGAGACGGCTCTCGCGATAGGAGTGAATCCGGATACCGTCACTGCCGCGGGTGAAAAGTACGTCCGACAGTACCAGAAGCAAACGGTCGTAGACGACCCCGGCAACCGGAGCCCTTTCGACGCAGACGGTAAGTCCAGGGACGGAACCTCTCCCCAGTTCTTCCTCCGTTGCGGAAACCACTGCAAGTACGGATTCCGCCTTGATCCTCTCCTGGAAATACCGGCTGAAAAGCTCTTCTTCAGCGGACGAAGCTTCCCCCGTTCCAACAAAAAAAACCGGCAGAAGTGCAAGAAAAGCGAAAAGGAACCATCTTCGGTGCATTGTCTTCACCTCCAGGACAGAATGGATCTTCCCTCAGGCATCCTCAAAGGACGAGGAGCAAATTCCCATTGCATCGGAGAGTATCTTCGCCTCAAAAAGCGGAAGAGATTCATCAAAAATTCTTGGTGCAAGGAGCTGGTAAAAAGGGTTGATTCCCTCGAGGGACAGGCTCTCCTCCGCAGGATGCCAGAAAGGCACGCCCTCGCAGCTTTCCCGCAATTCTCCTTCAAAATCCCTGGATGAGAAATAATAGCCGGTAGCCTCTCCTTCTCCTGAGAGGATATGCGCAATGCCCCGAAGGCGGAGCGAACGCAGCCGGTATCCTGTTTCTTCCTCTATTTCCCTGATGCATGCCTCCCTGGCGGTTTCACCCCGCTCTTTCTTTCCTCCGGGGACAGTTACAGAACCGTTCCAGGGAGGAGTCATTCTCCGATAGAGCAAAACCCCCTTCTCCCCGAGGAGAAAACAGAAAACGACGGGAAGGGGTCGGGTAACTGGCACTGACATGGCTCTATTTCCTCCCCGCAATCTTTACCTGCATCATAGCCGATTTTTCAAGCATTACGGAAAGGGTGGCGTCAAAAAGAGGGGCAGGGTTTACCATCTGCCCGGAAAGGCTCAGGCCGAAGTGCAGATGAGGGCCGGTGGAGCGTCCTGTCATCCCGCTTTTTCCCACGACTGTCCCCCGGCCTATGGTCCTCCCTTCCTTCACTTCGATGGAGTCAAGGTGAAAGTAATGAGAGATCACACCGCCTCCTGAATCCACATAGACGCTTTTTCCGGCGTAATAATGATCCCCTGTGAGGATCACCCTCCCGGGAAGGGCAGCCCGGACGGGAGTCCCCCTGGCGGCGCGGAAGTCCATTCCTCCATGGGGGTTTCTCGGTTTTTTGTTCAGTATGCGCCGCCGCCCATAAGGACTCGTGACTATTCCGTCCACTGGCTTTTCAATCGGAAGCCCCCATTCCCTTGCAACAGTAATCGTGGAAAGGGCTCTGCCAACTGCCTTCCGTTCCCCGGCAATCCGCGCGAGGACATGTGCGGGAGGGGTCACCATTTTCTCCGGAAGAGTCAGGTGATCCTCCCTGTATTTCACCGGCATCACCCGGATTGAGAGGGAAACTTCACGGCGGCCGCTATTGGACTTGAGAGCAACTTTCATCTTGTGAACGCCGGACTTGACCTTCCCGGTCTGTGTGCCGAAGAGACCGATGGCAATATGCCTGTTATTCCATACTGAGATGTCGAGGGGGGTGGTCCTGCCCTGCCAGGCAACGGACACTCCCGTTAAAGGCACCGAAGACGTCACCCTTATTGCGAAGGGGGTTCCAACACCGACGGATGAAGGATACTGGATATTCGTATCCGCCATGGCTTCACCGGAAAGAAATATAAAAAGCAGAACGAGCGTGAGCCCGGCTGCAAAACGCAGTTTACCTGATAATCCCAAGAACAAAACTCCTTTTCTTTTCCTCCCCTGACCGGGAAGAGTTTTCTGCCCTCTCCTCCATAAAAAAAGCCTTTTCAAAGAAGAGGAGCGACTCCTTCAGTTTTTCAGCGCTGTCGTACCGTATTTCAAGGAGGGGATCCCCTGCTGAAACAGCCATACCCTTTTTCGCAAGCAGACGGACTCCCACAGAAAGGCTGATAGGCTCGCCGAGGGACATCCGCCCTCCTCCGAGCCGCTTCACTCCTTCGCCGATGTTCCGGGCATCGACCCTGACAAGGGTTCCCGAAACTCCCGCCCGGATAAACTCCTTTTCAGGTGCGATGGACAGGATCTTTTCGGGATCATCGCAGATTCGCCCGTCTCCTCCCTGGGCCTCAACGAGGATTTTCATCTTCTCGAGAGCGCTGCCGTCAGCGAGTTTTTCCTTTGCCAGGGAGCATCCCTCGCCAAAGGAGATTTCTTTCCCAAGGGAAACCATGGCACCTGCCAGGGAAACAGCTACCTCGCGGACATCGTCGGGACCGGCGCCCCGGAGAACATTCACGGCCTCCAGCACTTCCACAGCGTTTCCGACCCATTCGCCCAACGGCTGGTCCATGTCGGTAATCAGTGCCATGGCCTTCTTTCCAAGAGACCTGGAGAGGGAGACAAGCGCCTTTGCCAGCCTTTCGGCACGGTCATAGTCCGTCATGAAGGCTCCGCTGCCGCACTTCACGTCGAAAACAAAGGCATCAGCCCCGCCGGCGATTTTCTTGCTCACGATGCTGCTGCAGATCAGGGGCAGGGACGGAACCGTTGCAGTTACATCCCGAAGAGAGTAAAACTTGCCCTCTGCCGGAGCCAGGTCGGCGGAATGGCCGGAGATGGCGCAGCCGATTTTTTTCACCTGCCGGAGAAACTCCTCCGACGGAAGGTGGGTCCGAAAACCCGGAATGGCCTCCAGCTTGTCCACCGTTCCACCGGTAAACCCGAGCCCCGGGCCGGAGAGCTTTGCCACCGAAAGACCGCAGGCAGCCGCCAGTGGGACCAGCAGCAGGGTGATCTTATCTCCCACCCCGCCGGTACTGTGCTTGTCCACCAGGAAAAGGTCGTCACCGAAGGAAAGCACTTCTCCGGACCTGGCGAGGGCCAGTGTGAAACCCCGGAGTTCCTCCTCGTCGAGGCCGTTGAAGCAGACCGCCATGAGCCAGGCTGCAGCCTGGTAGTCAGGAACTTCTCCGGAGGCGAAGGCATCCACGAAGCGGGCGATCTCGTCTCCCGAATGGACTCCTCCATCCCGTTTCCGCTCGATGAACCCCAGCATATCCATGCTATTCCATCTCCAGGAAAAAACGTTTCAGTAGACGAATCAGCCGTCCAGAAGCCTTTGCCATCTCCTCAAGCACCTCTTCGCCGGTCAGGGCCTTTTCTGTCATGCCGGCCGCAAAGTTGGCCACGCAGGAAATACCGCAGACTCTCATGCCCATGGCGTTCGCCGCAATCACCTCGGGAACGGTGGACATGCCCACAACAGTCGCCCCGAGCATGCGGGCCATGCGAATCTCCGCGGGAGTCTCAAAAGACGGTCCGGAAAAGGCCATGTACACCCCTCTTCGGACGAGGATGCCCTCCTTTTCCGCAGCTCTCTCCGCCGACTCGATCAACTTCCTGTCGTAGGCATGGGTCATGTCGGGAAATCTCGGGTTCCATTCCGGAGTATCGGGCCCTCTCAGGGGGTTGGCTCCCATCCAGTTGATGTGGTCGTACAAAAGCACCACGTCGCCGGGAGAAAATGCATGGTCCACAGCACCCACCGCATTGGTGGCCAGGTAGGTTTTGACGCCCATGGACGCGAAAACCCGCACCGGGAAGACCACATCCTCCATGGAATATCCCTCGTAATAATGAACCCGTCCCTGCATGACCGCAACGTATTTCTGCGCAACTTTACCAAACACCAGCCTTCCGGCGTGACCCGGAGCTGTCGAAGCCGGCCAGCCGGGAATATCGGCGTAGGGAATTACCGTCTTTTCTTCAAGGGCGTCGGCAAAGGCGCCGAGGCCTGACCCGAGAACAACCGCCGACTCGGGAATAATGCCGTCCGTACGGGACCGCACATAGTCCAGGGCTTTCAGGACCCTGTTCTGCATCTTTATTCCTCCTCTCGAAAAAGGGAAGGGGCTTACGCCCTGGGATGGGCTTTATCATAAACGTCCCGCAGCTCAAGGTCAAAGTGCAGGTATTTTTCCGTGGTGGCGATGGAAGAGTGGCCGAGCAGCTCCTGAAGGCTTCTCTGATCCATTCCTCTCCTGAGAAGGTGGGTGGCGAAGCTGTGGCGCAGTACGTGGGGGTGAAGGCGGGAAGCCGAGATACCGGCTGCCGCGCCCCTTTTTTGAAGAGTTCTCCAGATATCCTCTCTCATCATGGGATTGCCGCTTCTCGTGAGGAACAGAACATCCGAGGGGCGCTTCAAAAGAAGGTGCCGCCCTTTTTCCAGGTAAAGAGCCACCCGTTCACTCACTTCTCCAAGAAAGGGAATTGCCCGCTCCTTTTCTCCCTTTCCGAAGGCACGGAGCACCCGTGCCGGAAAATCAACATCGCCGAGTCTCAGGGTGCACAGCTCGCCTGCCCTGAGGCCGCAGCCGTACGCCGTCTCGAAAAGAGCCCGGTCCCTCAGGTCGAGGGGACCGTCGCCGTCACAGGCATGAAACAGACGATCCACCTCTCCTTCGCTCAGAATCCGGGGAAGCGTCTCCCGCCGTCCTGGAAGGGAGGGAAGCCTCACCTGCTCAGCCGAACCGCCCTCCTGCTGGAGGTAGCGTATCCAGGTCCGCAGTGCGGCGATGATCCGCTGCCTTGTGGCAGGACTCTTTTCTCCCTCGGCGAGATGCCGCTGGAACAGCGAGAGGGTCCCCTGATCCGGAGGCATGGGCGAAACATCACGGAGGGTGCAGAAATTTCCCCATTCCCGGAGATCCCGGCGATAGGCAACGACGGTGTTGGGGCTCAGTCCCCGTTCAAGGAGAAGATGGGAGAGAAAATTTTCCACAGATAATTCAAAGTCATATAATGTCATAATGGTTACATATAATAGCATAAAAAAAACCGGGACCGGCGATTTCCGGTCCCGGAAAAGGTCAATTTTTTTCCTGAAAGGCAAGATACCAGGTCAGGGCTGCGAAGGTCTTTCCGTCAACTATCTTCCCTTCCTCCAGCAGCTTCCGGATCTCACCGGGAGGTACCGGCTGAAGGCAGATGAATTCGTCGTCATCCGCCTGGAGCTTTGACGGGCGAAGATCCGTAGCGTGGTACAGAACCAGCATCTCGGTGCAGAATCCCGGAGAGTTGTACATCCGGCCGATCTCCTTCAGGTTTCCCGGGAAGAAGCCGATCTCCTCCTGGAGTTCACGCTCGGCGCACCGCTCAAAGTCTTCGCCCGGCTCAACAAGACCGGCGGGAATTTCAAGAATCTCGTCGCCGATGGCGTACCTGTACTGCCGGATGAGATACACCGTTCCGTCCTTCTCGACAGGAAGAATGGCCACCGCCGGTGAATGCTCCACCACCTCGCGGATTGTCTTCCGTCCCCCGGGAATCTCCACCCTGTCTATCCTGAGGTTCAGTATGCTCCCCCGGTAGGCAAGGGTTTTTGAGAGAGTTTTTTCCCTGGTATCCATGAAGAAGCCGTTCTTATTTGGAAAGGGCCGTTCTGGCTGCCGCTTTCCCCTTTTCGTAGGCTTCAAGGTTCATGGGAAGAAATTTGGGCTTCTTCTTTCCGAGCTTCTCCTTGATGGTCTCCACGCATACGGCGTTGTTCACAATACCGCTCGCTTCCACCACAGCCCCGAGAATCACGATATTGGTAATCTTGTCGCTTCCAAGCTCTAAGGCCATGGAGGAAGCGGGCAGACCGACGGAAGATATATCCGACCTCGAACCGTCATACTCCACCAGGTCGCTGTTGTACACCAGGACACCGCCGGGCTTCACCCTGTCAAGGAACTTGGAGAGGGAGGGCTGATTCATGATCACCAGCACGTCGGCATTGTCCACCACGGGGGAGCCTATCTCCTCTTCGGAGAGGACCACTCCGCAGTTCGCCGTACCGCCCCTCATCTCAGGACCGTAGGAAGGAATCCATGTCACATGCCGTCCCTCCTCGATGCCCGTATAGGCCACCAGCTGACCGAGGACCATGACACCCTGACCGCCGAACCCAGCCGCGAGAAGCGTTTTGTAGAAGGCTGACATTGTTCTTCTCCCCCTTTCCTAGTCGAAATCCTTGAAGACGCCAAGGGGATAATAGGGCATCATGGAGCTGATGAGCCAGTCGAAGGCCTCAACAGGACGCATGCCCCAGTTGGTCGGGCAGGAGGAAAGGACTTCCACGAGGGAGAATCCTTTGCCCTCCACCTGGTTCTGGAAGGCTTTCTTGATGGCCTGCTTCGCCTTGAGAGTGTACTTGGGCTGGGCCACGGTCACCCTGGTGATGTACCCGGGTGCAGGAAGGGTTGCAAGCATCTCGCTCACCCTGATGGGATACCCGTTCACCTTGGCGTCCCGGCCCAGGGGACACGTAGTGGCTTTCTGGCCGAGGAGGGTGGTGGGAGCCATCTGGCCGCCTGTCATGCCGTAGATCGCGTTGTTGATGAAAATCACCGTGATGTTCTGGCCTCTGTTCGCTGCGTGGACGATCTCGCCCATGCCGATGGAAGCCAGGTCGCCGTCGCCCTGGTAGGTATAGACTATCTTGTCGGGGCGGACGGTTTTCAGTCCCGTGGCAACTGCAGGTGCCCTTCCGTGGGGAGCTTCGCAGTAGTCTGTATCCATATAGTCGTAGATCATGGCAGCGCAGCCCACGGGGGCTACACCGATGGTGTCGTTCTGTATGCCGAGTTCGTCAATGACCTCGCAGACGAGTCTGTGGGCGATGCCGTGTCCGCAGCCCGGGCAGTAATGGCTGCTCACGTTCGGCATCCAGCTCTTCGGCCGTTCGTACACTTTCACTTCACTCATGATTTTTTCCCTCCCTCTTACAGGGCAAGAATGCGCCTGCACTCGTCTTCGATCTCCCTCACGGAGGGGGCGAATCCGCCCATGCGCCCGTAGAAGGAAACCGGATACCGGCACCCGGTGGCGACTTTCACGTCGTCCACCATCTGCCCTGCGTTCATTTCCGCCACGAGGATGTTCTTCACCGTGGAGGGAACGGTCCTGAAGGCGTCGTAGGGATAGGGCCACAGGGTAATGGGCCGGATCATGCCAACCTTGAGGCCTTCCGCCCGCAGGTTGTTCACCGCGGAACGGGAGATCCTCGCCGTGGTGCCGTAGGCGGCGATGAGGAGCTCCGCGTCTTCCATGTGGTAGCACTCGCACCGCTGCTCGGCGGCCTTTATTGCCCCGTACTTCTACTGCAGCTTGCGGTTGTGCTCCTCGAGGGGTTCGGGAGCCAGGAAGAGGCTGTGAAGGTGGCTGCGCTTGCCGCCCCGC
>CAZJAR010000003.1:52228-57297 GCA_964543785.1 uncultured Synergistaceae bacterium | reverse complement strand
ACGTGGGGGCTCCGGGCAGCAGGCTCGTCCTGGGCAAGCATTCGGGAAAGCACGCCTTCCGGCAGAGAGTCGAGGAGATGGGGTTCTCCCTCTCAGAAGAGAGGCTCACCGAGGCCATGACCCTCTTCAAGACCCTGTGCGACAGGAAGGAGATCGTCACCTCAGAGGACCTCGAAGCCATGATCAACAGCGAAATCCTTGCCGCCGCCGAAAGCAGGAGGATCGTCCTGAAGACCTTCCTCGTCCAGGTGGGAAGAGGGCACGGAACCGCCACGGTCACCCTGGAGGATGACGGCCGGGAGGGCACGGACGCGGCCACGGGCAACGGACCGGTGGACGCCGCCTACAGGGCCATCCGCCGTATCGTCGGCATAGAGCCGGAGCTGGAGAACTACTCCATACGGTCGGTCACTGAGGCGTCGGACGCCATCGGCGAAGCGAGGGTCACCCTGCTCTTCGAGGGAATCAGGGTCTCCGGCCGGGGAGCCAGCACCGATGTCATAGAAGCGAGCATCAAGGCATATATCGATGGAATCAACCGCCTCTTTCAGAAGGCGGTTTCGAAAGGAGTGCGTTTGTATGGGAAGAACGTTGGTTAGCGCAATCATAGCGGCCCATTCGTCACAAAAGGCCGTGGAGGGTGAAATCTGCCAGGTGAAGGTTGACTTCGCCTTCGCGAACGACATCACCGGGGCACCTGCGGCGGCATCGTTCCGGGAAATGGGGGCGGACAGGGTGTTCGATCCTGAGCGGTGTGCCCTCCTCCCGGATCATTTCACCCCCAACAAGGACATCGCCTCGGCGGAACAGACCAAGAACGGCAGGGAGTTCGCCAAAGAACAGGGAATGCTCTACTGGGAAGTGGGCCGGGTGGGGATCGAACACGCCTTCCTTCCCGAAAAGGGCTACATCCTGCCGGGGGACATCGTTCTCGGGGCGGACAGCCATACATGCACCGGCGGCGCCCTGGGCGCTCTCTCCACCGGCGTGGGAAGCACGGACCTTGCTGCCGTCTGGGCTCTGGGAGAAACGTGGCTCAGGGTGCCTCCCACCATCCGGGTCGATTTCCGGGGAAAGCGCCCCGGGTGGGTGACCGGCAAAGATATGATCCTCTCGCTCATCGGACGCATCAGCGTCCAGGGAGCCAGGTACATGGCTCTCGAGTTCGGCGGCGAGGGAATCGAAAACCTGCCAATGGACGACAGGTTCACCATTGCCAACATGGCCGTGGAAGCCGGCGCAAAAACGGGAGTCTTCGTCCCCGATGAGAAAACCCTCGAGTACGCCCGGTCGAGGGCGGCCCGGGAGTTCACCCCCCGCTACCCCGACAGCGACGCGGCCTATGTCCGCCGTGAGACCTTCGACCTTGACACGATGGGCCCAGTGGCGGCCATGCCCCACTCCCCCGACAACGTGAAGCCCGTCCGGGAGTGCGGGTCACCCGAGATCGACCAGGTATTCATCGGCGCCTGCACCAACGGCCGCCTTCGGGACATCGAAACCGCGGCAAAGCTGATGGAGGGGAAAAAAGTGGCCCCCAACGTACGATGCATCGTCATCCCGGCCTCCTACGAAGTCTACAACGCCGCCATGGACAAGGGGTATCTCCGCATCTTCACCGAGGCCGGAGCCGTTGTCTGCACTCCTACATGCGGTCCCTGCCTTGGAGGACACATGGGAATCCTCGCCGCAGGGGAGCGGTGCGTTTCCACCAGCAACCGCAACTTCGTGGGCCGCATGGGCAGCCCGAAGAGCGAGCTGATCCTCGCCAGCCCCCTCACGGCGGCTGCAAGCGCCGTCACGGGAAGACTCACCGATCCGAGAGACGTAATGTCTGAAGATTTCTTTGAGAATCTGGAGGGTAAATAACCATGACCAATTCTTTTTCCGGAAAATCGTGGAAGTACGGCGACCATGTCGACACGGACGTGATCATTCCCGCACGCTACCTCGTCTCCAGCGACGAGACCGTGCTGGGCAAGTACTGCATGGAGGACATCGACAAGGACTTTGTCCGAAAGATGTCCAGGGGCGACATGATCGTCGCCGGGGAGAATTTCGGCTGCGGCTCCTCCCGTGAACACGCCCCACTTGCCATCAAGGGTGCCGGGTGCAGCTGCGTCATCGCGGCTTCCTTCGCCCGGATATTTTACCGGAACGCCATCAACGTGGGCCTGCCCATATTCGAGTGTCCCGAAGCTGCCGCCTCCATCGGGACGGGGGACGAAGTGGCAGTGGACCCCGTCGCCGGGACCATCGAAAATCGGACGAAGGGGATGACCTTCCGCGTGGCCCCCTTTGCCCCATTCCTCCAGGAGCTCATCAGCGAGGGAGGACTCGTCCCCTATGTCCGCAGGCGGATCGAAGACCGGAGGAAGGGAGCATGACCGGAAAGAACTATGTGGTGGCGAGGATTCCCGGGGACGGCATCGGGCCCGAGGTCATCGGCGAAGCATCGCGGATCCTCGAGGCGGCGGGCAGGAAGCACGGATTTTCCCTGACCTGGGCCGATTATCCCTTCGGTGCGGACCACTACCTGAAGGCGGGAGAAATCCTTCCCCCCTCCGCCGTGGAGGAGATGGGCTCCATGGACGCCCTGCTTCTGGGCGCTGTGGGAGACCCCCGGGTGAAGCCGGGGATCCTCGAACGGGGGATCCTCCTCACCATACGCTTCCACTTTGACCAGTACGTAAACCTCCGGCCTGCGAAGAGCTATCCCCGGGTTCCCCTCCCCGTGGCGCCGAAGGGGGGGAAAGGCCTGGACACCCTCGTCGTCAGGGAGAACACGGAGGATTTCTACATCGGCATCGGGAGCAGGACGGACAAGGGGATGGCGGACTTCAGCCTCAACACGAAGCGGGGACTCTATACCCTCGAAGGAAACCTCAGGGGAAGCTTCTCCGGCGGCGTGGAAGGGGCGTTCCAGCTTGGTGTCGCTTCCGAACCGGGCGTCCGCAGGGTGATCGCCTACGGCTGCCGGGCTGCAAAGGCCCGGGGCGAAGATAAAATCACCCTGGCGTCAAAGTCGAACGCCCTCCCCCAGATCTACGGCTTCTGGGAGGACATCGCACAAGACGAGGCAGCCCGCCACGGCATGAGCCTCGGCATTGTGAACGTGGACGCCATGTGCTATCACCTGGTGCGCACCCCTGACCTCTATGGGGTGGTGGTGGCTCCCAACATGTTCGGCGACATCGTGAGCGACCTCCTCGCGGGGCTGGCCGGAGGTCTGGGAGTGGCGGCGGGTGCCGACATCGGCGACGGGTTGTCCATGTTCGAGCCCATTCACGGATCGGCCCCCGACATCGCCGGGACGGGAAAAGCCAACCCCATAGCCTCCATCCTCACGGGCGCCCTCCTGCTGGAGCATATCGGGGAGCGGACGGCCGCGAAGGCCGTGGAGGACGGTCTCACCGCCTTCCTCGCGGAAGCGGCTCCCGGGGACCTTCCCGTGGAATTCGGCGGACAGGGGACAACCCGCGCCGTGGGAGAGGCCATACTGGAACGGATCTAGTGCCGCAAAAAAGCCCGGTGCGGAATTGCCGCACCGGGCTTTTTTGTTTTTTATCCGTCAGCCCCTGATCCCGCCGACAATGTTTTTGCAGACTTCCGCGAAGACAAGGCTGTCCGTGCTGTAGGCAATGTAGGTGAAGCCCTGTTCGATCCGGGCCTTTGCCTCCTCCACCGATCCCACGAAAATCCCCGCGGGCTTCCCCGCCCTTTTCGCCGCCGCCAGGGCCCTGGCCACGGCGTCCACCATCACGGGATGATAAATCTGCCCCGGAATGCCGAAGGACTGGGAAAGGTCGTAGGGGCCGACGAATATGACATCCACCCCGTCCACGGCCGCGATGCCGTCGAGGCATTCAAGGCCCTGCCTGTTTTCGCAGTGGACGATCACCAGGGTCTCCCGGTTGGCCTCATCGAAGTACTCCGCCACGCCGGGGACGAATCCGTACCGGGACGACCTGGTGAGGCACGCTCCCCGGTCGCCCTTGGGGAAATACTTGGCGGAGCGCACCACGTTCTCCGCCGTTTCGGGGGAGTTCACCTGGGGCACCTGGATTCCCGCCGCCCCCACGTCAAGGGTGCGGAGGATTGTAGTGGGGGCCGTGTCGGTCACACGGACGATGGCGGCCATGCCCCGGAGTTCCGCGGCCCGGATCATGTGCTGGATGGACTCCGGGTTTCCGGGGCCGTGTTCCGTGTCTATGATGCAGTAGTCGAACCCCGCGAGGCCCGCTATTTCCACGAGGTCGGGGCAGTTGAGGGTGATGAAGGTCCCGAGCACGACCCCGTCCCCGGCAAGTTTTCGCTTCAGCTGGTTGATCACCTGGTATCCCTCCGTTGGGGTAATAATCTCATAGCTTTTCCATTATATACTTCTTCAGGCCTGATACATCCCGGTCAGACGAAGAAAGCGCCGGCCGGAGAATGTCTTCAGCACTGACCGTTTTACTCGACAATCCTCTTCTTCCCCCGGTATTTTTCCTCCAGGACGCTCGGCGGAATGTACTTCTCCTCCATTTCCCGGATTTCGTCCAGCCGGACCAGTTCGGCGAATTCCCTGAAGGTGAAGAGCCGGTCGAGGTACCGGTCGGAGACGCCTTCTTTCCGGATTTCCGACATTACCTCGTACATGCCTCTCGCGGCGGCAAACAGGACCGACAGGGCGGGAACGATCATCTTGAAGCCCATGGCCTCCGCTTCCTCCACGGGGACGAGGGGGGTCTTTCCTCCCTCGATGAGGTTCAGCATGAGGGGCACGCCGATTTCCTTCACTGCCCGCTCCATCTGCTCCCTGGTCTCCAGGGCCTCCACGAAAACCATGTCCACACCGGCGTCCACAGCCGCTTTCGCCCGGCCGAGGGCATCATCGAATCCCGTGACGTGGATGGCGTCCGTCCTGTACATTATAACCACATCGGGGTCAAGTTCATTCCTGGCGTCGATGGCAGCCCGAAGCTTGCCCATCATCTCCTCCCGGGAGATCACCTGCTTGCCCTCCATGTGGCCGCAGCGCTTGGGAGAGACCTGGTCCTCCATGAAGAGGCCCGCCGCCCCGGCCC
>CAZJAR010000003.1:0-52210 GCA_964543785.1 uncultured Synergistaceae bacterium | reverse complement strand
GATGTATTCCCGGACAGTTCTGTCGGCGTTCACGGCATTGCCGAAGCCGTTGTCGGAGTCACCCAGGACGGGAATCCGCACTGCCCGGGTGATGGATTTCACCTGGGCGGCCATTTCGGTGAGGGTCAGCAGCCCGATGTCAGGCTGGCCGAGCCTGGCTGCAGCCGTTCCGTACCCGGAATGGAACACCGCTTCGAAACCGGCCATCTCGCAAATCCTTGCGCTCAGCGAGTCATACACCCCCGGAACAACAACAGCGCCGGGCCGTTCGAGGAGGTTTCTGAGCTGTTTTGACGTCTTCATTGGTCGTCTCCTTTCATTACAAGAACGCCGGCGGAGGCAGGAACCCTCCGCCGGCGGACGAAAAAACCGATGTCTTCCCCGCTCCTCAGTGCATGACCGAGGGAAGCCAGGTACTCATTCCGGGGAACAGGATGACAAGAATGAGGAAGACCACCATAATCACGAGGAAGGGGAACACTCCTGATATTATCTCCCCCATCCTGATGTCCTTCCTCAGGCTGTTGATGACGTAAAGGTTCATGCCCACCGGAGGCGTTATGAGGGCCAGCGTCATGTTCACCGTCACCACGATGGCGTACCAGATGGGATCGATGTTCAGGGCGTGAAGAATGGGAGTGACCAGGGGCATGGTGAGAAGCACGATGGACACCGTCTCCAGAACACATCCCAGGATCATCATCAGGACGTTCATGGCGAGAATGAACATCATCACGGAAAAGTTGTTGCTGATGATGATCTCGGTGAGCTTCTGCGGAATCATCAGCAGGGTCATAACCCTGCCGAAGAGCACGGCGCCGGCGATGATGATGGCGATCATGCATGATGTGGTCACTGAACGCAGGCAGATGGCCGGAATGTCACTGAGCTTCAGCGTCCTGTAGACCACCAGGGTGATGAAGAGTCCGTACACGAGTCCCACTGCCGCCGCTTCGGTCGGAGTAAAGGCTCCTGAGTAAATGCCCCCGATGATGATGAAGGGCAGGAGAATTCCCCAGAAATTTTTCCTGGTAACCCGAAGCCTCTCGCTCCACGGTGTTTTTTCCATGGGAGTAAAGCCGCCGCGCTTGCTCTTGATTACAGCATAGACGATGAAAAAGGCAGTGAGCACCAGCCCTGGAATAACTCCGGCGATGAAAAGTTTTCCGACGGATTCTTCCGTGATGGATCCGTAGAGGATCAGGGGAATGCTGGGCGGTATGAGAATGCCGAGCGTACCTCCCGCCGCGAGAAGGCCAAGGGTGAATTTCTTGTCATATCCCCGTTCTATCATGGCAGGGTAGGCCACCATGCCTATGGTGGCAGCCGTGGCCGCTCCCGAGCCCGTGATGGCGGCGAAGAAGGCGCAGGCGAGGATAGTGGCGATGGCGAGACCTCCGGGAAGGTGCCGCACCCAGGCGTTCATGACGTCGAAAAGGTCGTCACCGATCCTTCCGTCGAGAAGAATCTGGCTCATAAGAACGAAGAGAGGGATGGAGAGGATGGTGAAACTGTCCAGGGACGAGAAAATGGTCGCCCCCACGATCTTCATGGGAAGGTCGAAAAGAGCGATGAGCATGAGGGATGTGCCCCCGAGGGAAAAGGCCACGGGGAGGCCCATGAAGAGAATGCCGATGAGCAGAAGTACTACCATGGAGAAGCTCAGCATGACTGTCCCTCCTCATGATTTCCGAATACTGAATGGAAACGGTCGATGATGATAATGGCAAACTGGAGTGTCAGGAGGGCAAAGCCGAGAAGAAGGGCCATCTGGGGAATCCACATGGGCACCCGGAGAAGAGTCGCCGAAACCTTGTTGTAGCCGATGGAGGTCACGATCATCTCGTAGGCCTGCCAGGTGATGACTGCGCAAAAAATCATCCCGGCAAAGCTGGTGATCATTTCAAGAAAGTGCTGGGTCCGAACGGAGAGATGCTCAATCACGAGGTCGATCCGAACGTGCTTGCCCTGCTGGAGCGTGTAGGCTCCTCCGGCGAGCATAGTCCACATGAAGAGATAGATGGACATTTCCTGGGCCCAGATGGTGGGGGACCGGAAGAAATACCGGCAGACCACCTCGTAGAAGAGCATGAGCCCCATGAGGAGGATGCCGAGACCGCTGACGTACCCGAGAATCAGGTTGCCCTTTGTCACAGCGCTTCGAATGATTTTGAACATACTACACTGCCCCTTTGCTCGTATTTGAGAAAAGAAGCGGAAGGGGCTCCCCTCCCGCTTCAAACAGGATGTCCTCTACCCCGGAAGGGGCTATTTGGAGGTGGAAATTGCCATGTCAATGAGCTTCTGGCCGGTCTCCCCGGTCTTCTCGGCGAAAGCCTTGCGCACAGGGTCCGTTGCCTTCACGAAGGCTTCCCGCTCTTCGGCTGTGGGGGAATAGATTTCCACACCGGCGTCACGAATAACCTTCTCGGCTGCGCTTTCGGACTCGGCGATGGCTCCGCGGATCCATTCCTCGGCGTCAAGTCCGGCTTTGAGGACGGCGTCCTTGTCCTCGGCGGAAAGAGCGTTCCACCAGTCGAGGTTGCCCTGGACGACAAACTGGGCGGTGGTGTAATTCGCCATGGTCATGAACTTCTGAACTTCATGCACTTTCCGGGAAACAGCAGCCGGCATACCGGTGGTGGCTCCGTCAACGGTTCCCCTCTGGAGAGCCATGTACATCTCTGAGGAGCTCATGACGGTGGGAGCTGCGCCAAGGACTTTCAGGGTCTCGGCATCGCCGCTGCTGAAGGTCCTCATGGTCAGGCCCTTGAAATCATCGGGGTTTTTCAGGGGGTGCTTGTTGTTGAAGAACTGGATATATCCGTAATCGACCCAGAAAAGGTTCTTGACGCCCTTCTTCTGGAATTCTTCGTCGAGGATCTTGTCAGCCCCTGCGGTAAGGAACTTCTTGGGGGATTCAAGATCCTTGAACACGAAGGGCATCTCGAAGACGTCGGCAACGGGAATCATACCCGACCACTTGTTCACAGGCACAAGACCTGTCTCGATAAGACCGTCCTGAAGGGCTTCCACAATTTCCGTGTCCTTGAACAGCTGGGCGGAATCGAAAATTTTCACTGTCACTTCGCCCTTGGAATGTTCGGCGACCTTCTCGGCAAATACTATGAGTCCTTTGGAAACGTGGTGAGACGGGGGAAACTGGTTCGAAAGCTTGAGCTCGGCCTTGGCAAATGCGGAACCACAGAAGAGCCCGATTACAAGAGTCATTGCCGCTGCTGCAGTAAGTGTCTTTTTGAACATTGTGTCACTCCTCCTCGTGTCGTGGGGTTGTTCGGTTTTTTAAAAAAAGGAATCTGCGCTTGCTGCGGAAAAAGTCCCTGATCTTCCCGGGCCATCACTCCTTTTCCCTTTCACATGCCTGAAGCCGCCATCTTCTCCCGGGTCCTGACCCTTCTATGGAAGTAGCTGTAATGCCGGCTCTCCCTCAGAGCGTCGAGATTCCCTTCCCTCAGAGCCTGGATGATCTTCAGATGCTCCCTGGCCGAATACGCCAGTTCTTCCTCTTTTTCCAGGTGCTGCACCATGGCCTGGTGGAGCTGAAAATAGACACCCCTGAGAATCCGTATTGTCCAGGGCCTTCCCGAGCGTTCCGCGATAAACAGGTGAAAATCAAGGTCGATCCTGCTGAAGGCAAGCACCTTTTCGTTTTTTTCCATGGAGCTTGAAGCAACGTCAAGCAACTCCCCGAAAAGGCTGTTCATCTTTTCGTAGTCCCCGTCAGAGAGAAGGCGCTCCTTCACCAGCACCTCGAAAACCTGGGTCTCCAGGGCAAAACGGATGTCATAAAGCTCCTCCACATCCCCGGAGGAAAAACCAAGAACCATGGACCCTTTCCTGGGTATGGACCGCACAAGCCCCTGCCCCTCAAGTTCTTTCAGTGCCTCCCGAACCGGGGCACGGCTTATGTTAAGCTCCCGGGCAAGCTCTTCCTCCCGGATGAATGTTCCCTGGGAATATTTCGAGGAAACGAGAAGCTCGCGTCGGAGGAAATCTGCGACTTCTCTCGCGAGCGACTGGTGATTCGCTATGCTGTTTATGGAGAGACCTCCTCTGCAAAACATGGTCGTCTACTGTCGACAGACAACTATATAGTTACCACTATGCAAAATCCCTGTCAAGGAATTCCAACAATGTATAATGTATCCAATGAACAGTGGGACTGCCGGATTTTGACATCCAGTGAAAGTCCTATAGAATGGAGCATTATGACTAAAAACGACTGGTTCCCAAACAACGAATGGTTTCCCGGGGAGGACTCCTCCCCCAAGCGCCCGTTTCCTCAATTTCCTTTCCGTTTCAACAAGGGGCTCCTTCTCGCGGGAGGAGCGGCTCTGCTGTTGTTTGTTCTTCTGCCCGGCCTTGCGGAGTTCATCACGGATTACCTCTGGTACGACACGGAAGGATACGGTTCCGTATTCTGGACCCGGCTCTTCGCCAGGCTTCCGCTTTTCGGGGCAGGCTTTCTGCTCTTCGCCTCACTCCTGTGGATGAACTTCTCTGTTGCCCGCAGAAACCTGACACATCTCTTCCCTGAACAGGAAGCGCTCCTCGGATCACGTGCGGCTGGAATCGCCATCGGTGTTGCCGCGCTCTTCCTTGGCTTCAGCAACGGAGCCTCCATGACCGGAGAATGGACCATGGTCCTCCGGTATTTTCACGGCACCCCCTTCGGCGAAGTTGATCCCGTTTTCGGCCATGACATCGGATTCTACGTATTCGGACTGCCCTTCTGGAGATTTCTTCACGAGAAGGCGCTGAACATCGTCTTCCTGTGCATTGTGACCGCAGGCGGAGCCTACGGAGCCTTTCTTCTGCCAAGAAGCCGCGACCTGGCATCCCTTTCCATTCCTCCGAAAATGCGGAACCATCTTGCCATCCTCGCATCCGTCGGGGCTTTTCTCTGGTCGGCCGGCTATCTCCTCGACAGGTACGATCTGCTCTTCTCTCCCGGCGGAGTGGTGTTCGGGGCAGGCTACACCGATGTCCACGCCGAACTTTTGGCGCTGAACGTGCTGTCCGTACTCGCGGCACTCCTCGGTTTTTCGCTCCTTGTAAGCCTGCTCCGGAAAACATGGAAATTCTCCCTGGGCCTTGCGGGGCTAGTCGTGGTGTCCGGTGTTCTGCTTCGCGGGGTCTACCCGGCAGTGGTGCAGAAGTATTTCGTGGAACCCAACGAGTTCGAAAGGGAAAAAGAATTTATTGAGTACAATATCGGGTCTACCCTTAAAGCCTACGGACTCACTGACATCATCATGAAAACGGTAACTCCCGACGATTCGATTACCTGGGAAAACGTGGAGAACAACAGGGATACCATCGACAACATCCGTCTTTGGGATCACTCGCCCCTGCTCAGGAGCTACAAGCAGCTCCAGGAAATCAGGACGTATTATGACTTCTCCAACGTGGACATCGACCGCTACACCTTCGGAGGAAAATACCGGCAGGTCATGCTCTCCCCCCGTGAGCTGGACCTGAAGGGTATGCAAAACCCAACCTGGATCAACACCCGCCTGGAATTCACCCACGGCTACGGCATCGTCATGAACCCCGTCAACGAGGTGGTCGGTTCGGGATTGCCAAGGCTGTGGGTCCGCGACCTGCCGCCGAGGACAGAAGTACCCCTCCCTATCGTCAGACCCGAGATTTACTACGGTGAAAAGCCGAGCTCCTACATCTTTGTGGGCACCACGGTAAAGGAATTCGACTACCCCATGGGAGACTCCAACGCCCGCACCACCTATGAAGGCAAAGGCGGCGTCCCCATGGGATCCCTCTTCAGACGGATCCTGTACGCGGTGAAATTCGCCGATTTCAAGATTCTCTTCTCCGATGTGTTCACCGAAAAAAGCCGGGTAAAATACCACCAGAACATCCGGGAGCGCCTCTCCATGGTTGCCCCGTTCCTCTTTTTCGATCATGATCCCTACATCGTGGTCAACGACGGCCGCCTCGTCTGGATACAGGACGCCTACACCGTCGCCGACAAGTACCCCTATTCCCAGCCTGTTCTTCTCGGCCGGGCACAGCCGGTCAACTACATCCGCAACAGCGTGAAGGCGACTGTGGACGCCTATGACGGCACCATGAAATTTTTCGTTTCCGATCCGGATGATCCCGTTCTGAAAGCCTGGAGCGGCGTTTTCCCCGGACTTTTCCGTCCCCTGTCCGAAATGCCCGCCGGACTCAAGGCTCACCTCCGCTACCCCCAGGATCTCTTCAGCATCCAGAGTGAAATCTTCAGGGTATACCACATGACGGACGCCAATACCTTCTACAACAAGGAGGACGTGTGGGACCGCAGCAGCAGCGGAGACGGGAAGACCACCCTCGAGGCGTATTACGTGAACATGCGCCTCGCAGGTGAGGAAAAAACGGAATTCGCCCTCATCACACCCTTCATGCCCGTCAACCGGGACAACATGATCGCGTGGATGGCCGGCCGCTCCGATGGCGAAAATTACGGAGAACTTCTCGTCTACCAGTTCCCGAAGCAGAAACTCATCTATGGTCCCTCCCAGGTGGAGGCCCTTACAAACCAGAATTCCGAAATCTCCGCCCAGCTCTCCCTGTGGAGCCAGAGAGGGTCCGCCGTCATACGGGGAAACATGACCGTCGTTCCCGTAGGAAACGGAATCCTCTACATACAGCCGCTCTACCTCAGGGCAGAAAACAGCGAGCTTCCGGAACTGCGCCGGGTCATCACCTCCACCGGCGGCAAGGTCGTCTGGGGGGAGACGCTGGAAGAATCCCTGGTCCGCCTCCTCGCTCCATCTGAAGGGAGACAAATGCTGCCCCCCTCAGCCGCTCCTGCGCCCCGTTCCGAGGGAGAAACCGCAACTCTTTCCGTCCTTGCCAGGGAAGCATCCGATGCCTGGGATGCGGCCAGGAAGGCCCTTCGGGAGGACGACTGGGAAAAGTACGGACGGGAAATGAAAAAGCTGGAGTCTGTGCTGAAGGAAATGCAGGAGATTTCGGCGCAGAACTGAGGAAGAAATACTAGAAAAAAGAACTGCGACGGGCCGGTGCGGTCGGGGATTCTGATTCCTCCTGCACCGGCCCGTTCATTATCTCAGGACAAAGAATGGAGGGGGAGAAAGGCCGCTGCCCCTCTCCCCCTCCGGATGAACTGGAAAAAAACCTGGATCAGTGCACCTTCATCTCCACCTCAGTCCCATCTTCGGTATACGACTCGGGAGTAACCCCAGGAAGAGAAGTGTTCTTTTTCAGCAGCCCCGACGAATCGGCCATGAGGGCCAGTTTTTTTCTTACACCCCCGGAATAATCAATCAGGTCATAGAGGACGTAAGCATACTCGTCCCCGCTTGACATGAGGCTGAAATTTTCCAGGGAGGCGCCCCCGAAAAGTTTTTTAATCTCCGTTTCATCCGATGTCAGAACGGGCCAGCGGCCCTTTTCCAGCTTGAAAATAACCATGGCCGATTTCATGGACCGCATGTCGCTGAGGATGGCGGTAGCCTCGGCCTTGTCCTCGGCGGTACCCATGAGAAGCAGCATGACTGATGAGAGAATGCCGATGATGATAATCACGATGAGCAGCTCCACAAGTGTAAAGGCCTTTCTTTTCCTTCCGTTTCCAGACACAGCGACCCCTCCATAAAAATCGGGATAAAAGCAATCCGGTTCCCTATTCTAAAGATTCATCCTGAATTTTACAATACAAAAATGGCAAATCATCTTTTTTGTTTTTTTATTTCATTGCATTCAAAGCTAAATCAAGTTCAGGAATAGCTCGTGAAATGATAAAAAAACACCGTTAATCCATTTTTCGTACACAATCTTGCCCCCATTGTTCAGACATTCTTTCCTATGATGAACTCCATCACATAGAGGGTTAACTTTTCAGAACAAAAATTGCCAGATTCCCTCTGTGAGTTATAATCAAAAACCCTTCCCCGACGATGAGTTTCTGAGGAAGGACTATGTTTCTCCTGACAGAGGAGGGAACACCATGAAACAGCTTGTTCGAAAAAGCATGACCGTCCTTCTGGTTCTCTCCGCAGCGGGGTTTCTCGTGACGGCTGCGAGAGGACAGTACGGCAGTCCTTTTTTCCCGGCGGGAAACCGCCAGGTGACAAGGCGATGGTCCGGAGACCCCGATACTGTGGCTCTCGTTCAGGGAGCCGTTTCGGGACTCGCCTCTTCCGCCGCATCGGCAGCATCGGCTCCCCTCGAGGCAAAAAGAGCGGCCCTGGGGTCACTTTCTGCCGCTTCAGAAAACATTCGGTCCCTGTCACAGTTCATCAGGTCGCAGAATCCCGAGGTGAGCCGCGAATCCTCACTGATTCAGGCCAACGCATTCTGGAAGTATTCCCTGAAATACAACGTTCCCCTCGACCTGATCGTGGCGGTGGCAAACACGGAAAGCCACTTCCGTCCCGAAGCCCGGAGCCCTGCAGGGGCGGCAGGGGTAATGCAGGTCATGTGGAAGGTCCATGCGGGACTCCTTCAGGCGAACGGCATCCTGAAGGAGGAAGACCTTCATGATCCCGAGATGGGAATTGCCGCAGGGAGCCTTCTGCTCTCGAGGTACCTCAAAGCCTACGGCGACACGAAAGCGGCGCTGGGGCGCTACTACGGAGGTCCCCCTTCAGTCTACTGGGACAGAATCTCCCGCAACCTTGTCAAAGTCCAGAACGCAAAACTCGTCGCCTCCTTCTGATCCGTGAGCACCGCCCCATCGTGTGTTTTTTTATGTGTATTAATCCGGCCTGAAATGATAAAATCCCTCCAGGGAAGACCCGGGAGGGATTTTTCTGACAGGAGGGCTCAGATATGAGAGGAAAAAGATTCCTTCTTTTCGCACCAGTTTTCGCGCTGCTCTTTTTTCTGTCGCCCGCGCGGGCAGAAACACCGTCCGCCATAATCCTTTCTTCTGATGATCACGCGGGAGCAGCGGAAGAAAGGGCAAAAGTTTCCAACGGGCGCATGACGTCTGCCATGCAGGACGGCAAGCCCCTGGACCGGCTCCTTGCCTATACGCCGGAATCACCGGCCTTTTTCGCCGTGGCTGAACTTGAATCCGCTCCGCCGAACACGAAAATCCGTTTTTCCTGGATATACGTAACGGAAAACCAGCACATCGCCGATTTTGAGATGACCAATGGAAACCATGGACCGGATGTCTACGTGTACAGCAACCTGACCAACGGAAAAAACCTCTGGCCGAAGGGCGAATATAAAACGGAGATATACGTGGGCGGCAGGACTGATCCTGACCAGGTTATCGACTTCGAAGTGGAATAAACAACGAGTGAAGAGGCCCCGGGCAATGGTTCCCGGGGCCTCTTTGTTTTCCCTTTTCTAGAGGGTTCCTGTCATCCGTGCGGCAAAGGCTGCGAGGATGGCGGCTCCGGACGGAAGCACGTCGTCGTTCACATTGAACTTCGGATTATGGTGCTGGTTGTCGGTTCCCTTCGCCTCATCCGCTATACCCAGGAAAACGTAGGCTGCAGGGACCTTTTCGCCGTAGTAGCTGAAGTCCTCAGAGCCCATGGCCACGGGCACTTCCTCTATGTTTTCCTCCCCCAGGATATCGGCGGCGGCGGAACGCATCACTGCCGTCACTTCCGGATCGTTCACCGTGACCGGGTAAATAGGGGTGTACGTCAGTTCGGCGGTACATCTCATGGCAGCGCAAATGCCGTCGGCTACTCTCTTCATGATGCCTTCCATCCGGGCCCGGACGTCCCGGCTGGTGGTCCGCACGTTCCCGGCCACCCTCGCCGTATCGGGGATGATGTTGACAGCCGTTCCCGCTTCCATTTTTCCAACGCTGAGCACCACCGTCTCCTGGGGGTCCATCTCCCTGCTCACCACAGTCTGGAGAGTCGAGATCACCGTCGCTGCCGTCACGGTCGGGTCCACGGCCTTGTGGGGCATGGCGCCGTGGCCGCCCTTCCCCTGGATCTTGAGGTCCCAGATGTCGGCGGAGGCCATGACGGGCCCCACCCGGCAGCCGAGTTTCCCCGCCGGGAGCAGTGACCAGACATGGAGTCCCCCCACGGCGTCAACGCCGTCAAGGGAGCCTTCCTCGATCATCTTCGGTGCGCCGGAATTGTACCCGGCCTCCTCGGCGGGCTGGAAGAGAAAGCGGACCGTGCCGGAGAGTTCGTCCTTCATGGAGGAAAGAATCTCCGCCGTGCCCAGGAGTATTGCGGTGTGGGCATCGTGGCCGCAGGCGTGCATGACGCCCGGACGGGTGGAGCGGTAGGGAAGGTCGTTTTCCTCCTCAAGGGGAAGGGCGTCCATATCACCCCTCAGGGCGACGCACGGCCCCGGCTTCGTACCCCGGAGATCCGCCGTGACGCCGCATTCGGTTCCGCCGAAGCCCCGCCTGATGTTCTCGAGGCCCAGGTTCCGGAGGTATTCCTCCACGAAGAGGGAGGTTTCCTTTTCCTGCCAGGGGAGTTCGGGATTGGCATGGAATTTCCGCCGCAGATCCGTGAGTTTTTCCGAAAGGGATGCAGCTTTTTCCTTGATTGACAATGCGTTCATGATAACTGGACTCTCCTTTCTCCTAACTGCCTCGTATGTGCCGTTTTTCGTTCCGGACGGGAGGGAGATTCCCTCTCCCCGGCTTTCTGTCTTGAGGTTCAGCCTTTTACCGAAATGAGCCAGATTCCGGCCAGGATGGCCCCCATGCCCGCGATTCTCCAGAGGGTGACCTGTTCCGAAAAAAAGATCACGGATACGGCCAGCACCAGCAGGAAGACCAGTCCCGCCATGAAGGGATACGCCAGTGAGAGATCGGTCCTCGTCAGCGCAGCGCTGAGAAAGATGAAGGAAATGCCGAAACACCCCACACCGGCCACAGCCCATGGATTAAAGACGATCCGGAGCACCGCGTTCACCGCCCCGCCGTCGAGAAGGTCCTTCTGGTGGCCGAAGGCGAGCTTCATGAGCGTGTTCGCGGATGCGTTGAAGACGGCAGATCCCGCAAGAAGGAATACAGTAAGCCTGTCCATGGAGGTACCTCCCTTTCCCTAATGCATTGATGGATTATACTCCATGACGCTTCCAAAAATGGAGGAAGATCGTGTAGAATTCTTCCACATCGGGAAGAGTATCATGTAGAATTGAAAAATTCACTGCCCGATTTTATCTCCGGAAGGATGGTTCGATGAATTTCTCACGCCCCGGCGCCGCCATGAAACTCCTGCTGCTCCTTCTTCTGTCCTTTTCACTTTATTTCTGGGGTCTCGGAAACCACGGCCTCCTCGAACCGGACGAGGGACGGTACTCCGAAATTCCCCGGGAGATGCGTGAAACGGGGGACTTTATAACCCCAAGGCTTAACTATATCAAATACTTCGAAAAACCGGTGCTTCATTACTGGCTGACAGCCGCCGCCCAGTCCGCTTTCGGAGAGAACGAGTTTTCCGGACGCTTCTGGCCCGCCCTGCTTGCCCTCGGAGGCATTCTCTCAACCTACTTTCTCGCACAATCCATGTTCGGCCGTGAGACGGCCCTCTACTCATCGGCCATACTGACCACGAGTCTCGTCTACTTCGCTGTCTCCCAGATCAACATTACGGACATGCCCCTTTCGTTCTTCATTACGGTCTCCATGACGGGATTCTGGTTCGGACTGGAAAAGAACAGGCGATTCTACCTGCTTTTCTATGCGGGGGCGGCCCTCGCCCTTCTCACCAAGGGCCTGATCGGCGTGGTCCTGCCCGGAGGCATCATCTTCTGGTACATGGTCATCACCAGGAGGTGGGACATTGTCCGTTCGGCACTGTACCTTCCCGGAATCATACTGTTCTCCGTCCTTTCCCTCCCATGGTTCATCGCCGTCTGCATCCGGAACGGGGACTTCTTCTACTTTTTTTTCATACAGGAACATTTC
This sequence comes from uncultured Synergistaceae bacterium, assembly GCA_964543785.1. Lineage (GTDB taxonomy): Bacteria > Synergistota > Synergistia > Synergistales > Aminobacteriaceae > Aminivibrio. Next base: position 40,314 of record CAZJAR010000003.1, on the reverse strand, counting down.
CTCAGGTACGCGACAACGATGCACGGCCGGTACGAGCCGGCCTGGTTCTTCATCCCCATCCTCCTTCTCGGACTCTTCCCGTGGACAGGCCTTCTGCCCGGGGCGATCCGTTCGGCTTTTCCTTCCCGCATCCTCTCCCTCGGCAGGGAAAAGCGGGATGAACTCTTCCTGTTCCTCTGGTTCGCCGTGATCTTTCTTTTCTTCTCCCTTTCAAGCTCCAAGCTCATACCATACATCATTCCCGTGTTTCCGCCCCTCGCTGTTCTCATGGGACGGGTTCTGCTGCGGGTTGTCTCCGAAGAGGACATCCGGGGGATGAAACGTTTCCTCCTGTGGAACAGCGCGTTTCTTCTCCCCTTCATTCTGGCCCTCTTTGTGTATCCCTTCTTCAACAGCCGGATTTCGGCAGGCAGGCTGCTGCCCTACGCCCTTCCCGTAGCCCTTGCCCTCTCGGCCTTCGTGGCCGCAGGGTGGTATTTCTTCAGGACGAGGAAATTCCGCCTCCTGGCCGCTTCGCTCTGCCTCCTCGCCTTCATTGCCATGTTCTCCTTCAAGAGGGTGTTCACGCTGTATGACGGCCTTATTTCCGCAAGGGACCTGGCCGGTGCCGTAGCTGAGCTCCGCCGCCCGGGAGACGTGATAGCCCAGTACGGAAACTACGACCAGGGGCTTCCGTTTTACCTGAAGCAGAGAATCGTTCTCGTGAACTATCTCGGAGAGCTTCAATTCGGGGCGAAGCAGGAAGAGGACCCCTTCTGGTTCATCGGCGACGAACAGCTGAATGCGCTCTGGAAGGGAGACAGACGGGTGATCCTTGTAATCAACGACGGGCACATGGAGAGAATTTCCGCCCTGCTTGATCCCCACCTGTCCTCCATCGCCCTCACAACGGAAAAGCGGATTGTTCTCGTCAACCGTCCGTAGGAAGGCATTTTTTCGTGAACTGCCGGCGGGGCTGCCCGCCTGATTCTTTTCATTCTGCGTCCCGGGGAAGGATCCCCGAAAAAGGAGATGTCCGTCATGCCTGAACCAAGCCTCGTTTCGGTGGTCATACCTGTGTACAACGAGGAAGAATGCCTGCCCCACCTTTTCCCCCGCCTTCGTTCCGCCCTTGAGGGGATGAACCGGCCCTACGAGATCATCTTCGTGAACGACGGCAGCAGGGACAGATCCCTCCAGCTCCTGTATGAATTCTACAAGGAGAATAAAAACACCGTCCGCATCATCGACTTCAACGGCAATTTCGGCCAGCACATGGCCATCATGGCCGGGTTCGACCACTCCCGGGGGGAGATCATCATCACCCTCGACGCCGACCTTCAGAACCCCCCGGAGGAAATCCCCCGGATCGTGGCGAAGATCGACGAAGGGCACGACGTGGTGGGGACGGTCAGGCAGAACAGGCAGGACCCCAAATTCCGCAAAATGGCGTCACGGATCGTCAACTCCATCACCAACAGGATCACCGGCCTGCACCTGAACGATTACGGCTGCATGCTCAGAGGCTACAGGCGGGACATCGTCAACATCATCAACCAGAGCTGCGAGAGCACCACCTTCATCCCTGCCCTGGCCCAGAAATTCGCCGTAAATCCCGTGGAGATACCCGTAGCCCACACCGAACGGGAGCACGGCACGTCGAAGTACAGTTTTTTCCGGCTCATCCGCCTTAACTTCGACCTCATGACCGGATTTTCCCTCTTTCCCCTCCAGGCGGTGACCATGATCGGCATGGCCGTTTCGGTCCTGAGCTTTCTCTTCGTCCTTTTTCTGCTGCTGCGCCGCCTCATCGTGGGCCCCGAGGCGGAAGGAGTCTTCACCCTGCTGAACATCAACTTCTTCCTCATGGGCATCACCATGTCCTGCGTGGGCATCATCGGCGAATACATCGGCCGGATCTACTCCGAAGTGCGCAAGCGGCCACGGTACGTCATCCGGCGGGAATGGGACCATGACTGATCTCCGGGCGGCGGTCTTCGCCTACAGCGAGGTGGGGTACGTCTGCCTGGAGGAGCTGCTCCGCAGGGGCGTAAAGGTGGAGGCCCTCTTCACCTACGAGGACGACCCCGGCGAAGAGATCTGGTTCCCCTCCGTGGCGAAGCTGGGCCGGGAGGCGGGCGTCCCTGTCCATACCCCCACGTCCCTCGGAGACGCCGAATACGGGCTGCTTCTCTCCCTTCACCCCGACGTGATTTTCTCCTTTTACTACAGGTCCATGATTCCCGAGCGGTTCCTGAAGATCCCGCCCCTTGGAGCCTTCAACATGCACGGCTCCCTTCTGCCCAAGTACAGGGGAAGGGCCTGCATCAACTGGGCAGTCCTGAGGGGAGAGGCAGAGACGGGAGCCACCCTTCACCGGATGGTACGGCGCGCCGATGCCGGGGACATGGTGGACCGGGAGCGGGTGCCCATTCTCTTTGAGGACACCGCCTTCGACGTAGGGAAGAAAATCGCCGAAGCCGCCAGGCTCCTGATCGCCAGGAATCTTGACGCCATCGCCGCCGGAACGGCACCCCGCATCCCCCAGAACGAGGCGGAAGCCACCCTCTTCGGACGACGGACTCCTGCCGACGGGAAAATCGACTGGAGCCGGGGCGCTCCTGAGATATACAACCTTGTCCGGGCCGTGACCCATCCCTTTCCCGGAGCCTTTGCCTTCAGGGAAGGAAAGAAGCTCTTTGTCTGGAAAGCCATGCCGGAGGAGTGGCCGGATGACGGAACGCTCCCTGGCACGATTCTCTCCCTGTCACCCCTGAGGGTGAAAGCCGGAAGGGGCTGCCTCCGCCTGCTCCGAGTCCAGGTTGAGGGAGAACCCGAGGAGGATGCCGGCGCCGCCGCAGAGGCCTTCACAGAAGGCTCGATGCTGGATTGACCGGGGATTCCGCCTCTCTGCACCCAGTGGGAGGAGGAACGTGATATACTGCACGGGGCGAAGTCTGCCCTTCGTTCAGTGAACGAAAGAACAGCATTGGGAGGTTTCATAAGTGAACATACTGATTCTCGGGGGCAACGGTTTCATAGGATCCCACCTCATCGAGGGAATCCTGCACAAGACTGGCTGGAAGGTGAACGCATTTGACCTTTCCGGCATGAATCTCGAAATCTACGAGGAGAACCCGAACTTCTCCTTCACCCAGGGCGACATTTTCAATGCAGACGAATGGATGAAAAAGGCCATCGCTGAAAGCGACGCGGTCCTGCCTCTCGCAGGAATCGCCAAGCCTGCCTACTACCTCAGCAAACCCCTCTGGACATTCGAGCTTGATTTCGAGCAGAACCTGAAGATCGTCCGCATGTGCGTGGACGCAAAAAAACGGGTCATCTTCCCCTCCACGTCGGAGGTCTACGGCATGAGCAGCGACACGGTCCTCAGTGAAGACGAAAGCCCCCTCATCGTTGGCCCCATCTGCAAGATGCGCTGGATCTACAGCTGCGGCAAGCAGATGATGGACAGGGTCATCGCCGCCTACGGCCAGGAAAGGGGACTCCGCTACACCCTCTTCCGCCCCTTCAACTGGATCGGCCCCAGGCTCGACACCTTTCGAGACGCAGAAGAACGGACCGCCCGCTCCATCACGCAGATGGTCTTCGACATTCTTTCCGGACGCCCCATCACTCTCGTCAACGGCGGGGAGCAGCACCGGAGCTTCACCTATGTCTCAGACGGCATTGACGCTCTCCTGGCCATCCTCGCCAACGAAGAGGCCAGCAACGGAAAAATCTTCAATATCGGCAACCCGGGCAACAACGCATCCATAAAGGAACTGGCCCACCTGGTCATCGACATCATGAAGGGAATCCCCCCCTTCCGGGAAGCCGCTGAAAACGCACAGATCACCGTCATGCCGGCGGAACAGTATTACGGAAACGGCTATGACGACATGCAGAACAGGATTCCCTCCATAGAGGCCATCGGCAGGGCGCTGGGCTGGTCACCCAAAATCCCACTCCGGGAGGCCGTAGAGAAGACCATCCTCAGCTACGTCGAAGGATAGGAGGGATATTCCGTGGCGGAAACCATTCTCGTTCTCAAGACGGACGTGGACACCCTCAAAGGGTACCGGGAAGGCGTCCCGAGGCTGCTCGAGATATTAAGAACCCGGAAAATCAAGGCGTCCTTTTTCTTTTCCTTCGGGCCGGACAACTCCGGCAAGGCAATCCGGCGCATATTCCGGAAAGGGTTCCTCAAGAAGATGCTCCGGACAAAGGCACCGTCCACCTACGGATTCCGCACCCTTCTCTACGGCACCCTCCTTCCGGCCCCCCTCATCGTCCAGCCCGAACCGGGAGTCTTCATCCGGGCGGTGGAGGAAGGGCACGACTGCGGCATTCACTGCTGGGACCACGTAAAGTGGCAGGACAGGCTTCCCCGCCTGACCGGGGAACAGATCCGGGAGGACTTCCGGAAGGCCATGGATCTCTTCGAGCTCTACGCCTCCCAAAAACCCAAGAGCTGCGCCGCCCCGGGGTGGCAGGTCACCGCGGAAAGCCTGGCGGTCCAGGACGAACTGGGCTTCGACTACTGCAGCGATATCCGGGGTTCAGGCTACGCCTTCAAGCCCCGCATGGGAGGGAAAACCTTCAAGACCCTGCAGATTCCCACCACCCTGCCCACCCTGGACGAAGTCTACGGTCGTGAAGACATTCCCGGGGACGGGATCGTCGACTTCTATCTTGACCAGCTCCAGCCCGGCCTCAACGTCCATACCATCCACGCCGAAATGGAGGGGCGGTCCCAGAGTGCCCTCTTTGAAAAATTCCTCGACGGCTGCGCCGGGAGAGGGGTCTCCTTCCGAACACTCTACGACGTCGCCTTCGACATCTCCATCCGGAAACCCCTCATCCACGTGTGCGACGTGGTCCCCGGCGAACTTCCTGGAAGATCAGGAACAGTCGCCGTCCAAAAATGCGCCCGGGAGGAAAAAGAATGAAACTCACAGTTGTCGGCACCGGGTACGTCGGACTTGTGACCGGTGTCTGCCTGGCGAAATTCGGCAACGACGTAGTCTGCGTCGACACCAACGTCCGGAAGATAGAAGCCCTTTCAAGGGGAACTGTCCCTTTTTACGAACCTGGCCTTGAAGAGATCATACGGAACAACCTCGAAGCAGGAAGACTCTCCTTTTCCACAGATCTTCCCTCCGCCCTCGACGATGCACTCATGTGCTTCATCACTGTGGGGACTCCATCTCTCGATGACGGAAGCGCAGACCTTTCGGCCGTCAGGTCCGTCGCGGAAACTGTCGGGCGCACCATGAAGGACTACAAGCTCGTGGTAGTCAAGTCCACCGTCCCGGTGAGCACCTGTGATTTCGTCCGGCAGACCGTGGCGGCCGAGCTCGGGAAGCGGGGAGAAACCATCCCCTTCGACGTGGCCTCGAACCCGGAATTCCTTCGGGAGGGCGCCGCCGTGAGAGACTTCCTTGAACCGGACAGGGTGGTGGTGGGCGTGGACTGCGACAGGGCCTCTGAAATCATGAAGGAGCTCTACAGCTTCCTCCCCCCTGAAAAGGTCATTTTCATGGACATACGGTCCTCGGAAATGACAAAGTACGCCGCCAACGCCATGCTCGCAACCAGGATATCCTTCATGAACGAGATCTCCGCGGTGTGCGAGCGGCTGGGTGCCGACGTGGAGAAGGTCAGGATGGGCATGGGGTCCGATGCCCGCATCGGCTACGCCTTTCTCAACGCCGGGTGCGGCTTCGGAGGATCGTGCTTCCCGAAGGACGTTCGCGCCCTGAAGGAATTCGCCCGGAAGGAGGGGCTGGAAATGCAGATTCTCCAGGCCGTGGAAGATGTCAACGAGCGACAGAAGCACGTTCTCTTCGGCAAGCTCCTCCGCCACTTCGGGTGCCTCAAGGGCAAAACAATAGGCATTTGGGGGCTCTCCTTCAAGCCAAAAACTTCGGACGTCCGGGAGGCGCCCGCCCAGGCCCTCATCGCAGACCTTGCAGCTGCCGGTGCCAGGGTGCAGGCACATGACCCGAAAGCCATTGACGAAACCAGGGAAGCACTTGGAGAGCTTCAGGGAGTTCTCTATGTGAACAACCAGTACGATGCAGTCAACGGAGCTGACGCCCTTGTCCTGGTCACCGAATGGGACATCTACAAGCAGCCTGACTTCAAAAAGATCCGTTCGCTTCTTCTCTCTCCCCTGGTCTTCGACGGCCGGAACCAATACTCTCCCGCAGAGATGAAACGGCAGGGCTTCGTTTATTATTCCATCGGCCGTGGAGAAAGCTGACGTTCTTCCTTTTCCGGCAGTGATATAATGAGGCACACCACAACTTTCAGGAGGGAATATCGTGCGTAAACTACTGATTGCAATGCTCTGCCTTCTTATTCTGTGCACTTCCTGCGCCGCCTCCCCGAAAAGGGAATTCAAGGGCAGCTTCACCCCCAAAACGAACGGAGAACGGCTTCTTTCCCTTCTCGTCTCCCTCACGAACCCGGAAGTGCTGGAACTCCGCATGGACGAAGAGCCGGACGACCAGGGGAACGTACGCAATATCCATTTCCTCGTCAAAGGTGCCTCCATTGGCGGGTTCCGGGTGGAAAAGCTGGCACTCGAGGCATCCTTCGTGGAGTTGAACGCCCCGTCCAGGTGGGACCCGAAGGCGAAGGACCCCATCGTGGTGAAGAGCGCGCTCCGGAGCAACCTCGAGGCGGTCATCCTCGAAAAGGACATCAACGCCGCCCTGAGCACCTATGCGGGAGATGAATGGAACAAGGTCTCCGTCGACCTCAAACCGGGTATTATCGGCGCCAGGGGATACTTCCACGTGAAAAACCCCGGCCTCACTCTCCTCGCGGAGGTTCAGACGGGGCTTGAGATTCGCCAGGGGAAGGAACTCTGGCTGAAAAACGTGAACCTGAAGATCAACCACGATGAGCAGACCGACGCCGTCAGGCAGGCCATACGGGACATTCAGCCCGTGGTGGACATTCGGGATTTTCCCTTCCCCGTAACCCTCGCCGTGCTTTCCCTGGACGACCAGAAACTCAGGATCGCCACGCGAACAGCCCCCAAGCCCTTCGAAGGCATTCTTCTCCGCTACGTCCGGGGGTCCTGAACCCTCCCTGCCGACTTCAGCAGCATGGTGGCATAGCTCCCCCTCGGCAGGAAAAACCGGAGCCGAAGAGCGACTTTTCCAGGGAAGAGGTCATCCTCTTCCCTTTTCCATTCCATGTCCTCCGGCAGCACGGCGCACTGTCTCGGAAAAGAAGCGAAATAGGCCTGGGAAATCTCTTTCAGACGAAATTTCGACAGCCGGACTCCCCGCTCCGCCAGGAGCCGGGAGAAAACGCCGTCCATATCCGGAGGAAGGGGAGGCATGTCCGGACCCACCGTAGGCAGCGGTTCGCCGGAGAGTCTCTCCAGCAGCCCCTCCGGAAGATCGGTATACTGAAATACCTGCCCAGTCCGGAGCTCCACGGAGAAAAGCTCACCATCCTCTCCCTGAAGGAATCGTGAAAGGGTTTCGTTCCAGAGAAAGCTCGAATAGGCCGAGAAGTACATCCCCATTTCCTCGGGCGGAATCAGCCTGAAACAGGCAAGAACACCGTCCCTGCCCCGCTTCTTCAGGATTGAGAGCATTTTTTTCAGCCGGGGCTCCGTGCAGAGGGGCTCCATCTCGCCCCATTGCCCCCATTTCTCGGCAAGCAGGGCTTTCCGTTTTTTCAGGTAAACAGGTGCCTCGGGGTGGCAAAAGGAGAAATACTTCCTGAGAGCAGGGTCAAACCGCCGCTTCACCAGCATTTCACCGAAAAACTCGCCCTTGCTCCCCACGTTGCCGAACCGCTGGTCATCGAAATAGTTGGCGAATCCCCGCCGGGTAATCCCCTCCAGCCGTTTTTCCGTCCTCTCGGCTTCCCGGATCTCCATGTCCCGGAGGACGAGGGAAAACCGGTTGCCCTTCAGAACGGCCGGTTCAAGCTGCTTCGAGCTGAACCCGGCGCTCCGTACGGAATATCCCTCGCCCTCGCAGGCAAGATCGTACTCCTCCGGAACGGAAAGAAACTGTACTGTCCGGGCGTGCCGGTCCTTCTTTCCGAGCGACCGTATTTCGCCGAGGGGTACCTTCTTCCGGACGGCAGCCTCCCGGATGGCATCGGAGGTGTTCCACCCCTCCTTCTCCAGCAGGTACAGCCGGAAAGGCATTTCCTTTTTCGCCGGGGCGAAGTGAAGCACTTCCTCTACATAAAAATCGTCTGCCTTTGTCTTTATTCGCATATTTACCGTACCAATCCGGCGAACCCCTTCAGGTTCACCCTGCCGAGAAGGCTTTCTATTTCCTGCCCCGTCATCCCGTCTCCCCCAAGAAGGAGCCATCCCTTTCCGTCCAGGTCAATCCAGACGGTAGCGCCGCTTTCGTCCTTCAGTTCCACCTTCACGGCGGGAAATCCTCCAAGGGTCAGGAAGGAAAACACCGCCTCCTCCGTTTCGGCCCTGCCCGCCGCCCTGTCCTGCTCCAGCTCTTCCGGAAGGGGACCGGCGGATGGAGCTTCAGGACCGGAAATCACCATGAACTGAAAAAAACGGTCTCCCTGGTAATAATCGGCCCCTACCGTGACGAAACCATCCTCCGGCATGGCGAAGGGAGTTTCCATCTTCCAGCCTTCGAACCGGGGAAGGGCCTTTGTGAGCCTTTCCACCGTCGGGGCGCCGCACAGCCGCCCCGCAAACAGCAGCACGAAGAGCAGTGCTGCCGCACACAGACCTTTCTTCATCTTCCGTCATCTCCACCCCGTCAGCCGAGAATAGCCCGGGCAGCCACCACGCCGCTGGCTGCGGCCTGGATGATTCCCCGACTCACCCCGGCACCGTCTCCCGCCATGAAGAGCCTCTCTATGACGGGAACCTGAAGATTTTTCCGCAGTTCAAGCCTCAGGGAATAGAGCTTGATCTCCACCCCATAGAGCAGGGTGTCGTTCTGGTTTACGCCGGGCATGATGGAATTCAGTGCGTCAAGAAATTCTACGATGTCGGTGAGATATCTGTGGGGAAGGACGAGGCTCAGGTCTCCCGGCTGAGCGTTCGCCGTCGGGGTGATCATTCCCCTGTCAATCCTTGACTGGGTGGACCGCCTGCCGTCACGCAGGTCTCCCAGACGCTGAAGGAGGATACCTCCGCCGGCAAGCATGTTCGCAAGCTTTGCAATGTGGGTGGCATATCCTATGGGGTCATTGAAGGGCTGTGTGAAGTTTTTCGTCACAAGAATTGCAAAGTTCGTGTTCCTCGACTTCACATTTTTCAGACTGTGCCCGTTCACCGTCACCAGGTCGTGAGACTTGTTGTATTCATACACCACGAACCCCGACGGGTTCATGCAGAAGGTGCGGCACCGATCATCGAAGGTGGGTGTGTTGTAGAGGCACTTCACTTCGTAGAAATGCTGCGTCAGATCCTCACACACGCTGTCGGGTACCTCGACACGGACTCCTATGTCCACGGGCATGGACGCTATGGGGATATTGAGCCTCTCCACGAGCCCCGCGAGCCACGACGCCCCTTCCCTTCCCGGGGCGGCGATGACGTACTCCCCCCTCCGCTCGGTTCCGTCTGCCAGGCGGATGCCAGTGGCCCGGCCGTTTTCGACGATGATGTCCTCCACGAAGGTGTTCATGAGGATGTCGCACTTCTGCCGCAGATCCTCGTACATATTGTTGAGCACTTCCCGGGATGCATCGGTACCAATGTGCCGTATGCGGGCGGGGAGAATCTTGAGCCCGACGCTGGAGGCCTTCCGGATCGTATCCTTGACGATGGGCCCCGTGGGCTCGTAACAATGGTTGTCGGCTCCATAGTCAACAAAAACCTTGTCCACGTATGAAATCAGGTCGAAGAGAGCATCCTCGCCGATGTTTTCCTCAAGGTTGCCTCCAAATCCAGTGGTCAGGGTCAGTTTTCCGTCAGAAGCAGACCCGGCGCCTCCCCACCCTGAAACGATGCTGCAGGACTCGCAGTTGAGGCAGGTTTCGCTCTTTCCTTCCACGATGGGACACTTCCGCTCACGGATCACCCGTCCCTTGTCAACTATCAGGACTTTCTTTCCGTGCCGCACAAGCTCCATGGCGGCGAAAATTCCGGCAGGGCCGGACCCGATGATTATGGCGTCATATATCATTCATTTTCCGCGCAACGCAAACGCGCAGTTCCCTCCTGTCTGTGGTCAGCGAGTGATCCCGCCGTTAACGGCGGTGTCCTCTCCGCTCCCGGCCGCCCGGCAGCCCCCGTCTCAGCGCTTTGAGGGACTCCAGGTCCTTCCCGGGGTCCTTCTTCGCTGTTGAAGCGGAGGTCTGTATGCGGTCCATTTTCACCAGGACTTCGATGCTTTTCACGTCCACCCCGAGCTCCCCGGCCAACCGGGCGGAGGTTATTCTCCTGGGCCTGCCGTCCTCGGAAGAATGATCCCGGAGCCAGGTCCAGGCCTGCCGGTAGAGATCTTCGAGGTATTCGGCGCAGTCAGGGCAAAGCGGAGTTTTCTCTTCATCTCCGCCGTCAAGGTACGCCTTCGCGCAATGCTCGCAGATTTTCAGTGCCACGGACGCTCTTCACTCCTCTGCATATCTTTCCCCGGCAGGGGGTGGTTCTCCCATTTCCAGCCGGATTCTCACATCCTCGACGAAATTTTCGACCTTCGACGGCGTGGCGATGAATGCCGGGTCCGAGAGGTCGAGGGTCATGAGGCTCCCGTTTGAGAGCCCGGTTTCCGACCGGACAAACTCCATGAAGGAGGAATAGGCGTCATAAAGGGACTTCCAGTAGGATTCCCCTGCGGCGAGCTCATCCTCCCTCCCCCTGGCACGAATCCGCCGCATGATCTCCCCGAAGGGGCAGGAGAGCACAATCATGAGCCGGGGCATGGCCAGGTGTTTGAGCAGTGAATCATAGAGCATGAGATACGTCCCGAACTGGCTGTCCCGGAAGTATCCCAGCCGGTAGTACAGTGAAGCGTATATCTTGTCCCCGAACACACTCCGGTCCATGATGTAGCTATCCGACTCGGAGGCGCAAAGATACTGGGCAAACCTGGTGACGAGAAAGTTCAGCTGCATTGGAAAGGCCCACCGCCGTTCGTGATGAAACCTGCGGAGAAGATCATACTGGTCACGGAATTCTTCAGGCATCACCTGCAAACCGAGACGCTCGGACAGCAGGTTCACGATGGTGGACTTCCCGCTTGCCGTCATTCCCTCGACGATGACCTGCACTTTTCCCATGGCGGAAACCTCAGAGAACGGACGGAGCGAGGACCGCGCGGTTTCCGCCGGCTCGTTTCGCTTCACGCAGGGCAATTCCTGCCCGCTTCAGAAACTCCTCCCGGGACATTTCCCTCCGGAACTCGCACACTCCGATGCTGCAGAAAACGGCCCGCCCGGGAATAAAATGGGAATGGCAGACCATGTCGCGAATCTTGTCTGCCATCTGGTGGGCGAGATAGCCGCTCATGGGTGTCAGGACGGCAAACTCTCCGCCGCCCATTCGGGCCAGGAAATCTGTGGGATGGATACGGCTTTTCACCACAGCGCAAAAATCCCTGAGGAGCTGTTCTCCCGCCTCTTCCCCCGAATCGTCTGTCAGTCCCCGGAAACCGTCGATATCCATCAGGATGAGGGAAAGGCTTCCCCTGTGCCGCCCGGCCCGGTCCGTCTCGGCGGAGAGGATTTCCCCGAATCCTTCCCTGTCCGGTATCCCGAGAAGTTCGTCGGTGCCTCCGTCCGTTTCCGGGGAGACGGTCTCATCCGGCTGTCCGGAAATTGCAGGCAGGATCCTTTCCCTCAGTGAAAGAAGAAGGACTTGCCTGCCGTCCCGCTCCAGCGGGATGGCAGACAACAGGACAGGAACTGCCTCGCCGGAGGGAAGCATCAGGACCTGCTCCATCCCCCGGACAGCACCATTCTCTCCGATGCCGGAAAAGAGAGCGTTTTTCATTCCGCTGAAAGGAAGGAATCCCATGTCTTCAAGGGTCTTTCCCTCGGGCTTTTCCTCCGGCAATCCCGCTCTTTCCAGAAAAGCCGGGTTGCATTCGATAATCCGCCCGTCATCCCTGCTGACGATGACTCCGAGATCCGATACCAGTGAAAACAGTCTGCGAAACTTCTGCTCTTCCGTGCGGACTTTTCTCTCGGCAGCCCGCTGCTCAGTCTTTTCGCAAAGCACCAGCGAAATACCCGTTATCTGCCCCTCATGGGAAAATACCGGGGCAAAGGAGATGGAAAAAAACTTTTCTCCCGCTTCCTGGCCAATTTCGGCCATTTCACCGGCAATAGCTTTTTCAGCGGCCAATCGGAATGGAAGCCCCCTGTCTCCTTCGGGAAGCAGGTCGAGCATTTGGCGCCCCACTTCCGGGGCCTCCTGCCACATGGACGCAGCCTCTTTGCGGAACCCCTCAGTCATTGAAAGAAGAACGCAATCCCTGTCTGTCACCGCTGCCAGAAGGTTATCCGGAGTACATGGCAGACTCTCCGCCGCCTTCGCTTCTTCGGCGGCATCCTGTTGCCCGGGTGCGGGGATCTCGCACCCTACGACAAGGAGAGAAGGTTCTCCCCGATATTCTACGGGTGTTACAGCCATGTCCAGCCACTTTTCCAGCCCTTCCGCGGTGACCACGGGGAAGACAGACCGCCTCTCCCAGAGTTCCGTTTCACCGCCCTGCTCCAGGAGGCTGTCCACTTCGCCGCAGTGTCCAGGCGCCACGTAGTCCGCCAGGAGGAACCTCGGGTGCTCCCTGAGAGGAAAGCCGAAGAAGGATTCCCCTCTTCCGTTCAGATAATGAACCCTTCCTCCCGAAATGATCATCAGGACAAAGAGCGGGTTTTCCGAGAGGGCGAGGTAACGGCGCTCCATATCACGAAGGGCCGCCTCCTCCCGTTTCCAGCGGGCGGCGTCTTTCTCCATGCGAATCGTCTTCTGGATCAGGAAATCTATTTTATCGGTTCCGCCGTTTCCCAGGGGCTTTTCGAAATTATCGCTCATCGGGGGTTACCCCTTCCTTCCCAAGAAAGATACTCCATGATTTTCACTTTCGCTGCAGACGGAAATAACCGCCTGAGCAGCCTTTGACATCGGTGATGCAGATGAATCCCCTGTTGTGGGTGTGGGCCGTTATGACAGGGATATCGCTTCTCCTGCAGATGACCTTGATGATGGTTCTCACACCGTCCCGGCCGCGTCCGTAGAGCACCGTGGCACCGTACCCGTCCTTCCGGATGTTTTCGATCATTTCAGCCGTTTCAGGAGTTCTGTCCATTATCAGTTCCAGAAGAACAAATGCATTCAGCAGACGCTCCTCCACAAGGGATCCGATGAAGTTCCCGGCCGAAAACCCTGAACAGTAGACCACCATCTGGAGCAGGTTCATCTCCCTTCCGCCCCCCAGGATGTGCCCGAGGGCGGTCAGATAGACCATCACTTCCATGAATCCTATTGCTGCCGCAAGTGCTCTTTTCCCCCTCACCAGGAACAGGATGCGGACCGTACCGCAGCTTACATCCACTATTCTGGCACAGAAGATGAGAAAGAGACCTACAGGGTCCATTGAATTCGTCCCGGAAAATATGTTTTCTTCATGAAAAAAACCTCCTTGCAAAACATCCATATTATCCTACCATAGAGCGAAAAAAGAAAAAGGGTCCGGGTACGGAAAGGGCTTCTCCATCGTATAATGGGAATATCTGCAAAAATGCCGAAGATGATCAACCCCAAAGGGGTGTGGAGCGAAATGGAAACGGAAATGGACAGAACAATCATGTTTCTTGAAGAACGGGTTTCCTTTCTTTCCATGGAAAGAAAGGCAGCGCTCCAGGCCTTCGAGACAGCTCTCGATCTCAACGCCTTCACCGCCTCCCTCACGGGACTCGCTTCGCTCCAGGAAGTCTTCAGGGAGACGGCCTCGAAACTCCGTACCATGGAGCGGTTCGGACCGCTCGGTTTTTTCCTGGCAGGAGAAGAGGATGCCGCCCTCTATCCAGCCTTCACCGACCCTCCCGGCGAGGAAAGTGTCCTGGAGAGAGAACTGCTTCCCCTCATCGAAGACAGAACAGTTGCCTGGACTCTCAGGAGAAAAAAGCCCATCATCGCTTCCGCTTCGGACGGGGAAAATAAGATTTTTCTCCATTCCCTGTCATCTCCGTCGAAAGTTCTGGGCCTGTTCCTCGCCGTCATCGAGAAGAACAGCGGGGATGAAAACTACGAACCTTCCTTTCCCGATTTTCTCTCAATCGTCCTGACCACTGCGGGCGGTCTGGCCGACAACCTTCTCCTCAGGGGAAGAATCGATGAGCTGAACATGAGCCTCCAGGAAAAAGTTTTCCACCTTGAAAAATCCAGGGAAGAACTCTCCATCTACCGTGACAACCTGGAACGGGAGGTGGAGATCCGGACCAGGGAACTGGGAAAGGCGAACGTAGAACTCAGGAAGGAAATAGAGGAACGGAGACGCATGGAGGCAGAAGTCCGATACAGGGCCAATCACGATGCCCTGACAGGGCTCGCCAGCAGGGACCTCTTCTCTGCCCGGCTCCAGGAAGCCCTCCGGAGAGATGAGCCTGTAGCAGTCCTTTTCATGGACCTGGACGGTTTCAAGGGGGTTAACGACACCCTCGGCCACGACGTGGGGGACAGACTGCTCCAGAAAATAGCGCGAAGGCTTACCCTCGAGGTGAGCGAAGGAGATACCGTCGCCCGCATGGGTGGTGACGAGTTCACCATTGTTGTCCCCCGGCCGCCATCGAGAGAAGGGTTAGGAGAACTGGCTGCCCGGATACTCAGGCGGGTGGCGAAAAATGCACTCCTCGCCGGAAAGGAAATTTCGGTGACGGCCAGCATCGGCATCAGCATTTCCCCTGACGACGGCACCACGGTCCAGGACCTGATGAAACACGCCGACGTGGCTATGTATATAGCGAAGGACCAGGGAAAAAACCAGTTCTGTTTTTATGGCCCTCTTTCCTGAAAACATTCACAAAAAACGGGGAAAGCCCGAAGAGGGCCTTCCCCGTATGGGATCCTTTCAAGAAAGCAGGAAGAAAGCTACTTGCCGGTCTTTTCCTCCTTCACTTCCTCTTTCTTTTCCCCGACGATTTCGACCTTGTACTTCCCTCTCAGCCTTGAGAGCTCGTCCTGGTAGATTTTAGCCTTTCTGTCATTCTGAAGGGCCTCGGCAATTCCTTCCTTCACCTCGTCAAGGGGACGGACAGAAGCTTCTTTCTTATCAACAAGCTTGATCAGGTGAAGGCCAAACTTGGTTTTCACCGGCGAACTGGTAACCTCGCCAACTTTAAGGGCGAACACGGCATCATTGAATTCCTTCACCATATCCCCTTTTGAGAAGTATCCAAGGTCTCCGCCCTGTTCGTTCGACTGGCAGGTGGAATACTTCTTCGCCGCATCTTCGAAAGACATTCCGGCTTTCAGGTCTTCCATGACCTTCTGCATTTCCACGTCCCCGCTCACGAGAATGTGGGAAGCTCTCACGCTCTCGGGCACGGTGAACTGTTCCCTGTTCTTTTCATAGTATTCCGCGATCTCTTCGGGGGTGACCTTTACATCTTTCATCACCCTGTCGACGGCAAACTTGCGGATGATATCCTCCTTCACGCTTTCAAGCATTTCGACGAATCCGGGGTCCTTCTCCACTTCGAGCTCCCTGCCGAGAAGAAGGAAAAGCTCCATGTTGACCATTTCCTCGAGAATGGCACGGTGCCCCATCTCGTTGTCGTACATGGCAGCCCTCTGGGGGTCAAGCCTGCCCAGTATCTCCTTCACGTTCTTGAACCTGATTTCTTCATTCCCGACCCGGGCCAGAACAGTTTCGGGATCCATGGGCTCCTTCACTTCGGGAGTGACGGCCTTGGTCTCCGGAGCAGGGTTTGCAGGCTTGGCCTGGTCAGCAGCAACAGTTTTGGGCTCCGTGGCGGAATCCGCAGAGGTGGTCGTGTCAGCCCCGGCAGCAAAGACGAAAAGAAGCAGAATGAGCAGCGCTGAACTCAGAGTACGAAATGCTTTCATAAAATATTCCTCCCTGGATAGTGTGCAGAATAGACAGCGTTAAAACTGAGAAAGTGTACCACAAACAGAGGGGAAAAAAACGGCAGAAATGCTGAAACGGGAGTCTGTTTGAGGTCCGGCACCCTGTGGAAGGGCTCCGGACTTTCCCCGGAATTCACGGTGATGAAGGCGTCAGGGATTTCCCAGGGTCCAGCCCATGATGGCTATGGCCCCCGCTCCGACAATATCAAGAAAGCCCTTGAGGGTACTCCCCAGCCTGATCCTTCTGAATCCGAGCAGAACAAGGGCCGCGGAACAGCCGTAGAGAATGAAGGGGGCAACGGAATGGGCAAAAAACATTCTTTATCTTCCTCCTTTGGTCAGTTTTCATATTGCCTCCGGGCAGGAGGATTGTCAATACCTGAAAAGGGAAGCCAAAATAAGGAGGTCCCGCAAAATACGAAGGCCTGGGGCGGACCATTCGCGCTGCGGGACCCGTGCGTGGGGAAGTTCATCAACCGAACGAAGTGATCATTTTTTGTAGTTGTATTTTCGACCTTTTAATGGAAAAGGCCAAGAGTATTGGGCATTCAGATCATTTTGTCCATATTGTTTACGGTTGCGTGCCGAGGGAATATAATATCAGCGAAAGGGGAGGATCGGAATGGATATACAACTTCCCGTGCGGGTTCTTATCGCAGAGGACGATCCTATGGTGTGCAGTCTCCACGTGCAGGCTGTCCGCCAGGTATCCGGGTTTTCCGTCGCAGGGACAGTCAGCGACGGGTATGAGCTTCTCGAATTCTTTCAAAAGGATACCGCCGACCTCATCGTCATGGACATTTTCATGCCCCGCCTCTCCGGCCTGGATGCTCTCAAAAGACTGAGATCCCGTGGCAACACGTCAGATGTTATCCTTGTCTCCGCAGGGAAAAAAACGGACCTGGTCTCCAGGGCCCGTACACTCGGAGCTTTTGATTACCTCATCAAGCCGTACTCCCTGCAGAGATTCAGGGCCTCCCTGGAAAACTATCTCGAACATCGGATGCGGTTGCGCACAGTAAGGGAAGAAACGACACAGGAAGAGGTGGACGCCTTCTTTGAAATCGGGCACAGGCCCGCAGGCGCCTCCGGGGAAAACGAAGAGCTCCCCAAGGGGTTTCAGAAGGAAACTCTCGCCCTGGTGACGGGAATTCTCGAAGAATCAGCCAGTCCCACCGCCCTTGAACTGGGTGAAAAACTCTCTATTTCACGCTCCACGGCACGCAGGTACCTCGAATACCTCGCGAGAAAAGGCCTGGCGGAAATAAGTTTCGAATACCGCGCCAGCGGCCGCCCCCTGAAACGCTATACCTCCACGGTCAAAAAATGACGGAGCGGAACGGCTCTTCCCGGGAAAAAGAAGCGACGGTACGCAACGTCGTCCCAAGGGAGATTCAGGAAATCCGTCGGTGCCTCGAGGAAATTCTCATCATCACGGAAGAGGCCGAAAATACACAAGGAGCGGGGCTCAGCGGAAAAAAACGGGCTGCCTCTTTTTCAGTCTCCGAAATCTGCCTGGAAACAGCAGGCTCCCTCACAAGAGAAGGGGAGAATCCTCTGCCGGGCATTACCATTGAAATCGACCCTTCAGTTCCCCCCCTTGTTGAGGGGGACAGTTTCCGGCTGGCCGTGAAACTGAAAGAAATTCTGGGAATAGCGGCATCAGGAGGCGGCAAAGGAATTACACTCTCGGCTGTGGCCAGGCGAAATCTTCCGGGGGGCATAGAAATACTCTTCTCAGCCGGCGGCGGCGAAAAAGCGGCCTCCTTTTCCATGGCCTTTTCAGACGCACCCCTTGACGAAAACCCGCGAACGCCCGAAGCAGAACCTCTCGCCCTTCTTGCGGAGGACAACCCCCTGAGCGCCAGAATTCTGGCGGCCAACCTGGAGGACCTCGGGTTCAGGGTCATGACCGCTTCAACAGGGAGAGAGGCCCTGGCTCTTTCAGGCAAGCACCGGTTCGACATTGTTTTCCTGGACATCCAGATGCCGGAGCTGGACGGAGTGGAAACATCCAGGGCCCTGCGGAAGATGGAACAAAAGACTGGCAGAAAAATCCCCGTGCTGGCTGTTTCGGCATCCGGAGACGAAGAGGACAGAAAAAGATGCCTCGAGGCAGGCATGGACGGATTTCTGCCCAAATCATCTTCTCCTGCTGCATTGGCGCAGGCCATCTCATCCTTTCTTCCCGGCAGGGAATTCCTGACACACGGAGAAACGGCGGAAAAATCCCCTCTCCTCTCCGCAACCGGAGGAAATCGTGAAGCCGCTGCTGAAGCCGCTGCAATTTTCCTGAAGACCGCACCTCCGCTCATGGCGGAAATGAAACGGGCGGTAGCCCATGAAAACCTTCTTCTGCTTGCATCCGATGCCCACAGGTTAAAAGGCAGCCTCGTCTTTTTCGGAGCGGAAAAGGCGGCAGGACTGGCAAAAACCATTGAGGAAACAGCCAAAAACGGTATCCATGACATACTCCCTTCCCTGCTCTACTCCCTCATATCGGAGGTAAGCAGCCTGCTGGCCGAGATACGGAAGGAATGGCCCCCCGCTAGCGGAGTCTGAGGCGGGTAAACTCGTCATCGGCCAGGTCGATCCACAGGAGCTGCTCAGAGAGGATCGTTCCTTTCCCGGTTATGAGCTTTATCGCCTGGGCACATTCCAGGGCCGCAACCAGAGCCGGAGTAAATGGCGGGTTGCCCGTTTCCGTCTCCACACCCGTGTCCGATTCACCTGCGAGGTAGCCAGTGAGCGTCTCGTCACCAGGAAGCACCACCCCAACCTGTCCCCAGAACCCCGCGATGGCTCCCGACACAAGGGGGATTCCCCGGGAAGCGCACTCCGCAAACAGCTCCCTCCTGGCTGAGAGACTGTCGAGGCAGTCCACAACTATATCAACGCCCTCAAGAATTCCTTCGGCGGTGAAAGAATCGAAGCGGCACTGCCTTCCCTCGGCCTCAACGGCGCCGTTAACGGCCAGGGCACGTGCCGCTGCTGTTCTCGCCTTGGATTTCCCCAGCAGTTCCTCCGTTGCCAGTATCTGCCTGTTCAGGTTTGTTTCATCGAACACATCACCGTCCACGAAGACGAGACGCCCCACGCCCGCCCTGGCCAGAAGGTCTCCCACAAGCCCTCCCAGCCCGCCGCATCCAATAACAGCCGCAGAGGACATGAGAAGGCGAAGCTGGCCGTCTGGGCCGAGAGTCCCCATGCTCCGGATGTATCTCGACGGCACGTATCCGTTCCTGAGGCAATAAATTTCCGCATCGGCGGGAGAAAGACCTTCTTTTGCCGCGGCTCTCCTGAGCACGAGGAAGGAAACCATTTTCCAGGGACCGACCGTCTCCGCAGAATAGACAACAGGATCAAACCAGCTCACCGGCATTCACCTCCGTTTCCGGAATTATACAGGAAAGGTTCCCCAAAAGAATTGACAGACTTCACTATTTGGTATAAAAAGTAGTAGAGGTAAGTTGAGCATCTCCAGAATAGAATAAGCCTTCGACCTGCAGAATCTCAAGCAGATACTGCGGGCATTGGGTCTGGAAAGCGATTTCCATTCCTGCCGCGTTTGCAAAGGAGGATCGCCCGGCGTTAAGCCGGTCGTCCTCCTTTTTTTATTTCACCCCTTTCAGGATGCAGGATGCACAAAATCAAGGAGGCGAAGAGATATGGACAAGTTCGGAAAAGTACTGCGAGTCAACCTCACCAACGGAACCGTCGCGAGCGAGAGTCTCTGTGAGAAGACGCTGAAGGACTTCATCGGCGGCCGCGGATATGCAACAAAGGTTCTTTTTGACGAAGTCCCCAAGGGCACCGATCCACTTTCTCCGGAGAACAAGCTCATTTTTGCCAACGGTCCTCTCACCGGGAAAGGAGCTCCTTCCGCCGGCCGGTACATGGTCATCACCAAGAGTCCCCTCACCGGATGCATCGCCAGCAGCAACTCCGGCGGTTTCTGGGGTGCTGAGCTGGCCAGGGCGGGCTGGTTCATGATCATCCTCGAGGGAAAGGCACAGAAACCGACCTACCTCTGGATCAACGATGACAAGGTCGAACTCCGCGATGCCTCCGCAGTCTGGGGCAAAGACAGCCATAAGACTACCGATGTCCTCCTGGAAAGCGTCGGTGACCCCAAGGCGAAAGTGACCTGCATCGGCCCCGCTGGTGAAAAGCTCTCCAAAATAGCGGCGATCATGAATGACAAGAACCGGGCCGCAGGCCGGAGCGGCGTCGGCGCCGTCATGGGCTCCAAAAACCTGAAGGCGATCGTGGTCAAAGGCAGTACCCGTCCGTACGTGGAAAACCAGGAGGAAATGAAGAATGTCCTCGCCGGAGCCATGGAAAAGCTCAAGACAAACCCCGTTACGAGCCAGGGCCTTCCCACCTATGGGACGCCAGTTCTCGTGAACATCGTCAACCAGCTCGGCGGTTACCCGAAAAACAACTGGCAGGGATCCTACTTCCCGGAGGCGGACTCCCAGTCCGGCGAAACCCTGGCCAGGGACTTCCTCACGAAGAGATACTCCTGCTTCGGATGCCCCATCGGCTGCGGCCGGGTCACCAAGGTCGGCAGCCGAGAGGGTGAAGGCCCCGAGTACGAAACCATCTTCGCCTTCGGCGTCTGCTGCGGCGTTGAAAGGCTCGAACCCATCATCGAGGCCAACTATCTCTGCAACGAGTACGGCCTCGACACCATCAGCGCCGGCGTCACCATCGCGGCGGCCATGGAACTCTACGAAAAAGGATACATCAAGAAGGAAGAGCTTGAGGGCGGTCCCGAGCTTCGCTTCGGAAACGAGGACGCCGTCACGTACTGGACAAAGAAGATGGGGCTCGTCGAAGGTTTTGGAAAGAAGCTCGCCGAGGGTTCCTACAGGCTGTGCGAGATGTACGGTCATCCCGAGTTCTCCATGACGGTCAAGAAGCAGGAGATGCCCGCCTATGACGGACGGGCCATCCAGGGAATCGGGCTGAACTACGCTACTTCGAACCGCGGCGGATGCCACGTGAGAGGCTACACCATCTCTCCAGAGGTCCTCGGCCTCCCGGAAAAACTCGATCCCGTGGACATCAGCACAAAGCCGACCTGGGTCATGATCTTCCAGAACCTCACAGCAGCCATCGACTCTTCCGGCATGTGCCTCTTCACCTCCTTCGCCCTCGGAGCCGACGACTACGCGGCCTTCCTCAAGGCGGCCACAGGCTTCGACTATGACGGCAACACTGTTCTCCAGGCAGGAGACCGCATCTGGAACATTGAGCGGATGTTCAATCTTCGCGAAAGCCTCGACCCGAAGATGGACACTCTTCCAGACAGGCTGCTGAATGAGCCCATCCCCGATGGCCCCTCCAAGGGAATGGTCAGCCGCCTTCCCGAAATGCTGCCGGAATATTACAAAGCCCGCGGCTGGGACGAAAAAGGCATCCCAACCTCCGCGAAACTCCAGGGACTGGGCCTCTAGCTGCTCCTTTGCGCAACAGTCTGTCCACAACCCTCCCCTTTTTGGGGAGGGTTTTTCTTCGCTCTGGAAAAGAGCCCCGTTTTCGGATAGAATGTTTCCATGATGAAAGTATTGTTTTTCGCCACAATCCGGGATTATACCCGGGAAAAAGAAACAGCCGCGGAAGGCACGGAAACAGTCCGGGAACTGCTTCTGCAGTTATCAGACCGCTATGGGGATGACTTCAGGAATGAAGCCTTCGAAGGAGTCGAACTCTCCGACCGCCTTATCGTTCTCGTCAACGGACGGCACATCGCCCACACCGGCGGAGGGGAGACACGCCTCTCCGAAGGAGACACTGTTGCCGTCTTTCCAATCATCGGTGGAGGCTAGCCCTCTGATCCGCCGGCATCACTCCCTGCAGACACTACCCTGAAAAGGAGAAAACCAGTTGAAAAGACCAGTAGAACTTACCGACCTTCTTCGGTACCGTTTTCTTTCCGCGCCCGAATTCTCACCCGACGGAAACACACTCTGCTTTTTCGTTCACCAGGCGGACTATGACAATAACTGCTACACATCAAACCTGTGGCTCTACGGCCTGAAAACCGACAGCCTCCGGCAGCTTACAGTCTCCGGAAAAGAAAAGTCTTTTGCGTGGATGGCTGACGGCCGGTCAGTCCTCTTCTCCAGCGGCAGAAATGACGCCAGGAAGACGGAAACGTCCCTGTACAGCATCGACATCTCCGGTGGAGAGGCTCTTTTCATCCGCACCATACCAAGACCTCTCTCGTCTTTCTCACCCCTGGCCGACGGATCCCTGCTCGCCCTGGGCATCGACGAACCGGCCTTCGATAACCCCTACGAAGCGGATATGCTGCTCTTCGACCAGGTACCCTTCTGCTCCAACGGCAAGGGCTTTACCGGCAGGAAACGGAAAAGGCTCTATCTTTACAGCCCTGACGGAACTGAAAAACAGCTCACACCCGACCGTATGGACGCGGAAAACTACACCCTCTCCGAGGACGGCGGCAAAGTCCTCGTCTGGGGTCCGATCTTCAAGGACGTGAGGGGACTGTACAACGCTCTTCTCGAGATCGGAACGGCGGACGGATCGGTCAGGGAAATCCTCCCGGGTACGGACTTCTCCTGCAAATGGGCGGGCTGGATGAACGGATCGGTCCTTGTCACAGGAAGCGGCTTCTCCGCCCGGGGGATCAATGAAAACGTTACGTTCCACATTATTGAGAATGGAGTGCCACGCTGCGTAACCCCAGGCCTTGACCGGGGACTGAGGAACTCCGTCGGTTCCGACTGCCGCTACGGCTCCACGGACCTGAACCTCGCCTTCTCCGCCGAAGGGGACAGGGCATGGTTCGTCTCCACTGACAACTTCCGCTCCCACCTCCACACCGTAGATTCAGCCGGGAAAGCCGAACAGTTCACCACGGAGCTTTTCTCGGTGGACGACTGGAGAATCTGCAATGGCAGGGCAGCAGTGGTCGGCATGAAGGGACTGCAGCTCCAGGAGCTCTACCTCGCCGACGGGCGGGAAGAGCGGCAGCTCACCCACTTCAACGACTGGGTCGCGGAGGAATGCCTTCTCTCCGTCCCGGAGCATGTGACAGTGGACAACGGTACGGGAGAGCCCGTCGACGGATGGTACATGAAGCCTGTGAACGCCGGGGAGGGGAAGAAGTATCCCTCCATTCTCAACATCCACGGCGGACCAAAGTTTGCCTACGGAGACATCTTCTTCCATGAAATGCAGTACTGGGCTTCCAGAGGCTACGCCGTCTTTTTCTGCAATCCCAGGGGCAGCGACGGAAAGGGCAACGGCTTTGACGACATCAGGGGAAAATACGGCACAGTGGACTACGAGGATCTCATGACCTTCACCGACTGGATCACGGCCAATGTCCCGTGTGTGGATGCAGAGAAGCTCGCAGTTACCGGGGGCTCCTACGGCGGCTACATGACCAACTGGATCATCGGCCACTCGGACCGTTTCAAGGCCGCAGCCTCCCAGAGGAGCATAAGCAACTGGATTTCCAAGATGGGGATCTCCGACATCGGCTACTACTTCGTTCCCGACCAGCAGGGCGCCGATATCTGGAGCGACGCCGACAAACTCTGGTGGCACTCGCCCCTGAAATACGCCGACCGGGCGAAAACCCCCACCCTCTTCATCCATTCCGAAGAGGACCACCGGTGCGAACTTACCCAGGGACTCCAGATGTTCACAGCCCTCAAGCTCCATGGCGTGGAGACTGAAATCTGCGTCTTCCGGGGCGAAAACCATGAGCTCAGCAGGAGCGGCCGTCCGCGCCCCAGGCTCACGAGGCTCCGAAAGATGACCGAATGGTTCGACCGGTTCCTCAAGCCCGGCGAAGAGAAGGAATAAGCACAAGGGGCAGGCCTCAGGGATCGGGCCTGCCCTCTTTCATTCCGCCCCCCGTCCGGCTTACAGCCGGAGCAGCGCCCCCGCCACGGCTCCCGCCACCACGAAAAGAGCCGGATGGATCTTCGTGAAGATCATCAGGAGAAGAGTCACTCCTCCTATGATCCACGTCAAAATGCCGGTGAGAGAACCGAAGGACATGTCGTAGGCTGCATAGGCAAGCAGGGCCACCACTACGGGGCGCAGTCCTTTCAGCATGCTCGTGACCCTGGGGTTGCCGCTGATCATGGCCACAAATCTCAGCAGAAGAATCAGGACGATGACGCTCGGCAGCACCGTCCCGGCCAGGGCTGCGATTGCCCCCAGAGGACCGGCCACGTCGTACCCTATAACCACGGACAGTTTTGTTGCGATGGGACCCGGGAGAGCGTTTCCTATGGCAAGAATGTCAACGAAATCGGTGACAGCCATCCACTGCTGGATGTTCACCACTTCTTCCTTGATGAGAGGGACCATGGACGGACCGCCGCCGTATCCCACACACCCGATTTTCAGAAAAGACCAGAATAAAGCCATGACCGCTCCCATGTCACTCTCTCCCCTTCCCTGCAGACATTTCCCTGCCGCATTGAATCATGGTCGGCCCCCTACAGCTTCAGCGCGATGCCCGCAGCAGCCCCTGCCACTATGATCAGTGCCGGGTGAAGCGGAGAAAAAACCATAAGCGCCAGGGATATAGCGCATATCACCCACGCGGTACGGCTCTTCAGAGCATTCGGAGCCATGTCCCAGGCAGCATAGGCGAGCATGGCCACCACCACGGGACGCAGTCCCCGAAGCATGCTTGTCACCAGGGGATTATCCTTCACCAGGGAAACAAAACCCATCAGAATCAAAAGTGCCAGGGCACTCGGCATTATGATCCCAATCAAAGATACGATGACTCCCGGCCAGCCAGCCTTCCGGTAGCCGATGGCGGATGCCATCTTCGTGATAATTGGCCCCGGAAGGGCATTGCCTATTGCCAGGGCATCCATGAAATCCTCGGTGCCGATCCACTTCCGGCGCTCCACCACCTCAGCCTTCAGCAGGGGGACCATTGAAGGCCCGCCGCCATAGGCCACGGCCCCTGTCTTCGCAAAGGATATGAACAGAGCCAGCAGATCCTTTCCCACAACAACTCCTCCTTCATTCCATTTCCTGATGAACGGCAAAAACGTTCCTGCGAGCGTGATTCTCGCAGGAACACTGACTCTCGCAACGTCTCCAATGTACGGTGCATTTTCGATTTTAGGCCATTCTCCCGTTTTTTTCAATCTGGGCCAGAGTGTCATACAGGGCAGAGCAAAGCAACCCGAACCTGTCACCCCTGGGGAAGGGAGCAATTCCGGCTTCCGGGCTGCTCCATGGGAAGCACCCCGGGGGACTCTCCCGCCAAAGGCCATACGAGTGTTCTCTTATGGCGGAAAGGGGCTATCACGCAGAAACACCAGAGCCTCCGGCGACCGGAGGCTCTGGTGGTATTATCTGTACACCAACTGACCGGGAAACCCCCCACGGGGGTTTTCATCAGCCCCCTCAGCTGCCGCCCGGCTGGGGCGCAGGCCGGGGCTGCGGACGGGGTGCCGTCTTTCCGGACGAAGAACCCGAAGAGCTTCCTTCCATGGCAAAGGACTTGATCAGGTCCATCATGTCGGATTCATACTTGTTCATGGCGCTTTCCTCTCCGATGGAGAACATGAAGGCGATGCTCTCGCCCTTCCCGGACAGGAGGACGACGCTGACGAACACGTCCGTTCCGTCGGATGTCCCTGAACCGCCGAATTCGATCGCCTTGATGCCGTTCAGGTCGAGTTCTGTGCCGTCATCGAGTTCGAGATCGGGCACGACCTCTCCGGCCACGTCTCCCACCATTTCCATGGCCTGTTCAAAGGCTTCTTCCCCCGTCGTCTCGCCGAAAACGAGCATTACGTCTCCAGCCGGAGGGGTGAACATGGTTCCCATTTTGGAATCTTTGGCTTCCCAGGAATCCGGAAGGGAAAAGGAAATCCCCGATGATTCGAGAACGTAGGATTCCGCAAAGGCGGGTACGGCGAGAGAGAGAATCAGGAGAAGCACAGCTGCAGAAGCGAAGCGTTTTTTCATGCGTTTTTTCCTCCGTGAGATAAGAGTAGAGAAGCAAGGAGTACACAAAAAAGATACAGAAAAGCACAGAGCATTTCTTTACATATAAAACTATACCGCAAAAACCACACAAATCAAATAAAATTCACATTAATTTTCTTTCATCAAATGACAGCATTACTGCGGGAGGCATTTCCGCTCTCTCATTCATCGGGGCCCCTGTTTCAAGAGCGGATGCCAGGCAGACATTCCTACTTGAGGACCATCTTCTTCTCTCCGGCCTGGTATACAGCGGAAAGTCCGGCATATATCTCCCGTAATTTCGCTATCCGTACCTCCGCCTTTTCCGGCTCCTGGAGTCCCTGTGCTATATCAAGAAGCGATCTGCTCTTGAAATACAGATTGTCCTTCGTGGGAGAAACACAGCCGAAGACCTCCCGGAGCATTCTCAGGTCGTGGGGAATGTTGAAATCATCCTGGGTCTGCTCGTAGCCAAAAAAGTAGTAGATGTCCCGGAACCCCGCCCAGGCGAGAGCCGAGATGCACATGGAGCAGGGCTCGTGGGTTGAAAGAAAAAGGCACTCCGAAGGATCCGGATGCCCCTGGAGCTCGTAGAACAGCTTGATCGTGTAGACCTCGCCGTGCCACAGGGGGGAAAAGGCCTCATGATTCGTCCCCGCCACCACCAGGGAAAGGTCGTCCTTCCGGAGCACAGCGGCGCCGAATACCTTGCAGCCGACAGTGACACCACGGGCAGTGAGAGGAACGATATCGCCCTCGATCACATCGAGCATGCGGTAAAACAGTTTTTCCTTCTCCATTCCATCAGCCCCTTCCGGCAGTTTACTTCTTTTCTGACAGGATCCTGAAAACCTCGGAGATAATCCTTTCGTGAACGGAGCCTTTCTCAACGGGCCTCCACGAGGCCCACTCGGGAAAGATCGTTCACTGGTCCACCAGTCCCTTGGTATCCAGTGCGTAGTCAAAGGAGTCCTGGACACGGTACTCCCTTCCATCGAGGCGAATGTTCCACTGAAGAATTTCGATCAGGTTCTGCCCCGGGATCACCATGTGAACATAGGTCTCCGCCACCTGCTCCGCCCCTGGGACACAGTCTTCCACAAACCTCGTCCGGTCGGCGTACAGGGAATATACCACGCCGTCAGCCTCGGCAATTTTCCGCAGGTCTCCCTTCCATGCCGGATGTCCCCAGGCAGACACACTCCCGAGGAACACCAGCAGGAAGGCGGAAAAAAACAGCCATTTTCTCATGTTCGCTCACTCCTTCTCTTCCGGATACACCGGTTCTCGTGCGCTCCGGCTGTTATTTTACCAGTTGACAGGGATAAAACTACAGGGGATTATTGCGGAGAGTGAAAAGATGGAGAGGTGAAATGTATGGCGGTACACTACCTGAGAGTTGTGAACCGGGATCAGTGCATCGGCTGCTTCAGCTGCATGTACGCCTGCTCCCGGATGGTCCGGAATGCCGGGGGCAGCGGCAAGGCGGCCCTCAGGGTCAAGGGCTACGCCGGTGTCGAGGGGGCCTTCTCCATCCGGGTCTGTGCCCGGTGCGAAGACCCCGACTGCGCGAAAGCCTGCCCGACGGGAGCCCTGACAGTTGCTCCGGGCGGCGGCGTGCGGCTCAAAAAAGACCTCTGCATTTCCTGCGGCGCCTGCGTTAAGGCCTGTGCCATCAGCGCCCTCCAGTGGGATGAGGAGGAGAGGCAGCCCATTCCGTGCATCTTCTGCGGCCAGTGCGTTAAGTACTGCCCCAACAACGTCCTCGCCATGGTCGAAAATCCGGAAGGAGGGGACCGGAGATGACGGGAAGGACCCTGCACGTCGACCTGGACTCCGGAACGGGCCGGATACTCGATGACGGCCTGGTTTTCTCCAAGTGGCTCGGCGGATCGGCCGCAGCAACGGAACTCCTTTTCCGGCACGGAGACCCGAAGGGCGACCCCCTGGCCCCGGAAAGCCCGGTGATCTTCGCCGTCGGCCCCTTCAGCGCCCTGTACCCGGTGGCCACAAAGACAGCGGCCCTCTTCAAGTCTCCCCTCACTGGAGAACTGGGAGAATCCCATGCAGGAGGACGGCTGGCCATGTCACTCCGGGAGGCGGGCATCGACGCCCTCGTCATCACCGGCAGGGCGGAGCGTCCCTCATACCTGGCCATCGAGAACGACACCGTCGCCGTCAAATCGGCCTCCACGTTCTGGGGTCAGTCAGCCACGGCCGCCGACCGGATTCTGCGTGAGGCGGAGAGCAAAACGGGACGAAAAATCTCCGTGGTCAGGATAGGCCCCGCGGGAGAACGGCTCTCTCCCATGGCCTGCGCCACAGTGGACGGCTCCCGCCATTTCGGCCGTCTCGGACTCGGGGCTGTCATGGGAAGCAAAAATCTCAAGGCCATCGTCGTCAGCGGAACGAAAACCCTTCCCCTGGCGAAGCCGAAGGAATTCAAGACAGTCTATGACGTTCTTTACGACCGGGTCGTCCGGTCGAAGGAAATGAAAAAGTACCACGACCTGGGCACAGCCGCCAACGTCCGTCCCCTCTCCATGATACGGGGGCTCCCCACCCGGAACTTCTCCCAGGGCAACTTCGAGGGGGCCGAAGACATCTCCGGGGAACGGTTCGCCGAAAAATTCCTGGTGCAGCACACGGCCTGCGCCCACTGCCAGTGCGGCTGCATCCACCTCGCAGAGCTGCGGGAGGAGTTCGCTCCGTACCACTACAGCACCAACAGGGTCTCCTACGACTATGAGCTGATCTACGCCATGGGAAGCATGCTCAGCCTCTCGTCCCCGGAGGACATCATGAAGCTTCTCCTGGCCACGGAAAAACAGGGATGGGATGTCATTTCCCTCGGATGTACCCTCGGGTGGGCCACGGAATCCTTCCTGCGGGGAAATCTTTCTCTCGAAGAAACGGGAGGGCTCTCCCTCTCCTTCGGAGACGGCGCGGCCTACCTCGAGATGCTCGGACGGATGGCCAAAGGACAGGGAGAATTCTACCGGGACCTGGAGAAGGGGTGCGCCTTCTGCTCCGGGAAGTACGGCGGCGAGGAATGGGCCGTCCAGTACGGCGGAGCGGAGCCCGGCGGATACATGACCGGCGAGAACTTCGCCGTCACCTGCATGATGGGGGTGCGCCACTCCCACCTGGACGACACGGGATACTCCATAGACCAGAAGCTCCTGAACGCACCCCAGCCTCTCGAAGATCAGGTCCGGGCCCAGGTGAAGGAAGCACAGTGGCGCATGGTGCTCAATTCACTCATGATCTGCCTTTTCGCCCGGGGCGTCTACGATGAAGAGGTGATCCTCCAGGGCCTTGACGCCCTCGGGCTGGAGTGGGATGCAGGAAAGCTGCAGGCCATGTCGGAAAAGGCCCTGCTCCGAAAATACGAATGGAAGGCCCTCTGCGGCTTTGACAACGGGTCGGTGAAGATACCGGAAAAAATGTACTCCGTCCAGACGGCCACCGGGCTCATGGACCGGGACTCCCTGGAGGAGCGGCTCCGGCTGTACCGGGAGTACGCAGGGCTGATGTAAACCGGGGAAACCGGGAGCGGTGCCGGCGGGCGCATGGAAAACAGGGGAGCCCTTTCGGGCTCCCCTTCACTGTTCTTTTTGGTTGGTGCCGGTCCCGTCAGAAGCCCGTCACCGCGCCGCCGTCCACCGGGAGAATCACTCCCGTGACGAAAGAGGCCGCGGGGCTGCTGAGGTAGACCGCAGCGTCGCCGATGTCCTCCGGGTCGCCGAAACGGCCCATGGGGGTCCGCCCGAGGATCTTCGCCTTCCGCTCGGGGTCGCTGTTCACTGCCCTGTGCATCATCTCCGAGTTGATCCACCCCGGGGCGATGGCATTCACCCGCACCCCGAGAGGAGCCAGTTCCGCCGTCAGGGCCCGTACCATGCCCCCCACGGCGCTCTTCGCCGCGGTGTAGCCGATGACCTGGGGCATGCCGATGAAGGTGACCATGGAGGCGATGAAGAGGATATGTCCGTGCTTCCGGGCAGCCATGGACGGCGCAAAGGCTTTGGACATGACGAAGCTTCCGCTCACATGGGTCCGCAGAACCTTGTCGAAGTCCTCGAAGGCCGTCTCGAGAAAGGGCTGTTTATGATGGATTCCGGCGTTGTTCACCAGTATGGACACGGGGCCGAACCGCTCCTCCACCGTCCGGGCGAACTCCTCGGCGACCCGGGTGTCCGTCACGTCGCCGGCAATGTACCCGGCCCTGTCCCCCAGCTTTTCCGCAGCAGCCCGAAGCAGTTCTTCCCGGCGCCCCGCGAGCACCACCTGGGCCCCTGCCCGGACCATGGACTCCGCTATCCCAAATCCGATCCCGGTGCCTCCGCCGGTGATAAGCGCCCGTTCCCCTTCCAGGGAAAACCGGCTGTTCATTTCCGTCATTGTCATCCCTTCTCTCTTCTCAATGCCCTGCCTTCGGTCCTCAGAGAATCCCGTAGGTCTCGAAGGCCTTCGTGGTGCTCATTCCCGCCTCGATGGCCTTCCGTACCGTCTTTTCGCCCGCCGCCTTCTCCAGGGCCTTCTCCACCGCTTCGTCGGCGGCCTTCGAGGGAATGACCAGCACGCCGTCCACGTCGCCGAAGACGATGTCCCCGGGAAGAACGGTCACGTTCCCCACTTCGAGCCTGCACCGGTAGTCCGCCACCTGGGTCCGCACCGAAGAATCCTGGGCGTAGCAGCCCATGCTGAACACCGGCCAGTTCTGCTCCAGGACCTGGGGCGTGTCCCTGTGCCAGCCGTCCACCACGGCGCCCACGGCGCCCCGCGTCCTGGATGCCGCCGTGAGCAGCTCGCCCCAGTAGGCGCATCGCCTGCCGCCTCCCGAGGCAAGGTAGATCTCCCCTTCCTCGAGCTGGTCCAGGGCTTCGGTGAGCAGGCCGAAGGGCTTTTTCTGCACGCCGAAAACATCGATCATGAGGACGGTCATGGCCCGGCCGGCCAGTTTCATGTCATCCCTCAGAGGGCGGATCGCCTGGGGCAGGAACTGGTGATAGTATCCCATGGAGTCAAGGATGTCCCCCACCACCGGGGTGTACAATTTCTCTTTCATCAGGGCGAAAAGTTCCCTGTCGCTGCTCCACTGCATGGCACAACCTCCCGATTTCGTTCTTCCGGCCCGTCCCCGGGCTCAGCCTGAAAATACGGTCTCCCTGCGGGAGACACACATCCTGTCTATGCCGTCCCAGTCAACTTCCACACCGAGGCCCGGCCCTTCCGGCACATCGATGAAGCCGCCCTCCGAAATTTTCAGTGGGTCCTTCATGGGGAAGCGGAAGTTCTCCTCCGGCACGAAATACTCGAAGAACTCGCAGTTCCGGACGGCGCAGGAGACATGAAGATTGGCCACGTCCATGAGGGCCATGGTGGTGGTGTGGATTTCGCAGTTGATCCCGAAGGCCTCCGCGAGGTGGGCGATCTTCAGTGTGCCCGTCACGCCGTTCTTCCAGGAGACATCCGCGCGGACAATATCCACGCCGCCGAGGGCGATGGCCTGAGCCACCCCCCAGTGGGCCCCCCTCGTGGTCTCCGTGGCCGCCACGGGGATGTCCAGGGTCTCGCAGAGCCGCCTGTACTTTGACAGCTCGAAGTCCCGGAAGGGTTCCTCAAGCCAGCGGTAGTCCAGTTTTTCCAGGTGGCGCCCCACCCTCACGGCCTCGTCGAGGGTATACTCCGCCACGGGGTCTGAAAACAGGGTCACGTCCTTCCCCAGGGCGTCCCGGAGGGACTGGTGGATCTCCATGTCCTTCTGCCACGGACCGCCTGGATGGGCCTTGTAGGCGTGGATTCCCCGGTCCCGGTAATACGTCCCTTCATGGACATACTCCTCCGCCGTATCGTGGAACAGGCCGCTGGCATACACAGGCAGGCGCTTCCTGTATCCTCCCAGGTACTTGTAGAGGGGCAGTCCCGCCTGGAGAGCCGCCAGTTCCCAGAGGGCCACGTCCACCGGGCCCGGCAGATAGACGGGGAAAAACGTCAGGTGCCGGTCCACCGTCCAGTATTCGTGCCAGACGGCCTCCCGGTCGTGGACGTCCCGCCCGAGAACCACGGGAAGGATTGTCTCGTGGAGGTAATCCTCCACAACCTTTCCCGACCGGGCGGCAAGGCACCCCACGGTGCTCGAAAATCCCTCGTCCGTGTTCAGGCGGAGCACCACCACGTCCCACGGCATGGGGGCCCCCACCGTTCTTTTCCTGTCGAAATACGAGGCATCACGCCTGCACAGCCAGGTCTCGGCCTTGACGACCTTCATTTCCACCACTCCCGATTCCGTTATTTTCGGAAAAAACCGGCGCCGGCCGCCTTTTCCTGCACTGCCGCCCAAGCTAAAGGTAATCCTCCAGGTTGTTCCGGAGCACCACCCCGATGCCGATGGGCTCCCACTCGGCCTGCCGCCCCGTGAGGTACCGGTAAAGCGCCAGTACGGCCCGTTCCGCCTGGGCCTGCTGGTTCTTCCATACCGTCGCCCGGAGGATCCCCTGCTCAAAAAAAGGAACGAGCTCCCGGAACACGTCGCTGCCCACAAGGCGCACCCTGTCCGCAAGCCCTCGCGCCTCTATTTCCCTGCAGGCAAGGAGGGTGTCCCGGGAGGTGATGGCGTACACGCCGCCGCTCCCTATTCCTTCCAGGGCCCGGGTGAAGTCCCTCTTGACCCGGGCGGGATCCCCGTCGCCGCCTACTTCTTCTATGGGGAAGGAATATCCGTTCTCCTTCATACAGGCCCGGAACCCCCGTCGATGGGCGTTATGAATCTCCACGCCGGGCCTGCCCCCCACCATCACGATCTTCCCTCCGCCGGGAAGAAAGCCTCTGAGCAGCTCGGCGGCAAGCCTCCCGATCCGCTCGTTGGGGCCCGATACGCAGGCGATGCGTTTGGAACCCACGGCGTCGGAATTCGCCGTCACTACCGGGATGCCAAGATCGTGCAGGCGGTCGATGGTCCCGTTGAGCCGGGTCTCGTCCCAGCACTGGATCACCACGCCGTCCATGTCCTTCCGCTCAGCGATGCCGGAGAGGATCTTCTCCTGGCTTTCCCAGTCGTCGCCGCACTCGAAACGGGTGATCCTCACCCGGTAATCCAGAAGGGCCCGCTCCACCTTGTCTATTCCGGCCCACATACTGCGGAAGAAATAATTCACCGGGTTGGAGACGCTCTGCAGAATCGCGGCAATGTGCAGGGTTCCCCGCTTCAGGGACGACGCTGCGGCGTTCACCGAATAGTCCATGGCCTCGGCGAGCCTGAGGATTTTTTCCCTCGTCTCGCTGCTCACGCCCTTTTTCGAGTAAATCGCCTTGTGGACCGTCACGGAAGAAACACCCGCCGCCCTGGCGATGTCCTTCATGGTCGTCCGCGTCTTCATGCCGCTCATTCAGCCACACTCCTCCGAATTCCGAATGTCCGTCCGACGTCCTCTACTCCACGGGCGTCAGGCTCTCCCGCCTGAAAGTGAAGCCCCAGCCCGGCCCCGTACGGGGATAGGCGAACCCGTCCTCGATCCTCATGGTGTTGTCGATAATGCCGTCGATCCAGTCGAAGGATTCGGCACCCACGCCGTTGGGGATGGTGCACAGCAGGGGGACGTCATAATCCTTGTAATAATGGGGCAGCACGGGGACGGAATACGCCCCGGCGAGGGCGGCGGAATTCCGCCATTCCTCCACGCCGCCGATGCGGATCAGGTCAGGCTGCCAGAGGTCGATCCCCCGCCGCTCGATGAGCGCCTTCAGGGCCTGGATATCGTACTCCCGCTCCCCCATGGCAAGGGAGATGGAGGTTCTGCTCCGGAGGACGGCATATCCCTCGTAATCCCGGTGGTCGATGGGCTCCTCGAACCAGAAGATGTCCAGCTCCTCCGCCTTTCTCGACAATGCGAGGGCATCCTGGAGGCTCATTCCCTGGTTGGCGTCCATCATGATCTTCAGTCCCGGTCCCACGGCCTCCCGGACCTTCCGGAGCCGCTCGATGTCCCGATCAAGACCGCCTCCCACCTTGATCTTCACCGCGTTGAACCCCCGGCGCATGTACTCCGTGACCTCGCCCAGGAGCTCTTCAATCGTGTAGGAAAGCCACCCTCCGCTGCCGTAGACGGGAACCCGGGACACGGTGCTTCCCAGCAGCTTCCACACCGGCGCCCCGAGCGTCTTTCCCCGGCAGTCCCACATGGCCACGTTCGCCGCCGCCAGGGCCCATTTCTGGAGTCCCTCGCAGCCGAAATACTCGTGCTCCGCCGCCGCCCGCCCGGCGAGCACGCCTGTTTCGTGGGGCTCGAGGCCGAGCACCAGGGAGCGGATGTCCTTCAGGGCCCCGGAGATGGCATGGGGAGAATAATGGAAGGACAGCAGGTACCCCTGCCCCGTTACGCCGCTCTCCGTCTCCACTTCCACCACGTAAAACGAGATTTCCGTCAGCGAGTGGGTGGCGTCGGCAATGGGGCGGCTCAGCGGGGATACCGCCCGGAATATGCGCACATCTGAAATGGCCGGCATTTTCTTCTTCCTTTCCTTCTTTCAGCGGGGAAGGGCCGCTTCTTTCCCTTCCCGCAGGCTGTTTCGAAACTCCGCTAGTCGAGGGAGATCATCATCCGGGATACCGCTCCCGGGTTGGCGTTCCACTGTTCAAGAGCCTCTCCCGCCTTTTCGAAGGGGAATTCGGCCGAAATGAGCCTGTCCACGGGGAAAGCACCGGACTCGAGCAGCGCCACGGCCTGTTCGA
This sequence comes from uncultured Synergistaceae bacterium, assembly GCA_964543785.1. Classification (GTDB taxonomy): domain Bacteria; phylum Synergistota; class Synergistia; order Synergistales; family Aminobacteriaceae; genus Aminivibrio. The sequence goes on along the minus strand of CAZJAR010000003.1, from coordinate 5,557 downwards.
AATCGGGACGGCCCGACCCCCTGGAACCCCGGATGGAGATCTCTTTCAGGATGAAATACTTGGTGTCGAAGGTCACGGGGGCTTTCGCGTATCCCACGAAAACCACCCGTCCCGAGTAGGCGACGAGATCCACCGCCTGGACAAAGGTCTCCGGCAGACCGATGGCCTCGAGAATCACCGCCGGTCCGTGCCCGCCGGTGATCTCCAGAACCCGCTCCCGCAGGTTTTCCTTCCTTGAGTTCACCGTGAAGGCCGCGCCGATGGAGCGCATCATCTCGAGCTTTGAATCGTCCACGTCCACGGCGATGACCTTCGCCCCGGCCCGGATTCCCTCGGCGACGGCACCAATGCCGATCATGCCGCAGCCGAAGACGAGCATACAGTCCCCTTCCTTCGGGTCGCACCGTTTCCCGGCATGGATGCCGATAGCCAGGGGTTCCACAATGGCCAGTTCCCTGAGGCCGAGCTTTCCGCCCTTCACGATCTTCTCCCAGGGCAGGACGATGAATTCCGTCAGGGATCCCTCCCGCTGCACCCCGAGGGTCTCGTTGTTTTTGCAGGCATTGGGCCGCCCGTTCAGGCACGACCAGCATTTCCCGCAGCTCGTGTAGGGCATGGCGGTGACGATGTCCCCCACTTTCACGCCGTCGGGGACACCCGGTGTCACCTGCTCCACCACGGCGCTGATCTCGTGGCCCGGAATGCGGGGATATTTCACCAGGGGGTTCAGGCCCCGCCAGGTGTTCAGGTCACTGCCGCAGTACCCCACTTTCTTTATGCGGAGAAGCACTTCCCCGTCCTTCGGGACGGGAACGGGGATGTCCCTGAAGGAATACTTGCCCGGTTCGTCGATGCAGAACGCTTTCATAGTCTTCATCTCCTCGATGGTCGTCACAGCCGGAACGCAGGTCCGGAAATCAGTTGAACAGCAGGTCGGGAAGGAACAGGGAAATCTGGGGCACGTAGGTGATCAGCAGAAGGCAGAAGAGCAGCACCAGGTAGAAGGGCACCGACTCCCTGATGTAATCGCCGATCTTCGCTCCCGTGATGGAGCAGGTGGTGAACATCACCGTACCCATGGGCGGCGTGAGGGATCCCACCGCCATGTTGAAGATGAACACCAAGCCGAAGTGGACCTCGTTTATTCCCAGCGCCTTCACCATGGGCATGAATATGGGGATGAGCACCAGCATGGCGGCGTTTCCCTCGATGAACATGCCGACGATCAGCAGAAAAATATTGATGAGCAAAAGGAACATTCCCGGGCTGGACACTATGGACAGCACCCAGTTCGCCGTGATCTGGGGCACCCTTTCCCAGGTGAGGATCCACGCGAAGGACGATGCCGCCGCGATGATGAGCATAATGGAGGCCGTTGTCGTCACGGTTTCTATGAGGCCGGTCTTCAGGTCCTTCAGGGTCATCTCCCGATAGACGATGGTTCCCAGCACCAGGGCGTAGAGGATGGCGATGGAGCCCGCCTCGGTGGGAGTAAACACGCCGAACCGGATGCCTCCCACGATCACCACGGGAAGGAAGAGCGCCCACGACGCCTCCCGGAACGCCCGGAACACCTCCCGTATTCCCGCGCGTCTTTCGTAGATGGGCAGATAGCCCCGCCGCTTCGAAATAAAGTGAACGACCACCATCATGAAGAGGCAGGTCATCACTCCGGGCACCACCCCGGCAAGGAACAGCCGCCCGATGGACACGTTGCCCACGAAGCCGTAGATGATCAGGGCGATGCCCGGCGGAATGATGGGGGTGATGAGGGCCGAAGCTCCCGTCACCGCCGAAGAGAAAGCCTTGCCGTAGCCCCGCTTCTCCATCTCCGGCACCAGGATCTTGGACTGCATGGCCGCGTCCGCCAGGGAAGAACCGGAAAGCCCCCCCATGAGGGTGCTCAGCACCACGTTGGTCTGGGCCAGGCCGCCGGGCATGTGGCCGGTCAGCACCTCGGCGAAGCGGATCATCCTGCTGGTGATGCCCGTGTAGTTCATGAACACTCCCGCCATGACGAAGAAGGGAACGGCCAGGAGAGGGATGGACTCCAGCCCGCTGATGGTCCGCTGGACCACCATCATCCACGAGAGCGAGTCATTGGCCACGAAATAGAAGATGGAGCTGCCAAGGATGGCCACGAACACCGGAGCGTTGATGAAAAGCAGCACCAGGAGCAGCGCGAAGGTCAGGCCGACGATCATGATGCCGCCTCCTTCTCCCGGACAAAGAGGGCGTTCCAGTTCCGCCTGGTTCCCGCGGCCAGGTGAATCATCATGAGAACGCACCCCACGGGAACGGCCAGGTCGATATAGGTGTAGGGGATGCGGAGCATGTTGGTTACCTTGAGCTGTGCCTGGAGGCCCAGCATCCATCCCCACCAGGCCATGAAGGAAAGAACGGAGTAGCACATGGCCTGGACGAAGACAAAGGCCGCCTTCTGAACAAAAGCGGGAAAGAGGATGATGACGAAATCGATGCCCACATGGCCGTTCCTCTTGGTGGCGGAACTGCCGCCGATGAACACAAACCAGACCACGCAGAGGAGACTGACCTCCTCCACCCAGTCCAGGGGGTCGCTCAGGGCATACCGGTAGAATACCCCGAGGATGGTGCTGCCGACCAGTATTATGAGCGCCGCGGACGCCACGATGTCATCCGCGTGGTAGAGCAGTTTTTTTATCATTTTCACCTTGGCCCGAACCTCCAGGTCGAAAAAAATGAAAATCTTCACAGGCCGCGAAAGCACACTTCCGGGGGAAATAGTCCGCCGCTGCGGCCGAAAAGGGACACCGCCGGGGGGAAAGGAACCTCTCCCGCCCGGCGGATTTCCTTTTCTACTTCGTCATGTTCTTCTTGACTTCCTCGTACAGTTCCTTGCCCCACAGCTCTTCGTAAATGGGGAAAACGGCTTTCTTGAAGGCTTCCATGTCGGGCTCCACGATCTCCACGCCGGCGTTCCTGAAGTCCTCAAGAGCCTTGATGTCGTCCTTCTTCACGTTCTCGTTCACGAAGAGGCACGCCTTCTCGGCGGCATCCCTGATGAGCCCGGCAATCTCCGGGGGAAGGGACGCGAAGTACTTGTGGCTGCCAAGCCACATGGACACGTTCTTCACGTGGGCCGTGGGAGTGAGGAACTTCGCCTTCTCGTAGAGCTTGGCGCCCCAGAGAACGGGGAAGGGATTCTCGGCGCCGTCGATCACGCCCTGGGCGATGGCGGGGTACACTTCGCCGAGGGGCATGGGAGTGGGGATACCGCCCATGTACTCGATGGTCTTGGAGAGGATCTTCATGTTGGGGGTGCGGATCTTCAGCCCGGAAAGGTCCTTGGGCGTCTTGACGGCCTTGTTGGCCAGAAGGTGCCGGTCGCCGTAAATCCACTTGGCGGTGACGATCTCGAACCCGTGGCCCGCCACGGCGTCCATCTGCTTCTTGAACCAGGGCGAATCCACGAGGGTGAAATACTCGTCATAGGTGTCGGTGAGGTAGGGGGCATACATGATCCCGATGTCGGGCACGTAGTCCATGAGGAACCCGGCGTCGGCGATGGTGATCACGTTGCTTCCCATGAGGATCATCTCGAGGACGTCCTTCTTCGCGCCGAGCTGGGAGCTGGGATAGAGGACGGCCTCGACCTTGCCGCCGCTGATCTCCTTGAGGATCCGGGCCCACTCCTGGACACCCACGTCGGTGGGTTCTCCCGGGTTGTTCTCATAGGCGATCTTGATTTCGTACTCCGCCGCCACAACCTGCTGTGCGCCAGCGAACAGGGTAAAAACCAGGGCGAAGCACAGAGCAATTCGTGTCATTCTTCCGAACATGGCATTCCCTCCTGAAATAAAAAATGTACATTGCGTCTCTCGTTCCCCGGAAGTGTGCATGCGCCTTGAAACCATGCTGGTGAATCTCCCTTTTCCTATGTCCCGCCGTCACCCCCTTTCCTCATGCCTCCGGACGCCCTTCAGCAGCGCCCGCAACGGCCTGTATCCTGAAATTTGCAGTCTATGGCATATTCCCTGTGGCCGAGGACCTCGCTCTTCGAGGGCTCTCCACCGCAGATCCTTTCCACAAGATTCTCCAGCTCCAGGGCTGCTTCATCAAAGGTCATTTCTCCCGAAAGAATGGGTCCCGCATCGAAATCCATGTCCTCTTCCATCTTCCGGAAGGTACCGCTGTTCCCCGTAATCTTCACCACCGGCGCCAGTGGCGCCCCCACGGGGCTTCCCCGTCCCGTCACGAAGAAAAGCACCTGGCACCCTGCAGAAAGGAGATCCATCAGACCCTCGGTATCATGGGGGTTGCTGTAGCCGAACTGCAGAAAATACGGATCGGGCAGGCTGTCCATCAGCCAAAGCCCTTTCCCGGGAGGCCGTTCTGAAACCCGGATCACGCCCCGTATCGGACTGGTTCCGGACTTGGCGTAGGCACCGCAGCTTTTCTCCTCTATGGTGGAAAGCCCTCCGGCGAAGTTCCCGGGAGAGATGGAATACTGGCGGACGGACGTGCAGTACCGCACCATGTTGTCGTATGCGGCCCGGATCTGCTCCGCAGCTTCAGGAGTCTCCGCCCGCCGCAGCAGCTCCGGACGAAGTCCCGCCAGTTCCGCCATTTCTTCGAACACCGCCGTCCCGCCCCGGCCCACGAGCATGTCGAAAAATCGCCCCGCCAGGGGATTGCCTGCAAGGCCGCTCGTGGCGTCGGAACCGCCGCACTCGCACCCCACCGACAGGTCCTGCCATCCCATGGACACGGGCTTCCTGTTCTTCTCCACCCGCTCTTTCAGGGCGGCCAGGCGCCGTTTCCCCTCGGCCACCGCCGTGGTAGTGCCTCCCACGTCCTGGATAAAAAACCAGTCCGCAGGCCGTCCCGAGGCCGCAGTGACCTCAGCGAGCCGTCCCGGCTGGGTATACTCGCACCCAAGCCCCACGAACAGGGCGCCCCCGGCGTTGGGGTGGCGGGACAGGGCCAGCAGAAGGCGGATGGCGTAATCGTTGTCGTTGCATGGCTCATAGCCGATGCAGCAGACATTCTCCTCCCCGGAGGCGATTTTTTCCGCCACGAACCGGGCGCATTCCACCGTATGGACAACGAGAATCCAGTCCCGTATCCCCTTCGATCCGTCGGACCGCAGATATCCTGTCCAGGAGGTCATTCGTACCGCCTCCCCGTATCCACCCCCGTATGAAGGTCCAATGAGGATGATTTTTCGTCGAGAAAACTTTCGAGGTTGTGCAGATGAACCCAGGCACCGGCGGGAATGTCCTGCCTGGCGCGGCCGATGGGCACGCCGTACTTCACAACCGGTTCTCCCCGGGAAATGGCTCGCAGGGCTATTTTGTGAAACAGGGGTATTGAGTCGGCGGCAAGAAGAATCTTGCTTCCGGAAAGGCTGCGGACGAGATTTCCCTTTTCCGCAGGGGAAAGAAGGGTCGCCACGCTGTCAGCCTCTGACAGAAGAAGGGCTGGAATTGCCTTGCTCTCTTCGTCCGTTCCGTTCATGGGGTTCGAAATTCCGTTCATGTCGGCCGAGCCTCCACAGGAGAGGGTAATCGTTTTC
>CAZJAR010000002.1:64098-66197 GCA_964543785.1 uncultured Synergistaceae bacterium | reverse complement strand
GCAGGGGCGCAAGCCGCCTGCTACCGCGACGGCAGAAGGTGGATCAGTATCCGGCCGGCTTCGGTGTTGTCGTATTCCCCGGCGAAGAAGGCCGAGCCCGCTCCTTGGGCGAAGACGGGGACGCCGGCTCCGGAGTGGCCGAAGGATGACCAGGTGATGCCTGCCTTCCGGCCGAGGATGCGGGTTGCCGTGACGGAGAGGGGTTCGTAGGGGCCGTAGCGGCGGAGGTAGTCCCTGTCCCTTTTCCGCTGGTCTTTCGGCTTCATGCTCTGGGCGAAGGCTGCCCGCAGGTTGTCCAGTTCCTCTTCCGACAGGGAATGAAGCCCGAAGGATCCGGCGATCACCGGCAGCATTTTCTCGAAGCTCCGATCTTTTCCCCTGCGGAATTCCTCTATTTTCCGGTCGAAAACTTCCGAGGACCTGTGCTGGTTCGAGAGTACGGCGAATACCCCGGCGGCGGACGCCGTGCCTTCGGTGGCCATGCCGCCGGTCTCGTGGTCGGCGAGGACGACGATGAGCGTTTCTTTCGGCCGCCTCCCGGCGAAGGCGAGGGCTTCCTTCACGGCGGCGTCGAAGGCCGTCATGTCATGGACAAGGGCCGCGGCGTCGTTCCTGTGGCAGGCCCAGTCGATGGTTCCCCCTTCCACCATGAGGAAAAACCCCTTGGGATTGTCCAGCAGTCTGATGCCGTGCCGTGTGTACTCAGCCAGGGAGAGGTTTCCCTTCGGCCGGTCCATGTCGTAGGGGAGGGCTCCCGCCGAGCCGGGGGCGATGATCGGGGCGCCGGGCTTCGCGGCGGCCAGTTCCTCCCGGGTCCCGAGCACCCGGTATCCCTTCTCCCGGGCGAGGCCGTACAGGTCCCTGAGGTTTCCTTTTCTTCCCCTGCGCCGGGTGACGCCTCCGCCGGCGAAGTAGTCGAAGCCGCTTTCCGCGAGCTGTTCGCCTATTTCGTACCAGTCGGTGCGGGAGGGGCGCCAGGCATAGAAGGCGGCGGGGGTGGCGTCGTTCAGGAAGGAGGAGGTCACGATGCCCACCTTCATGCCCCTGTCCCGGGCGAGCATGGCCACGGTGAGAAACCGTTTCGTTCCGGAGGGATCCATGTTGAGGATGCCGTTCTTGGTCTTGTAGCCGGAGGCGAGGGCTGTTCCCGCCGCAGCCGAGTCCGTCACGGCGCCGTCCGCCGCGGACGTGGACATTTTCCCCCGGACGGGCAGGGAACTGAAGGATATTTTCCCGGCGCCGGAGCCGAGGCTGTAGAGCTCCGCCGCCCGGACCTGGGGCTCTCCCATGCCGTCGCCGATGAAGAGGAAAATGTACTTCGCGCTCTCCCTGCCTTCGGCTCCGGGGACCGAAGCGGCGACGAGCAGCGCGATCAGGAAGGGGAAAAATGTGTTTTTCAGGAAACGCTGCAAGAAACGCATGGCTGCCGGGGCGCCTCCTTTTCGTGAGATGATATGCGCTTATTATATCCGTTCCCGGCAGGCTCCGGGCTGTATTTCAGGAGGAAGGATTCATTCTGTTCAGTGCGGCGAGGGTCCGTTCCTCGGCGTTCAGAAGGTGGGACTCTACGGCCTGCTCCACCCTGTCGGGGTCATGGGTTTTCAGGGCGTCCAGGATGGTGCGGTGCTCCGCCGTGATCTTCACGACCGAGTCCTCTAGGTTGGGATTTACTTCCCCGTAGTACCTGGCGTAGTAGCGGATCCTGAGGGAGGAGACGCTGAGGTTTTTCAGCGAGGCCTGTATTTCCCGGTTTTTTATGTGCCTGGTGACGGCATCGTGAAGCTCCAGGTCCGAGCGCTTGTACTGCTCGAAATCGCCGGGATTTGCCAGGACGCTGTCCAGCACTGTTTCCAGAACTTCGATTTCGCTGTTGGTTATGTCCAGGGCAGCCGTCCTGGATCCGTAGGTCTCGAGAAGACGCCGCATTTCAAGAATGTCGAGTATCTTTTCCCTGCTCATGGCGCTCACGGTAATGTTCCTGTTCCTGTTCACCGTGACAAGGTCGAGGCTTTCCAGCCGGACGACGGCTTCCCGGACCGGGGTGTTGCTGATGCCGAACTCGGAGGAGAGCCTGTCGATGGAGAGGACGCTGCCCGGAA
>CAZJAR010000002.1:34227-63998 GCA_964543785.1 uncultured Synergistaceae bacterium | reverse complement strand
TCCAGCAGGACGGCCAGGGCCTCAACGTTTTCGTCCGGAAATGAGATCCTGATTTTTTTCATGGTGTTTTCCTCCCTGATTTCAATTTAAAGTGAATGCCTGCGTTCCTTTTCGTCAGAAAAGAAGAGCAGGGGGCAGTACGATCTGGGCGAAATAGGTGAAGAGCGCCCAGATGAACAGTGTGATCCCGGCGGCTGGAAACAGGACGTACCTGATGACGCCTCCGTCTTTTCCGAAATGGAAAAAGATTGAGGTCAGGTAGAGGAACGTGCTCACGGCAAGGCCGATGTTGAGTACGCCGAGGACATACAGCACCGCAAGCCCCATGAAAGAGGCAATCCTGGCGGGGGTCACTTCGCCGTGTTTGCTTTTCTCAGCCTCTCCGCCCCGGAAAAAAATGGCCGCTCCCGAAAGGAGCATGACGGCCAGAGAGAGCTGGGGGAAAAGCCGGGCGCCGATGCCTGCTCCGGAACTCCATTTTCCGGTCACGGTAAAGGAGAAAAAGAAGGCGGCGGAGGCCATGAGCAGCAGGCCGGAGACCCTGGAGGAATTCCGGAGCAGCGGCCCCGTCTTCCCTTCGGTGTTTTTTGCCGTGTCCATGAGCCTCAGTCCTCCTCCACGAGTTTTTTCTTCACGGAAAAATGGATGAGCAGCAGGGAAATGATGCACAGGGCATAGAATCCGAGCGCTATGGGGCTTTTCAGCAGGAACATCCATTCTCCCCGTCCCATGAGCAGCGCCTGGCGCAGCGCCTTTTCCGCTCCCGGGCCGACGATGAAGCCAAGGACGAGCGGACCGAGGGGAAAGTCGTTCTTTCTCAGGTAAATCCCCAGCACTCCTGCGGCCAGCAGGACCCAGACGTCGAAGAGGGAGTTCCTGGAAGCGAAGGTTCCGAGCAGGGCCAGGGAAAAGACGGTTGGGACGAGGTAGCACGCCTTGACCTGGGCCAGTTTGGCGTACAGGGGTATGAGTCCGTGGGAGAGGGCAAGGTTGATGAACGTGGCGTAGATGATGATCACGAACAGGGTGTAGATGATGACCTTGTTTTCCTCGATCATCATGGGGCCGGGATTGATGCCCTGCATGATGAGCGCCGCTCCGAAGAGAGCCGCCGTGGCGCTGCCGGGAATGCCGAAGGCGAACAGGGGAATGAGGGACGATCCCGCCGTGGCGCTGTTTCCCGCTTCCGGGGCGGCGACTCCTTCCAGGGTTCCCGTGCCGAATTCATCCGGCTTGCGGGACATTTTTCGGGCCAGTCCGTAGCTCATGAAGGCCGCGAGGGATGAACCCGCCCCGGGAAGGGCGCCGATGAAGGTCCCCATTCCCGACCCGATGAGGGTCGCCCTGAAGGTGGACCAGTAGATCTTCAGGCTCATCCTGTCCTTCGCGGGATCGTAGACTCCAAGGGCTTCCGCTTTTTGGGCGTCTTCTGCCATTTTTGTCGCCGAACGGGACGCGCATTCCTTCCCGAACTGGATCATAAGCTCCGAAACGGCAAATACTCCCACGAGAAGGGGAATCAGGGGAATGCCCCCCCGAAGGCTCGAAATGCCGAAGGTGAGCCGCACCGATCCCATCATGGGGTCCATGCCGATGGTTCCTATAAAAAGGCCGATTGCGGCGGCGGCGATGCCCTTTTTCATTTCGCCGACCACGAGCAGGGAGATCATCATAAGAGCGAAAACATAGAGTGCGAAAAATTCCACGGGTCCGAAGTGGAGGGCCACCTTCGCCATGGGAACGGCTACGAAGACCAGGAGCAGGGTGCTGATGAGGTCTCCCGTGACGGATGAGTACAGCGCCGTGAGCATGGCCTGTTTCGGATGCCCCTTCAGCTTCGCCGGGTAGCCGTCCTCTACGGTGGCGGCTGCCGCCGCGGTGCCCGGAACCCCGAAGGAGATCGCCGAGATTGACCCGCCGAACATGCTTCCCTTGTAAATGCCCATGAGCATGCCGAGGGCCGCGGCGGGAGACACTTTATAGATCAGCGGAAGCAGGAGGGCGATGGCCATATCCCCGCTCAGACCGGGAATCGCCCCGACGGTGATCCCGAGAAACACGCCGACCGTCGTGTATAAAATAACGGGCAGGGCGAAAGCCCCTTCCAGTACCTGAAGAAATAGTTCGTCCACGGTTGCTTCGTCCTCCTTGTGTCAGAAAAAAGAGCGGGAATTCCCGTCTCCGGAGAATTGTCCCGCTCTTTTGTTTTCCGTCGCGCGGCTACTTTTTGACGTCCGCGAGAATGGTCGTGAGGCTCGAGATGGTCCCTTCGTAGAGACCGACTGTCTTGTCTCTGCCGTAGGGGGTCAGGAGAACGTTGGATTTGCCGGCCATTTCCTTTGCGCCTTCGGATGTGAGCGCCTCGATGAACTTCTCTTCAAGGACCTTGAGGGTTTCCTCGGGAACGCCCTTGGGGGCGAACACGGTGTACCAGGCAGGAAGAACCACGTCAAATCCCAGTTCCTTCATCGTCGGCGTGTCGGGAAGGGTGGCGACCCGCTCGAGGGAGCACACTGCCAGGGGGCGCATGGTTCCCGCCTTGACGGTGGAGGCGATGGTGCTGGGGACGGAAGCCCCGATGTCGACTTTTTTGCCGAGGACGTAGGCAAGGGCTTCTGAGCCTCCGGTGGTGGGAACGTGGGTGTTCCTGATCCCGGCGATTTTCTCGAAGAGGATGAGGGGCAGATGGGGAACACTCAGGTGCCTGCCGTGGGCGACCGTAAGGGATTCAGGTTTCTCCTTCGCGGCCTTCACCCAGTTCTCCACGCTTTTCAGGGGGGACTCGGCGAGGACGAAGAAGGTGGGAACCACCTCGGTGATCTGGACCAGGGGCACCCAGTCGGAAAGATCATAGGTCACTTCTTCAGTGAGGGCGGTGGTCACCAGGGGGCCGTAGTCGGTGACGAGAAGGGTGTAGCCGTCCCTGGGCTGCTGGAGCACGAAGTTGATGCCTTCCTGCCCGCCCGCGCCGGGCATGCAGACCACGTCGATGCGCTGGCCGAGAATGTCCTGGGCCGGTGTGGCGAGAATCCTGGTGGAGATGTCCACCCCTCCTCCGGCGCCGTAGGGCACCACCATGCGGATCTGTTTCGCCTTCGGGAAATCGGCGGCGGAGGCCATGGCTCCGAAGGACAGCGCTGCGAGCAGCACTGCGGTACCGAGAAGCATCGTTCTTTTCGTCAGCATTAAAAATTTCCCTCCCTTGGTGTAGTGTGGTTCTTTACCGCTTCACGGGTTTTCCCCGCAAAAATATGGGTCAGTCGTTCAGGTCGACCAGTTTGCCGGGGTTGATGCTGCTGACCTTCCGGATTTCCTCGTCGGAAAGGCCGAGGTCCATGAGGCAGGCGATGAATTCCCGGAAGCCCTCAACGGGCGTCGGCAGCGTGTATACGCCGAAATCCGTGCCGATGAAGAAGTGGTCGGCACCGAACTTCTTTATCTGCTCGGCGACCCTGGCGACTCCTCCGTGGGTGGTGGACTGAAGTCCCTCGTCCATGGCCCGGTATTCCGGCTCGACATAGTAATGGGTCTTGGGAATGGGGGTGGTGTGGGTGTGGGCGGCGAGGAGCCTTTCGATCCATGCGCCCATGTCGATGGCTTTCTGTATCTCCGCGTCGGTCATGTTTTCCACCACCGCGTTGGACACGACGAGCTTCTTGATGCCGTACTGTTTCCCGAGCTCAAGGAGCCTGAAGGCCTCCTGGTTCGAGACGTGCCCCGTTTCAAGGTACACCTGGGGATTGGCCGCGATGACCTCGAGAATTTCTTTCAGCTCGGGGGTGGGCTCTCCCTCGGGGATGCGGACGCACCGGTCCAGTTCCTCGGTGACGAATTTCGGGTATTTCTCCCGAAGAAGGATCCATTTTCCGTCGTCGTCGTACCGCCCTTCCTTGTAGGCCTGGTAGTAGGTGGAATGAGCCCCGAAGGTGACGTACCTGGCGCCGGACCCGTAATAGATGGCTGTCTTGACCGCCCTTGGGTTCATGCCGCCGAACACTGTGTTCAGGATGATGCCGCCGTAGACCTCGATTCCCTCCACCACCTGCTGGACCATCCACGCTGTTCCCACGGACATGTTGAAAACGTCCATGATGGCGAAGGCCCGCATGCCCGCGTCCCGGGCTTCAATTGCTGTCTTGATGGGGTCGGTGCTTCTCGGGCTGCTGAAAAGATGGGGGCCGGGATGAACATGAAGATCGATGGCGCCTTCGAGGAATTTTTCGCTTTTGCTTCTGGAGCGGCTGAACTGCCATGAATCCTTTAACACTGCCTCGCCTCCCTGGGAGCTGTAGAGTGAATTATTGGTGCCTGGCATGGAAAAGCATTTTTTCATTCATCAGATTATATATCATGTTTAATGCTACACGTCAAATGCCTTGATAAGGATGCCAAACGCCAAAGGTGCTGTCATGGTCAGCCTGTGCCGCTTCGGGAAGAGGGGAGGGGAGTGCTTTCAATCTCGTGCATTTTTCCCCGGAATCCGGAGGACGGCGCAGAAGTGCCCTGTGCTCCGGCCTGTTTCGCCTGCCGTTTATTCGGGGAGACGGAAATAATATGAAATAATAAATGGAAAATAAAAATAATATATAATGCATAAGCCACGAGCCACTTGACACCAAATTTTGCCCGTGTTATGTATGATGTACCGTAGAAACAGATGATTCATCCAGTGTATTTTCCATAATTCATACCCGATGGAGTGATGGCCCTTATGGAAACCAGGCTCTCAAAGGCAGTGACAGGAATCAACCCCTCGCCGACAGAAGCGGCATCTTCCCTTGCGAACAGAATGAAGCTGGAAGGAATTGATATTATCAGTTTTGCCCAGGGTGAGCCTGATTTCGACACGCCCGCCGCTATTTCCCGGGAAGCGGTTCGCGCCATTGAGGGAGGTTTCACCCGCTACACGGACGTTCCCGGCATGAAGGACGTCAGGGAAGCCGTGGCGGAAAAGTTTGCAAGGGAAAACGGAATCAGGTACAAGCCATCGGAAGTCATGGTCTCAAACGGCGGAAAACAGGTTTTGTACCTCCTCTTCAGGACAATCTGCGATTCCGGAGATGAAGTTATTGTTCCCACCCCATGTTATGTCAGCTACGAGGAGCAGATTAAGCTTTCAGGCGCCGTCCCCGTGTTTGCCCCCGCAAGAAAAGAAAACCGCTTCAGACTCACCGGAAAGGATATCGAACCGTTTATTTCCCCCAGGACGAAGGCTCTCATTATAAATTCCCCGAACAATCCCTCGGGAGCGGTCTGCGAAGAGGAGGATCTTCGGGAAATCGCCGCCCTTGCCGCAGAACGACGAATTTTGATCGTAACCGACGAAGTGTACGAGCATCTGCTGTACGACGGACGAAAGCATGTGAGCATCGCGGCTTTCGGCGAAGATGCCAGGAGAAGCACAATTACCGTCAACAGCGCGTCGAAAACCTACGCCATGACAGGATGGCGTTTAGGCTACGCGGGAGGGCCGGAAGATATCATTTCCGGAATGATCAAGCTCCAGGGGCATATCTCGGGAAACGTGTGCTCTATTGCCCAAAGAGCCCTTCTGGAAGCTCTTCGGGGTCCCCAGGAGGCCGTTCGCGAGATGCGGAACTCCTATGCGCAGCGGAGAGACCTGATGGCGGAAAGAATTAATTCCATTCCTGGCCTGAGCTGCATGAAGCCGGACGGAGCATTTTACGCTTTCGCCAGCGTGGAGGGACTGTACGGAAAACGGTGGCGGGAAGGAGTTATCAGGAATGACATGGACGCAGCGCTGTTTTTCCTGAAGGAAGCCCATGTCGCAGTGGTTCCCGGGACGGCGTTCCGCTGGGGCGGGTACGTTCGGTTTGTGTTCGCGAATTCCCGGGAGGACATTGAGACAGGGTTGGACAGGATAGGCGGTGCGGTTCTTTCGGGGCTTCACGACTGATTCCGGGATCACGGCTTTCTTCTTTCCGGCGATGAGATGGAACGGGATGAAAAATGACCTGATTGCCCGAAGATCCTGGTTTTCCCCTCGAAAGCGCTGCGGCAGCAGCCGGAATCAGTCCCGGCGCAGGAGGAGTGAAAGGGAGGTGATCCGATCGGAAAAAAAGGGGATCCGGGAAAGCAGAGAGTTAAAGGGGTGTCCGTCAATTTTTATTCAAGGGAGGTCATGAAGTGAAAAGAAAACTGATCAGGGCAGGACTTATGGCACTTTTTTGCATTTCCGTTTTCAGCGGCGCGTCGTTTGCCAAGGACATCGTGCTCAGGCTGTCTGACCATGATGTGCTCGGAGGCCTCAAGGGCCAGATCGGGACGTTCTGGATCAATGAAATCGAAAAGCAGACCGGGGGCAAGGTCAAGATCAAGGCATATTGGGGAGGGACGCTCTTCAATGCTGAAGAACAGCTGAAGGCCCTTTCCGACGGCGTTGTGGACATTGCCGCCATTTATCCGGATTTCTACCCCAAGCAGCTTCCTCTTTTCGGCGCTTTCTGGCTTTTCCCGAAAGGCCCCGAGAATTGGGACAACATCAGGTGGATCTATAAAGAGAGCATCGCGAAAATCCCCGAATTCGACAGGGAACTGAAGCAGGCAGGCGTGAAGATCCTGCTCATGGAAAACGGTCTGCCCATGAGCTACATGGCGCGGTATCCCATTTCTTCACTGAAGGATATAAAAGGAAAGAAGTGGAGAGCCGGCGACCGGTGGAACCTGAAACTGCTTGAAAACCAGGGAGCAGTTGCCATTTCCGTACCCTGGGGCGACTGCTACATGGCCCTGGAGACAGGCACCGTGGACGGCATCGTGTCCAATTATGACGGCATGCACAGGCAGAAGTTCGACGAGCCGGCAAAGAACATTCTTGCAGGGAAAGCCATCGGCTGGTCCCAGCCCATGTTCTACTGCATAAATCAGAAGAAGTGGGACAGCATCCCCGCTGAACTCCAGGAAGCCATTCTCAGGGCCACGGAGATAACGGAAAAAGCGTTCGGGGACATGTACAGCGCCGAGTTCGACCGGATCGTGGAGGCGGAGAAAAAAGCGGGCTGCACCGTCAACTTCTATTCTCCCGAAGATGTGGACAGCTGGGCGGACGAAAAATGCCTCGAGGGGCTCAGGGAAATTTTCTGCTCAGAGCTCCAGGCCGACGGCATAGAGAATTCCAAAGAGATGCTGGAGCAGATGAAAGCAATTATCAACGCCGGCATAGCGAAAGAGAAATAGGGACCTGAAGGCCGGCCGCGGCCCGGGCGGAACATTGCTGCCCCCTGCGGCCGGCCCGTGTCTTTTCGGGAGCGTGCACGATCCGTTTTCGGCCGAATTCCCCGTTTGCGCTATCCCGGCTTTTTTCGGGAAATAACGCCAGCCAAGGAGTATGAGAATGCAAAAACTATTGACGAAGATTAACCGGTTGACAGCTGAGCTCGGCGGACTGCTCATGACGATTATGATGGTCCTTTTTCTCGTAAATATTCTTTCCAGAGAGATGAACCGGCCGATCCAGGGGCTGCTTCAAATGGCGGTTTTTGCGATGGTGATCCTGATTTATCTCGGCCTGGCCCATTGTGAAGAAAATGACGAACATGTCCGGCTGGAAGTCGTCATGACGAGGCTTCCCCTAAAAATGAGAACCTGGGTCCGCTTTTTTTGCACGGTGACGGAACTGCTGATAGTGAGCCTCCTTCTGTACGCGGGAGCCCGCGATGCCATGTCGGCCTTCACTACCGGCGCCAGCGTGACAGGAACCAGGCCGATGCTGCTGTGGCCGGTAAAAACGGTCATGGTTGCCGGACTGGTGCTTTTCTGGTTCCAGCTCCTCTCCAAAAGCATCGCCTTTCTGAGGGAGAAAAGTAACAGCGCCGCATAGCGTTCTTTTAACGGAAAAGCGGAACAAAAAACTACTACGTATGGAGTGAAGTGGATGGAACCCGTAACAGTAGGCATTATCGGTATTGTGGCCCTTCTCGCTTCCCTTGGAATAGGCATATCAATCGGCCTGGCCTTCATTCTGGTCAGTTTCGCCACCGTGTTGCTGCTCATGGGCTTTGACCCGGCGCTGTCCTTCCTCGGTCAGACAATGTACCATTCCATCGCCAGTCCGAACTGGTGCTCCATCCCGCTCTTTATTCTCATGGGAGCCTTTGCGGCGGTGGCGGGTTTCGGAAAGGCTATTTATGACGGGCTGTACAAACTGACGAGGCGGTGGCCGGGGTCCCTCGCCGTCGCTACGTGCTTCGGCTCCGCCATCTTCGGCGCGATTTCGGGTTCTTCCCTGGCGAACACGGCTATTTTCGGGAAACTGGTCCTGCCCGAAATGGACAGGTACAAGTACGACAGGTCCTTCGCGGCGGCATGCGTGGCTTCCGCCGGGACCTTTGCGAACATGATCCCCCCAAGCATCAATTTTGTCATTTTTGCTCTTTTTACCGAACAATCCATAGCACGGCTGTTTGCGGCAGGGGTCATTCCTGGTATTTTTACGGCCCTGGTCTACGCCGCCTCCATATTCATACGGGTCAGGAGGAACCCCCATCTTGCGCCCGAAGCGGAGATCCACGAGAAACTCTCCTTCAGGGAAAAGATAGAGTGCTACAAAAAAATGATGCCCATCGGACTGGTCATCCTCGTGACCTTCGGAGGAATCTACGGCGGAGTATTCAGTCCTACCGAGGCTGCTGCGGCGGGATGCCTGATCACGCTGATCGTCGGCTGGTTCCAGGGGTCCATAAAAAAAATCGGCGACCTCCGGGAACCCCTTCGGGAATCGGCCAATACGACGGCGATGCTTTTTATCATCAATGTCGGGGCCCTTTTCTTTTCCCGGTTTTTCGCGCTGACGGACATCCCGACGGAGCTGGCGATGCTCGTCCAGGGATGGGACGTGCCGAGGTGGGTCATTCTCTTCGGCATTCTCGTCGTCTATTTCCTCCTCGGCATGATCATGGTGGAGATCGGAATCTACGCCCTCACCCTGCCGATTTTCATGCCCATCATCATCTCCCTGGGGTATGACCCGATATGGTTCGGAGTCATTGTCCTGAAGCTGAGTGAAATCGCGGCGATAACCCCTCCGGTGGGGCTGAACGTGTACATGGCCAAGGCCGTCGCCGGAAAAAATGTTTCCCTCGAAGAGATTTTCAGGGGCATCTGGCCATTCTGCCTTTGTGACATAATAGTCCTCGCAGTGCTTATTCTCTTCCCCCAGCTGTCTCTCTGGCTTCCCAACCTTCTTATGGGGAATTAGACCGTGAGGTCTCTGGAAACGGAACGGAAAAATATGGAGATTGTCTGAGGTGATGCCGGTGTTTGACCTGGTGATCGAAAACGGTACCGTTGTGAATTCTCAGGGGACATTTGAGGGTAAAGTTGCTGTAAGAAACGGGAAAATCGCCGCGCTGCTCGCAGGTGATGTCCCCGCTGAAGCGAAGGACGTTCTTGATGCCCGGGGGATGATGGTCCTGCCCGGGCTCGTGGACGCCCACGTGCACTGTGGCCACGGAACTCCTGAAAGGGAAAGCTTCTCCTGCGTCAGCAGGGCGGCTGCGGCGGGAGGGATCACGACAATCGTGGATATGCCTCTTTCCGAACCTTCCACAGTGACAGTCGAGGCCCTCGAGGGCAAAAAAGCCTCCGCGGAAGGCCAGGTAGTGGTGGATTATTCACTTTACAGCGGAATCATCCCGGGGCACCTTGACGACATCGAATCCACCTTTTCCGCCGGCGCCCAGACGTACAAAATCTTCACCTGCAGGTGTTCGAACTACCCCATGACCTATGACGGCGCCCTGCTCAAGGGGATGAGGGCGGTGGGACGGCTCGGGGGGATGGTCTGCGCCCACGCCGAGAACGACACGCTTATCCAGGAACTGGTGGACGATCTCCAGGCGGCGGGAAGAAACGACGCGAGGGCCTTCCTCGATTCCCACCCGGAATATACGGAACTGGAGGCGGTCAACAGGTTCATTTTTCTCGCGGGGCTCGTTCCCGAATGCCGGGCCCACATCTGCCACCTCAGCATCGCCGACGGGGTGCGGGCAGTCCGTGAGGCCAGGGGCAGGGGGATGAACACTCTCTCCATCGAAACGTGCCCCCAGTACCTCGCCCTTGACGAGGAGGACCTGACCGGAGGGGGAGCCTTCGCGAAATGCGACCCTCCCGTGAGAACGAGAGAGACGGTCGAGGAGCTCTGGAAATACGTGCTGGACGGCACGGTGGACATGATTGCATCGGACCACTCTCCCCATTCCTTCGAGAAAAAGACGCCGGAAGGGGGAAATTTCTGGACCGTATCCGAGGGATGCACGGGAGTCCAGACGCTCCTTCCCGTGGTCCTGACGGAGGGCAGGAAGCGGGGCCTCACATGGAAGAGGCTCGTGGAGCTGTGCTGTACCCGTCCGGCGGAACTCTTCGGGCTTTCGGACCGGAAAGGTGACATCGCTCCCGGCCTGGACGCCGATTTTACCCTCGTGGACCCCGGGGCCGAATGGATGCTGAAGGACGAGGATCTGTTCTACCGCAACCGGTGGAGCCCCTATACGGGGAAGACCTTCAGGGGAAAAGTGGTGAAGACCGTCGTAAGGGGCAACACTGTCTTTGACGGAGGCAGTATCTGTGTCCGGGACGGCTATGGGACCTATTGCCCCATGGACATGAAAGGGAGGGGGCGGCAGCCGTGAAACTGCTGGTCATAAATCCCAATTCGAACGATGAGTTCACCAGGCTGATCCGGGAATGCGCCGAAGGCGCGGCATCCCCGGGCACTGAAATCACCTGCGTGAGCACCCCGGGGGCACCCCCGCTGATCGACAACTACATCGACGAAATAGAGTGCGGCCCAGGCATGGTGAAGATTTTGAGGGAGAACGAAGCGTCCTTCGACGCCTTCATCGTCGCCTGCACCTGCGACGTGAACATCGACATCCTCAGGGAGATGACGGAAAAGCCGGTGGCGGGCATCGGGGAATCCTCCATGATGGCGGCCATGATGCTCGGCGGGAAGTTCTCGGTCATCCAGATGGGGCCGAGGGGAGTTCCCATGAAGGAACGGTTTGTCCGGAAGCTCGGCTTCGGGTCCCGGTGCGCTTCGGTCCGCTCCATCGATCCCGCCGGCCCCGGGGACATGGGCGACAGGGTCATCGCCGCCGCCCGGAAAGCGGTGGAAGAGGACGGAGCCGAAGTTCTCACCCTGGGATGCGCCGGGCTTGCCGGTCTGGATGAACGGACCTCCCGGGCCGTCGGGGTCCCGGTGATCGACGGCGTGCTGTACGGTGTCAGGTTCGCCGAAGCTCTGGCCGCCTTCGGAGGAAAGACGAGCAAGAAGGGACTGTACGGCCCGGACGCGTAGGCGGCGGAATTTTTGAGGAGGCGGAACCGATGCTCGATCTTGTGATAAAAAATGCCCTCGTGGTTGACGGCACGGGGGAACGGAAGCCCTTTCCCGCGGACGTGGGAGTGCAGGGCGGAAAAATCGTCCTGGTGGGCACAATCGACCAGGAGGCCGCGAAGGTGACCGATGCGGCGGGACTCGCCCTTGCGCCGGGCTTCATCGACATGCACAGCCACACGGACCTCGAGTATTTCAGGGAGAAGCCCTCGGACGCGAAAATCCGCCAGGGCGTCACCACCGAAGTGCTCGGCCAGGACGGTCTCGGCGCGGCACCCGTGGGCGGGGAGAACCTGCAGATCGTGAAGGATCTCCTGGCGGGCCTTGACGGCATCATCCCCGATGAAAAATGGACATGGAGGACCTTCCCTGAATACCTCGGCGCCCTGGAGCGCAGGGGGCTGAACAACAACGCCGCCGTGCTGCTGTGCCACGGGCCGGTGCGGATCGCGGCCCTCGGCATGGAGGAGCGGGCGGCCACCCCTGCGGAGCTCCGGAACATGAAGGCCCTTGTCCGGGAGTCCATGGAGGAGGGAGCCTTCGGTCTCTCCACAGGGCTGATCTATCCGCCCTGCCCCTACGGGGATACGGAGGAGCTTATCGGGCTGAACCGGGAAGTGGGAGCGAAGGGGGGCATTTTTGTCGTCCACCAGCGGGACGAGGGATATTACCTCTCCCGTTCCTTCGACGAGGTGTCCAGGATTTCCCTGGAGTCGGGCGCCCATCTCGAGGTCTCCCACCTGCAGGCCTACGGCAGGGTGAACTGGCCGATCATGGACGAGGTCCTGGAAAAGGCGGAACGGATGGTGGAAAAGGGAGGCAGCATTTCGTGGGACAGGTATCCCTATCTTGCGGGGTGCACCGTCCTTACGGCGGTCCTGCCGAACTGGACCTTCAACGAGGGAACCGCCGCCCTGGTCCGGAATCTCCGGAAGCCGGAGTTCAGGGCCCGGGTGCACGCAGACTTCACGAAAGGTCTAGACGTGTGGCACAACCGCCAGATCTCCGTAGGGTGGGAAAACATCGTCGTGACGGCCGTCCAGCTCGGGGAGAACAAGTGGATGGAAGGCCTGAGCTGCCGGGCAATAGCGGACCGGCTGGGGAAGGACCCCATCGACATGGTCATGGACCTGCTCGCGGAGGAAAAGCTCGCGGTGACCATGATCAGCTTTTACGGGTCCGACACGGTGCTGGAGAAAGTGCTCGCCCATCCCCGGGGAACCGTGGGAAGCGACGGCATCTTCGGAGGGAAGCCCCATCCCAGGCTCTACGGTGCATACCCCTGCTTCTTCCGGCGGTTTGTGCGGGAGAAGCCTCTCTTCACGCTGGAGGAGGCGGTCCGGAAAGTCACGTCCTTCCCCGCTTCGATTCTCGGCATCCCTGACCGGGGGAGGATCGAGGAGGGCTGCTGGGCCGACATGGTGATCTTCGATCCCGAAAAAATCGCGGACAGGTCCACCTATGACGTCCCCGAGGCCTACCCGGAGGGCATTCCCCATGTATTCGTCAACGGGACGGCTGTGGTGGAAGAGGGGAAAACGGTCCCCTGCACCCCGGGGAAGGTCCTGAGGCACGGGAAGTGACGGGAAATCGAAACCCGCAGGAGAGAAGAGGCGGTATCATGTCCTCTCCTGCGCCGGCGTTCCGCATCACCATGTTGTAACGTCACCATGGCATATTTCCGGGATCCCTTGCTCTCCCTGTCCGTATAGGCTACTATTGCGGCCGGAAGGAACAGAGAACCGCCGGGTTGTTTCCGGCGGGAAACCGGGGGAGGGGCTTTCATGAATACTGGAACGCTGTGCTGGGTTTTTTTCTGGTGCACCCTGATCAACTACCTGATTCTGGGGGGGATGACCCTTGGGGTTATCATTTTCGGCGATAAAATTTTCGCTCTTCACCGCAGGTGGTTCGATTTCGACAGGGGAACCTTTGAAGTTGCCCTGTATTTCTTTCTGGGCATCTACAAGATACTGATCATTGTCTTTTTCTTTGTTCCCTGGTTAGCCCTGCTTATCGCAGGCTAGAGAAATCTTCTTTTTTTGCCTCCGCCCGTTCTTCCTCGAGGCGGAGGCGCTTTTTTAGTGCCCTGCGGGCGATCCCGGCGATGGTAAGGGTGGCTGCGGCGGTGGCGATGAGTCCCGTGACCGACATGGCCCACCCGGCGTTCGATCCGGGCGGCAGGTCAGGCTGAAGGCTTGCGAGGTCCGCGGCGATGGAACCGCTGTACACGTACATGAGCGTCCAGGGGATGCTTCCCGCCCAGGATGCGGAAAAGTAGCCCCAAAAGGGAATTCGGGTCATCCCGTAGGCATAGTTCAGTATATTGAAGGGGAAGGTGGGGGAGAGCCTGCTCAGAAAGACGATTTTCCACCCTTCCTCGGCCACGGCCTCGTCGATAGAGAGAAAGGCCGAGTTTTTGCCCCATGTGTTCAGTATGTGGGCGCGCACCCTGTAGCGGGCGAAAAGAAATGCTGCTGACGCTCCGGAGGCGACGGACAGGGTGGCGACAAGAAATCCCCCCCAGAGGCCGAATATGAGGCCTGCGCCTATTGTCAGGTAGAAGGTCGGCAAAAGGAACAGGCACGAGACGGTGAAAACCGCCAGAAAGGCGATGGGGCCGAAGGGACCGGAACGCCTGGCGGTACTCAGGAAACTGAGCAGAAGGCCCCCCGGGTCCTCCATGTTCAGGAAAAGCGCAAGGGCAGCAGCGGCTGCAATGCACAGACATGCTGCAGCGGCATACAGAAGTATCCTCCTCGGCGGGCCGGAAAAAATCAATGTGTACCCCCTTTCCCCCAAGGGGGCGTCCGGGCGTTTCACGGACCGGGCAGGCGAGGCCGCGGCAGGAAACGCCCGGGGAATATTCTCCGTCCTAGTACGTCTCGACAAAAACCTCGAAGTGAGCCCTGGCGTGAGCGCAGGCGGGGCATAGTTCAGGCGCTTCCTTCCCCGTGTGCACATACCCGCAGTTGTTGCACTTCCACTCGACCTCGGCATCCTT
Source organism: uncultured Synergistaceae bacterium (assembly GCA_964543785.1). Lineage (GTDB taxonomy): Bacteria > Synergistota > Synergistia > Synergistales > Aminobacteriaceae > Aminivibrio. The sequence continues at coordinate 49,638 of CAZJAR010000002.1, read as the reverse complement.
CCTGAACACAGTCCCGGCAAGCATATTGGCATGAAGTTTGCGGTACCGTTTCTCGTGCCGCTCTTCAACTTCGGCGACTTCCCGGAATACCCGGGCGACTTCACTGAAGCCTTCTTCATCCGCAGTCTTTGCAAACTCGGGATACAGAATTCCCCATTCCTCGTGCTCGCCCTCTGCAGCGGCAAGGAGGTTGTCCTTCGTGCAGCCGAGGGCGACCGGATAATCGGCGCTGATGCTGACCATGCTTCCGTTGACGTCCTTCACAAGGAATTTGAAGAAGAGCTTCGCGTGCTCTTTCTCGTTTTCAGCGGTCTCGGCGAAAATGTTGGATATCTGGACATATCCCTCTTTTTTGGCAGCGGAGGAGTAGTAGCTGTACCTGTTCCGGGCCTGGGACTCGCCGGCGAAGGCTTTCATGAGGTTCTCTTCCGTTTTCGTTCCCTTGAGTGATTTCACTGGGTTACCTCCTAAAGTTGTAATAGACCGTTTAAAAAATTATACCATTCCTTCCCTTCCCGGAGCTTTTGCTGCTGCCAGGGAGAACAGGTGCCTGTGATTTTTTTATTTTTCTGTTTTGGATTCTGAATTAGTGAAATTAGTAACTTTATAGTATCATTGGTTCCGACTGAAGACCAGGGAGGCGCTGTACGTCATGACGAAGAAAAGGGAGATAACCCTCTGCATGGGCAGCTCCTGTTTTGCGAGAGGAAACGCCCGTACTCTGAAGATTGTCCGGACCTTTCTGAAGGACCATGGCCTCGAGGCCGCTATTTTTCTCAAGGGAAGCCGGTGCGAGGGGCTCTGTTCAAGGGGGCCCGTAATGCAGGTGGGGGACAGGGTGTATACGGGTGTCACCCCCGAGAAGGTCGGAGACATCCTGAATTCGGAGTTTCCGGAAGGGGAGGATGTTCATGATTGACGGATTCCTTCTCTCAAACGTGGTGTCCTTCGGCTCGGAGTGCCAGGGGTGCTACCGGTGTATCCGGGAGTGCCCGGTGAAGGCGATCCGTGTCGAGAAGGGGCAGGCGGCGGTGATCCCCGAACTGTGCGTGGCCTGCGGCCTGTGCGTGGAGGCCTGTCCCTTCCAGGCGGTGAAACCGAGGCTGGACCTTCCCAGGGTGAAGGCCCTGATCTCATCCGGCAGGAGGGTGTACGCATCCATGGCGCCCACGTGGGCCTGCGAGTTTCCCGGGCTTGATTCTTCAAGCCTGGTGGCCGCACTGAAAAAGCTGGGATTTTCCGGTGTCGGCGAGACGGCCCTGGGGGCCCAGGCAGTGTGCGGATCCCTGGCGAAGACTCTTTCGGACGCCGATCCCGGGCTCTTCCTTTCCACCACGTGCCCCAGCGTGGTGTCCTACGTGGAAAAATACCTTCCTGAACTGGCGGGAACCCTTTCAAAGGTTCCCTCGCCGGTGGAAGCCCACTGCCGCATCTTCAAGGAGATGGTGGACCCCGAAGGCGCCGTGGTGTTCATCGGGCCGTGCATCGCCCGGAAGGACGAGTCGGACCGGTCCGTGAAGACTATCGACGCCGCCCTTACCTTCCGGGAGCTTCGCAGGTGGCTCCGGGAGGAAGGGGTTGCCCCCGAAAAGTGTGTTCCGTCCCCGGAGGACAGGTTTTTCCCCGAGCCGTCCGGCGACGGTTTCCTCTACCCCGTGGAGGGCGGGATGTGCGACATGATCCGGGCAAACGGTGTGGACAAGAAGGTCCGCTTTGTCACCGTATCGGGCCTGCAGAACCTGCGCCGGTACCTCCGGGGCCTTTCTCCGGAGAGCCTGGGGGCCCCGGTGTTCCTCGAGTGTTTTGCCTGCCTGGGGGGGTGCATCAACGGGCCCGGCGGTACGTGGGAGGAGCCCGGGCTGCTCCGCAGGAACCGGGTGGAGGCCTATGCCAACCTGTCGGATGCTCCCGGGCATTTTCTTGACCTTGGCCCGGACGCCCCTGACGTTGGTGAGGAGGAGCTGAAGGATGCCCTGAGGCGGCTGGGAAAGAACCGCCCGGAGGACGAGGTGAACTGCGGCGGGTGCGGCTACGGCACGTGCCGGGAACTTGCGTCGGCCCTCGCCCTGGGCAGGGCTGAGCCGGAGATGTGCGTCATCCACATGAGAAACCAGGCCCAGAAGAAGGCCAATGCCCTGCTGCGGACCATGCCCTCCGGCGTGGTGATCGTGGACCGGAACCTCCACATCGTGGAGTGCAATGAACGGTTCGCCAGGCTCTTCGGCGAACCGGCCATGATGGTGTACCGGGCCGAGCCCGGGCTGAAGGGGTGTATCCTCAGCCGGATCCTTCCCTTCTCCCACCTCTTCGAAATCGTTCTGGAGAAGGGGCAGGACATCCACCTGGACCATTACCGGGCGGGAGACGTGCTCCTCGACATCACCCTGTTCTCCATCGAGCCGGGGGAGACCGTGGGGGCCGTCATGCTCGACGTGACCCGGAAGGAGCTGAAGCGGGACAAAATCGCCCAGCGGGCCGCGGAGGTCATCGAGAAGAATGTCCTCACGGTGCAGGAAATCGCCTGCCGCCTTGGCGAACACATGGCCGACACGGAAATGCTGCTGCGGTCCATCGCCGAGGGATATTCAGAGCAGGAGAGCGAAGACTGCGGCAGGGGCGATTCGGAATGAACTCCAGTGATACCCTCTTTCTCGATGTGGATTTTTTCCAGAAGAGAAAGACGGGGCAGTTCGTCTGCGGGGACAGTTTCTTCTCCCGGAAGATTCCGGGAAAAAACAGGGTGGTTTCAGTGCTCTCCGACGGCCTCGGGAGCGGAGTGAAGGCGAGCATCCTTTCCTCCATGACGGCCACCATGGCCCTCCGGTTCATGGAAGGGGACATGGAAATTCTCCGCTCCGCGGAGGTGATGATGGACGCCCTGCCTGTCTGCAGGGTCAGGGGGATCAGCTATGCCACCTTCACCATCGTGGATGCGGTGCTTCACGGCTGGACCAGGGTGATCGAGATGGACAACCCCCCCTTCCTGTTTGTGCGGGGCGGACGGGTGATGTCACCGGGAAGGCGGGAGATGGCCTCGTCCAGATGGAAGGACCGGAAAATAATCGTCAACGAGTTTTTTGCCCAGGCCGGGGACCGTATCGTCCTCTTTTCCGACGGTGTGACCCAGGCCGGAATGGGCTCATGGGCGAACCCCACCGGGTGGGGCGAGGAAAAATGCACGGAATTCATCCTCAGGATGCTCCGCGACAGGCCGAACCTCTCATCCCGGGAACTTTCGAGGCGCATCGTCTCGGAGGCCCTGATCAGGGAGCCCCACGAGCGGGCCGGTGACGATGTCACCTGCGCGGTGATGTATTTCCGGTCGCCCCGGAAGCTGCTGGTGCTCTCAGGGCCGCCTTTCGACGGAAGAAGAGACAGGGAGTACGCGGGGATGCTGGCAAAATTCGAGGGACGGAAGGCCATCTGCGGAGGCACCACGGCGGAGATTGTGGCCAGGGAGCTGAACCGTTCCCTCACGACGGACCTGTCCACCGCCAGGGGAGGGATGCCGCCCCTGTCCGCCATGGAGGGAGTGGATCTCATCACCGAGGGGATACTGACCCTGACCCTGGTGTCCAGGATTCTTGAAGGCAAGGAGATCGTCCGGGAGAAGAACTCCGCGGCAACACTGGCATCCCTGCTTATTGAGAGCGACCGGATATCCTTCGTTGTGGGGACGAGGGTGAACGAGGCTCACCAGGACCCCACCCTGCCGGTGGAGCTTGAGATGCGGCGGAACATCATCCGGACCATCGTCCGTACCCTGGAGGAAAAATACCTGAAGGAAGTCAGCCTGTCCTTCATCTAGACGGAAGAATACACAAGGGGGCGGGACGGGGAGGGCTGCACGCTTCCCGCTCCGGAAGTCCCGGTGAAGGCCGCGGGAAAGTGGAGGAAGACGTCCCGCTGTGCCTCGTTTTTTTGGGTCTTCTATCGTATTATGTTGGGCAGTTTTGTTCCTATTGAGACATTTGCAGGGATGTGAGAGCCATGGCGAGACTAATCGCGGTATGTGCAAGTTTGGAGCGGCAGAAGCCCAAGACGGAAATGGAAGAGGCCCTTTTTCTTCCCGGGGGGATAGAGGGCGATTCCCACAGGGGAGTGACGGAGCGGGAAGTGAGCCTTCTTCGGTCCGAGGATATCCGCAGGGCTGAAAGAGAGGCCGGCTTTTCCTTTCCTCCGGGAGCCCTCGCGGAGAACCTGGTGGTTGAAGGACTCCCCGAAGAGCTGCCTGTGGGGACCGTCCTCAGGTTGGGGGATTCCGTGCTGCTGGAGGTTATCGAGAAAGGCAAGAAACCGGGGGAGCCACACAGCTACGATTACCGGGGCTGGTGCCTTCTTCCCGGGGCGGGGTATTTTCTTCGGGTGGTTCAGGGCGGAACGGTGAAAAAGGGTGACTTCGTGGCGGAGCAGTAACCCCGTGAATGGCCGGAATTGTGCGCTGTCCCGGGAGTTGTGCGCGCTCCGAAGCGTCTTTGCCGGAAAGGAGGATCAGCCATGAACGTGGTTATCAGCAAGAGCGGCACCGAAGCGCAGGTGCGCCTGGAAGGCAGCATGTATGTCGAGGATTCAGCATCAGTCCGGGAGCAGCTCTCAGACCTTCTCGAGGAAGGAATAACCGACCTGACGATCGACCTTTCCGGTCTTGAGTACGTGGACAGCTCCGGGCTGGGAGTCCTGATCTCGATTCACAAAAAATGTCTCCAGAAGGGCGGAAAGATGGTCATAAGGGGACTCCGGGGAATGGTGGAAGAGCTTTTCAAGCTTACCCGCCTCGATCTTGTCTTCAATGTTTCCCGCCGGTAAAAAAAACCGGGGGTCCGGAAGGACCCCCGTTCTTTATCTCTTGAGAAACCACCCGTCGTCGAGGGTGTACCCCTTTTCCAGCAGATTTCTGCAGGCTTCCGCTGCATCCGGGTCGTACAGGATGCCCCGGTTCGCCGAGAGTTCTTCGAGCACCTTTTCCAGCGGCCAGGCGGGACGGTACGGGCGATGGCTCAGCATGGCCTCCACCACGTCGGCCAGGCCGGCGATCCTCGCCCCGAGGGGGATGTCGTCTCCCTTCAGCCCCTGGGGGTACCCGCTGCCGTCCAGGCGTTCGTGGTGAGAAAGCACCGTGAGATAGATTTCCGGCGGGAATCCCTGTTTTTTGAGTATATCGCAGCCTATGGACGCGTGCTCCTGCATGAGGCGGCGGTCCACGGGCCGGAGCGGGCCGGGGATGCAGAGGATTTCAGCCGGTATGGCCATCATCCCCACATCGTGGAGAAGCGTTGCCGTCACAAGATTCTCGAGGGTATTTCCCTTCAGTCCAAGGTCCGTGCCTATGGCGTGTGCGAGCCCTGCGGCCTGGCGCTGGTTTTTTCCCGTGTAGGAGTCCTTGATTTCCACGAGGGTGGCGGTGAGGTGGACGGTGCGCATCCGCGCCTGCTCCACCTGCCGAAGTGATTCTGCCAGCCGCTCCTCCGCCCGTATCCTGTCCTCCTGGTCCCTGAGAATAAGCACTCCTGAAAGCTGCCCTTCAGTCTCGGCGGACATGAAGGAAGCCTCAAACCGCCTGATGCCGCCTTCAGTGAGCAGGGGGAGGATTTTCCTCTCCTCGCCGGCTGGAAAGGCGTCGAAGCATGACCGTATTGTGAGGCCCCTTCCGTCCGCACCCTTGAGAAAGTCCTCCAGGGGCCGCTTCTCTTCCCGTCCGATGCTGCCCCGAAGACGCAGAGCGGATTCGTTCCGGTATTCCACCGTCTCATCCGGGAGAGAGACCACGAAAATGGCATCCTGTGCCCTGTCGAGAAGGGCCTGGACCCGTTCAAGCTCGGCGAGGCGCCGCTTCAGCTCGGGGTAGTGGCTTTTCTTCCCGGACTGGGCTCCGAGCCCCATGAGGGCCAGGAGCTGGTCTTCCTGCTGCGGCGATTTCTTTTCAGTATGCATTCCGCAGTATTCCCTCCAGATCGAAGCGGGAGAGCGAACGGGGATTGGTGATCATGCAGGGGTCAGCATAGGCCGCTTCGGCAATTTCGGGAAGAAGATCCTCATGCAGGCCGATGTCACGAAGGCGGCCGGGAAGGCCGGCTTTTTCCCTCAGGGTATCGAGGCGGACGAGGAGTTCCTGGAGAACGTCCCCCGTTTCCGCCGGTCCCCCGAACCGTTCGAGAAGGTCGGTGAACCTGTCGGGCGCTGAGCTGAAGTTGGCCTCCGCGCCATGGCGGAGCAGCAGGGAGTTGCATTCCCCGTGGGGAAGGTCGAGCAGTCCGCCGAGGCTGTGGGAAAGGGCGTGGACCACGCCGAGGCTTGCGTTGGAAAAGGCGAGCCCCGCATGGAGAGACGCCAGCATCATGCCCGTCCGGCAGTCGGGGTTCGAGAGGTCGTCCATGGCACGGAGAAGGAATGTATGCACCATCTCAACGGACTTCAGGGCGTGGACGTCGGTAAGAGGAGAGTTTGCCCTGGAGACGTATGCCTCGAAGGCGTGAGTGAGGGCATCCAGCCCCGTGGAGGCTGTGAGGGTTCCGTCCATGGTGAGAGTGGTGTCCGGGTCCACGAGGGCCACGTCCGGAACGATGGATTTGCTGACGATGGCGTGCTTGATGCCTGTGTCCTCGTTCTTGATGATGGCGAACTGGGATATGTCGGCGGCGCTTCCGGCAGTGGTGGGGATGCAGATCACGGGAGGGCAGGGGAGGGGGATTTTATCGACTCCCACGAAGTCCAGCACGTTTCCCCCGTTGGCGTGGACGGCGCCGATTGCCTTGGCGCAGTCCATGGGACTGCCTCCCCCGAGGGGGAGGATGAGGTCGCAGCCTTCCGAGGAATAAAGTTCCGCTCCCCGCATCACCATGGAGGCGGTCGGGTTGGGCCTGACGTCACTGTAGACCACAGAGCCCAGTCCTTCCTCCGCGAGGTTCCGGAGGACCGGTTCGAGCCATCCGGCGCCGGCCACGCCTTCGTCGGTGACGACGAAAACTCTCGATCCCCCAAGGTTCCGTGCATAGCGGCCCGCAAGGGAGCGGGCCCCCCTCCCGAAGATGATCTCGGGAGCGACGAACTTTCGAAGTACCATTCCGTTCATTTCTCTCACGCTCCCCGTGTCAGGACGGAAAACAAAAGTAAACTGAAAGCGGAACAGACCTGTTCCGCTTTCAGTTTACCATACCTGCCGGAAAAAAAGGGACCTTGTATTCTACCAGCGGATGATAGTTGCGCCCCAGGAATACCCTACTCCGAATCCGACTGCCATGACCCTGTCTCCGGGGCGGAGCTTCCCCTGGTCGGCGGCGTCCCGAAGTGCCATCGGGATTGTGGCGCTCACGGTGTTTCCCTTGTTCTCCATATTCATGAAGAATTTCTCTGGGGGGATGCCGATTTCCTTCCGCAGATGTTCGAGGATCAGGAGGGTGGCCTGGTGAAAGACGAAAAGGTCCACATCATCGAGCTTCAGGGAATGGGCCTCCAGGACCTGGCGGACTGCCTCCGGAACCGTGGCCAGGGTGAAGTTCAGCACTTCCGGGCCGTTCATGTAGAGGTTTTCCGCGCTCCTGGTGTTTCCCCACCTGTTGGTCCGTTCGGCTGCCGTCTCCTGGGTGCGGGGAGCCGCCCATGCCCCGGCGGGGATGATGAGCTTGTCCATTCCGGAACCGTCGGTTCCGAGGACGAAGCCGCCGATGCGGTCCGTGTCCGAAGCCTCCACCAGGATGGCCGCCGCGGCGTCGCCGAAGATGGTCCGTGTGCTCTTGTCCTTCGGATGAATTGTCCGGCTGAGAGTATCGGCGGTGATGAGCAGGACCCGGGAAGCGACTCCCGCCGCGATGAGGCCCTTTGAGAGGGCGAGTCCGTAGATGAAGCCCGAGCATCCGAGGTTGTAATCAAGGGCGCCGATGCTCTTTTTCATCCCGAGGCGGTCCTGCACCACACAGGCGGTGGCCGGAAGGTAATAGTCCGGGCTTTCGGTGCACAGCAGCAGAAAATCAATGGTGTTCCGGTCGATGCCGTGTTCGGCGAAGAGGTTCTCTGCTGCCCGGGCAGCGAGGTCGGACACCAGCTCTCCGTCCACGACGTGACGTTCCCTGATTCCCGTTTTCTGGTATATTTTATCTTCAGTCCACGTGCCGAACTCCTCCACGAGGGCCCTGTTGTCCACCACTTTCGGCGGAAGGTAGTACGAAATGGCCGAAATGGCCGCTCCTAATCCATTCATCTCTCTTCATTCCTCCACGATCGGATTCAACGTACGGAAGGATTATCCCATTGTCACCGGCCGGTGACAAGTCCCGCCGGGGAAGGGGAGGAGGCGGACGCGGTCGGCTTTCTCCGCCGCCTGCGGATTGTGGGGGACAAAATCGTGTTGCAAAGAAGAAGGCTGTGACATAAAGTAGACGGGATTTTTGAAGGGAGTGGTGCCGAGTGTGCCAGAACGTATCTCCATTTCTCCCGGGCGAGAGGGGGAAAACCCGGTGAGCGGCAGGAAAGTTTCCTTCGTTCACTGCGCGGATCTCCACCTCGACAGCCCCTTTTCGGGGCTTTCCGATATTTCGCCCTCCCTCGGGGCATTCCTGCGAAAAGCGACCTTCCGGGCTTTTGAAAACGCCGTCACCTTTGCCCTGAACAACGGGGCGGATTTCTTCGTGGTTTCGGGCGATGTCTACGACAGCGAGGACCGGAGCGTCCGCGCCCAGGTCTTCTTTCTCGAACAGCTCAGGCGGCTTTCTGACGGAGGAATTCCCTCCTTCATCGCCGCGGGAAACCATGATTCCCTTTCCGGATGGGAAGCGGACAGGGATTTTCCTCCCCTGGCCTTCCGGTTCGGGGGGGGCGTTGAGTCTCTTCCCCTTGTGCTGCAGGGGGAAAGGGTGGGTACGGTTCACGGCTTCAGCTATCCCGTCCGGGACGTGGAGGAGAACATTGCCCTCCGGTTCGCTTCGCGGAGGGGAGAAGGGCTGAACATCGCCCTGCTTCACTGCAATGTGGGCGGCCGGAAGGGGCACGAGAACTATGCCCCCTGTTCCCTGGACGACCTGAAGGCGGCAGGTATGGACTACTGGGCCCTCGGTCACGTCCACGGTGCCGAGGTGCTCTGCCGGAATCCCCTGGTGGTCTATCCCGGGAACATACAGGGACGGCATATCCGCGAGGAAGGAAAGAAGGGCGTCTATTTTGTTGTCCTGGCCCAGGGAGAACCGGGAACCGCCGAGTTTGTTCCATGCGACGCCGTGCGCTGGAGAAGCGATGAACTTTCCATCGAGGGCATGGAGCGGGACGAGGAGTTCTTCCAGTCATTGACGGCCCTGAAGGAGAATGTCAGGCGGGAAAGCGGCGACAGGCCTGCCCTTCTGCGGCTCTCCATTTCCGGTCGCGGAACGGTCCACCGCCTTCTCCGGCGACCGGGGTTTCTCCGCGGGCCCGGCGGACTGCTGGAAACGATGAACGAGGGAGAGGAGGACAGGCCGGATTTCGTCTTCACAGAGGAGATCCAGGATATGACGGCTCCTCCCCTTGACCTTGACTCCCTTGCCTCGGGCAGTCATTTTGCCGGCGATTTCCTGAAGGAGGTCCGGGCCTTCCGGGAAGGGGGCAGCCTGAGGGAAGGCCTGGAGGCTATTCTCAATGACCGGGGGCTGCTCGGGAAAATATCGTCCCGGGACGTGCTGGAAAAAATAGAGGCCCTGTCCGAGGAGGATGTGGAACAGCTCCTGAACAGGGGGGCCTGGTCGGCCCTTTCCGGACTGCTCGAGGGGGTGGACGGGCTATGAGGATATCGGATTTTTTCGTGAACAGCTTCGGCATTTTCTCCGGATCGGGAGCGAGGCTGTCGAAGGGGCTCACCATCTTCCAGGGAGAGAACGAAAGCGGCAAGACCACCCTGATGAACTTCTTCCGCCGTCTGCTCTTCAGCAGGGGAAAGAACGGCAGGGGAAGGATGAACGGCTACGAACCGGCGAATGGCGGGCAGCACGGAGGCTCCGCCAGGATACGCATGGAGGACGGGAGGGAATACATCCTCACCGTGGAGGGGGCGAAAAACTTCATTGCCCCTGCTGAAGGGGGTCCTTCGGAGGAGCTTTCCCCCGAGTTTTTCTCCATCAGCAGGGAAATTTACGAAAGCGTCTTCGCCATGGGGCTCGGGGAAATGCAGTCCCTTGACCCCCTGAACTCCTCCGACGTGGCCGCCAGGTTCTTTGCAGCCGGGGCCGGCCTGGGATCGGCATCCCTTCCCCGGCTGCTGTCGGTGCTCGATGCCAGGCAGAACGAAATCTACCGGCCCTGGGGGAACGCGCGAAGCGCATCGTCGGTGAACAGGCTTCTTGCTTCCATGGGCGAGGCGGACGGAAAAATACGGGAGCTCCGCGAAAGAAACAGCGCCTGGCGGCAGATGAAGGACGACTTGTCGGCCATGGAATCCTCCATGGAGGAGAAAAAGGTGCGCCTGGACATTCTGAAGGAACGCCTCGTCCGCCTGGAGCTCCTCGAGAAGGCCCGCCCCTCACGGTCGGCTCTTGTCGAGGGGGAACGGATGCTCGCCGAAACGGCCGGACTCCATCCCTTCCCCGAGGACGGCATGTCCCGCCTCGAGCGGCTGAGGGAAGAAAGGGAAAGGATCATGAACGCCGTCGCCCGCCTTGAGGATGAAATCGACGGAAAGGCGAAGGAAAAAGCCTCCCTTGAGGCCGACCCGATTCTTGGCTGCCTGTCTGCAGGCGGAGAAGTGGAGAGGCTTGAGCAGGAGAGCGAGCAGTTTCGGTCCGCCCTCGCGAGAAGGAAGCTTCTTGCCGGGGAGATTTCGGATGCAGAAAGGGCCTTCATGGACAACCTTGGGAACCTCTGCTCCTGGTGGACGGAGGATCATCTCGCCTCGGCCGATGTGTCCGCGGAATCCATCAACTTCGCCAGGAAGACCGCGGAGCGGAAGGAACTTCTCGAGAGACGGAAGGGCGAGGAGGAGAAATCCCTTGTCCAGTGGAACCGCCTCCGGGAGGACCGGAGAAGCGAGGCCTCCTCTCTTGATCGGGAACTGGCCGCTGTGGAGTCCCGGGCGAAGCGGGCCACGGAACGGTGGAGCCTCATCACCGACCTTCGGACCGTGTTCGGGGAACTCTGTGACGAGGAAGAGGAACTGGCGAATCTCGGGGAGGCGCAGACTACCATCATCAGCGAAAAGGCTGCCCTTGCGGAGGAAGAGCCCCCCGAACCCGGAACCATGGTGGCCCTCATCTCCGGGGCGCTGCTTGCCGTGGGCGGCGGCGCCACCTACCAGGCCTGGCTCACCTCGGACCGGCTGTGGTTCTTCGGAGCCCTTGCCCTTTTCAGCTCCTCCATTCTCTCCTTTATTGCCCACAGGGACCAGCTGAAGCGGTACGAGACTGCCCTCTCCTGGTGGACCCGCAGGATGGATGATCTTGACCTTCGCATGGAGGAGACCCTGCTGCTGCTGGACAGCCAGAAATCCAGGGTCGAAAGGCTCAGGAACCGGCGGGAGGAGCTTGGGGCGAAGCTCGGAATCATAGCACCGAGGTTCGGAAACGAAATGGACGGGCTTTTCGAGGAAGGAGAGCGCGACAATTCCGCCAACGAACGCTTTGCCGTTCTGAGCGAGCGAAGCAGGCAGATGGCCGCGGTGATGGCCAGGATGGACAGCGAGAGCGAAGCCATGGAGAGCGCCCTGGAGCGGACAGCCGGGGAACTTTCCAGGCTCACGGAAGAATGGCGGCGTTGGCTTTCCCGGCGGCAGTTCGACCAGAACCTGGCCCCGAAGGACATGGAGGCCCTGGTGCCCCGGATTCTGCAGCTCCGGTCTGAAAAGACGGCCCTCGAGGCCCGGAAGACGGAAATGCGTGATCTGGACCGGTATATTGTCACCGTGAGGCAGCGCATTCTCGCCCTGGCGGAGCTCTTCGCGGGGGCGGAGCTTCCGGAACAGCCCGGACCCTCGTCCATACGGTCCCTTTCAGCCATTTTGCGGCTGGCCGGGGAGAAAAAAAGCGAGATCGGGGCCCTTGAACGGGACATGAACGCCCTTTCCGCAACCCTCGCCGGATTCCGGGAGGATCTGGAGAGGAACGGAGTCACTACAGCGGAGCTCCTCTCCCTCGCCGGGACGGAAAACGAGGAGCAGTACAGGGCCCTCGCCGCCCGCTGGGCCGGGAGGGAACGCCTTGTCGGTGCCGTGTCACAGGAGAAAAAGGTTCTCCTTGGTCTTTTCGGTACCGGGGAGGAAGTGGAGAAGGCAGGTGAGGAACTGCTGTCCCTCTCCCCCGAAGGCAGCGCCGGGGAAAAGGCGGAAGCCGAAACGGCTGCGGACGCCCTTGAGATGGAGATAGGGGCCCTGGCGGATTCCAGGGGGAGGCTTGCCCTCAGGCTGGAGCAGATCGCAGCCGACGAGCGCCTCGCGGAGCTGCTTTTTGCCCGGAGAGAGATGGAGCAGAAGCTGGATGACAGCCTGGAGGAGTGGATTTCCGTCATTCTCGCCCGGCATTTCCTCGAGACAGCGAAGGAGAAGCACGAAAGGGAGCGTCAGCCCGAGGTGATCCGCAGGGCGGCCCAGTACCTTGCGCTCATGACGGGAAACCGGTACACTCTTCTCTCAAGCGGCGGCGAGAGAGGTCTCTCAGTGGTCCTGGAGGGAAACGACCAGGCGAGGGAGCGGAAGGACGAAGTCAAGTGGAGTTCCGGCCTGGCCGACCAGGTCTACCTTTCCATGCGGCTTTCTCTGGCAACCCTGTGGGGACGGAATTCCGAGCCCCTGCCCCTCATCCTCGACGATCTTCTCGTCCGGTTTGACGAAACCCGCCAGCAGGGGGCGGCCGAGGCCATTCTTGAAGCGGCGGCGGATAACCAGGTGCTGCTCTTCACATGCCAGAAAAAAACCCTCGATATTTTCCGGAACGTAGTGGAGAACAGGGGAACTGCTGCCGATTTCCTTGCGTTCCACCATATCGAGAGAGGGTCCTTCCGGCCTGTCGCATGAAACATGAAAACGGTACGGAGGGGACAATCCTGACGGGGTACGGGCTCTTTCCCGTCCTCTCTTCCTGAAAGGCGGTTCGAAAACGTCCATGACCCTTGGGGACAAGCTTCAAAAACTCCGTGTAGGGGCCGTATTCCCTCAGGAGCCGCTGAAAGACCACTGTTCGTGGAAAATCGGGGGGCCTGCCGACGCCCTGGTTCAGCCCCGCACGGAGGAAGAGGTCCTCAGGCTCCTGGAATTTGTCAGGGGAGAAAATGTGCCGTTCCTTGTCATCGGGAAGGGAACGAACCTGCTCTTCTCCGACAAAGGTATCCGGGGTGTGGTGATGAAGCTGGGGAGACTTTTCTCCGACTTTTCCATCGCCGGTACCGAGGTGAGGGCCAGGGGAGGAATCTGGGTGCCGAAGCTGGTGAAAAACCTTGCCGACGCAGGGCTTTCCGGATTCGAGCACGCGGCGGGCATTCCCGGCTCCCTCGGCGGCCTGGTCACCATGAACGGCGGCAGCCTGAGGCACAGTGCGGAGGAGAACATCCGTTCCGTGGACGCCGTTTCCATGACGGGGGAGCGGCGGACCTTCACGAGAGAGGAGTGCGGCTTCTCCTACCGGCGGTCCCTTTTCCAGGATCCTCCCGACGTGCCGGAGAAGCGGTGGATCGTCCTCGGCGCCGTCCTGGATTTCCGGCGGTCGGAGCCGGGCGCGGTGAGGAGGGAACAGATCCGGGTCCTCGGGGAGCGCAGGGGCAAATTTCCTCTTGATCTGCCAAACTGCGGCTCCGTGTTCACAAACGCCCCGTCGGTCTACGAGCTCGCGGGCCCCCCGGGGAAGATCATCGAGGACACGGGGCTCAAGGGGGAGACCGTGGGGAGAGCCCGGGTTTCCTCTCTGCACGCCAATTTTATCGTCAACCTCGGGGGGGCGTCCTCCCGGGATGTCCTCGGTCTCATCGGCCTGGTCCGGCGCAGGGTTCACGACAGGATCGGCGTCTGGCTCGACTGCGAAGTCCGGTACGCCGACGAGACGGGGAAGCTCGTCCCGGCATCGGAGGCCTGCCCGTGAGAGGCTGTCTGCCGCTGAAAACGGACTCTCCATTCCACACGAAACGGGGATATGAACCATGCTGAAATACCTGCTGAAACGCATTGTCCAGATGATCGTCGTCCTGTTCACCGTCTCGGTGATCGTCTTTCTCGTGATGAGCTTCACCGGCGACCCGGTCCTCATGATCGTGCCGCCCACGGCCACGGACGCCCAGATCGCCGAGGCCCGGACAGCCCTCGGCCTCGACCGGCCCCTGTGGGTGCAGTACGGGGTCTTCCTGCAGAACCTCCTCAGGGGAGACCTTGGGGTGTCCTACATCTTCAAGCGCCCTGCCCTGACCCTCATCGTGGAGCGGATGCCCGCCACCCTCGAACTGGTCTTCTTCTCGGTGCTCCTGTCCCTGGCGGTGGCCCTGCCCTGCGGGGTCTACGCCGGGGCGAGGCCGAACAGCCCCTTCAGCCGGGCGGTCATGGGAGGGTCCCTGCTGGGCATTTCCCTGCCGTCCTTCTGGGTGGGCATTCTCCTCATCTTCTACTTCGCCTTCCTCACCTGGGACGGCTTCCGGCACATCGTCCTCCCGGCGGTGACCCTCGCCCTCGGAACGCTGGCCATGCTCATCCGGCTCATCCGGGCCCAGATCATGGAGGTGATGCGCCAGGACTTTATCCGGTTCGCCCGGGCCAAGGGGGTCTCCTGGAGGAGCCTCTTCTTCTCCCATGCGCTGAAGAACGCCCTCGTTCCCGTGGTGACGGTCTTCGGCATGCAGATCGGGAGCCTCATCGCCTTCGCCACCGTGACGGAGACCATCTTCGCCTGGCCGGGCATGGGCAAGCTCCTGGTGGACTCCATCAACACCGCGGACAGGCCCGTCATCGTGGCCTATCTCATGATCGTGGCGGCCATGTTCGTCCTGATCAACTTTCTCGTGGACATAGTCTATACCCTGATCGATCCCCGAATCGACCTGAGGTGACCTGAATGAGAGCAAAAAAAGAAGGATTGTTCCGAAGCGAATTCTTTCACAACTTCGTCCGTAGCCCCGGCGCACTGGCGGGGCTTGTCATCGTGGCGTTTTTCGTGGTCCTGGTGACCGCGGGGCCCCTGTTCACCCCCCAGAACCCCTACGACATCGGGAGCCTGGATCTCATGGACGCCTTCAAGCCCCCCGTCTGGATGGAGGGCGGCGATCCGGCCTTTCTCCTCGGCACGGACGACCAGGGGCGGGACCTCCTCAGCGCCATGGTCTACGGCAGCAGGATCTCCCTGTTCATCGGTATTATTGTGGTGGTCCTCTCCTGCGCTCTGGGAACCTTCCTCGGGCTCGTGGCGGGCTATTTCGGCGGCAGGCTCGACAGTCTCCTCATGCGGGTGGTGGACATCCTGTTCGCCTTCCCCGGGCTGATCCTCGCCATTG
>CAZJAR010000002.1:0-34217 GCA_964543785.1 uncultured Synergistaceae bacterium | reverse complement strand
AGCTCTCCTTTCCTGCCATGCTGGTGGCCCTCTTCATCATGGCCGCCTTCGGCCGCGGTCTCGGAAAGCTCGTGACCGCCCTCACCATCGTTGGCTGGGTGCTCTACGCCCGCACGGTCAGGGGGTCCGTGCTGGTTGAGAAAAAGAAGGAGTACGTGGACGCCGCCAGGCTCATCGGCCTCTCTCCCTTTCCCATCATTTTCCGCCATGTTTTGCCCAATATCCTGACGCCCCTCATTGTCATCGCCACCATCCACGTGGGGACGGTGATCCTCACGGAGGCAACCCTCAGCTATCTCGGGGTGGGAGTGCCCGTGACCAGGCCCTCCCTGGGCCTTCTCGTCAAGAACGGCTACGATGTTCTCTTCAGCGGCCTCTGGTGGTCGTCCGTCTTCCCGGGGATGTTCATCATGTTCCTCGTCTTCGGAATCAACCTGCTCGGGGACTTTCTCCGCGACGAGTTCAATCCCCGGCTGAAATAGAGGTATCCCATGTCTGAATACCTGCTTGAAGTAAGAAACCTGCAGACCCGCTTCGAACTCTTCCGGGGCACGGTGAAGGCCGTTGACGGTGTCGACCTGACCCTGAAGGAAGGGGAAATTCTCGGCCTCGTGGGGGAATCGGGGGGCGGGAAATCCGTCACCGGCTTCTCCCTCCTTGGCCTCATCGATCCTCCGGGGCGTATCTCCGGAGGGGAAGTGCTCTTTCGGGGAGAGAACCTCCTGAAGAAGACGGAGGAGGAGATGCGCCGCATCCGGGGGAAGGAGATCTCCATGATCTTCCAGGATCCCATGACCTCCCTGAACCCCCTCCAGACTATCGGGCGGCAGATCGGGGAGATGCTGGCCCTCCACACCACCCTTTCTTCAGCCGGGCGGAGGGAGAAGACCCTTGATCTCCTGAGGGAGGTGGGGATACCCAACCCGGAGGACAGGCTTGAAAACTACCCCCACCAGTTTTCCGGGGGCATGCGGCAGCGGGTGGTCATCGCCATAGCCCTCGCCGCGAACCCCAGGCTCATCATCGCCGACGAGCCCACCACGGCCCTGGACGTGACGGTGCAGGCCCAGATCCTCACTCTCATGGAAAATCTCGTGAAGCGGTTCGGCTCCGCGCTCATCCTCATCACCCATGACCTCGCGGTTGTATCCGAGATGACCCACAGGGTGGCCGTCATGTACTGCGGCAGGGTGGTGGAGGAAGGTCCTACGAGGGAGCTTGTGCGGCATCCCTTCCATCCCTACACGAAGGGGCTGCTGGAGTCCATCCCCAGGATGGCAGGGGAGAGGACGAGGCGCCTCCCCCAGATTCCGGGCATGGTGCCGAGCCTTTTCGACCTTCCGCCGGGATGCTCCTTCGCTCCCCGGTGCGGGTTTGCCACGGAACTCTGCAGAAAAGAGACACCCCGGATGCGCACCGTGGCCCCCGGGCGGAGGGTGAGCTGCCACAACCCCTGTTGGGGCGGAGAGGAGGCGGAAGTTCATGGACGGTAGCGGAAGGGATATCCTTCTCCAGGTCACGGATCTTGTCCAGAGCTTCGGCCAGCCCCGGGGCATCCTGGACCGGCTTGCGGGAAAACCGCCACGGACTGTCCACGCGGTGAACGGTGTCTCCTTCCACATACCCCGGGGTGAGGTGTTCAGCCTCGTGGGCGAGTCGGGCTGCGGAAAATCAACCACCGCCCGCACCGTGGTGCGCCTGCTGGAGCCGAAGGCAGGCCGGATCGTCTTCGACGGGGAGGACATCACGGCCTACTCACCCTCCCGGATGATGCCGGTCCGGAAAAAGATGCAGATGATCTTCCAGGACCCCTACGCTTCCCTGAACCCGAGACAGAGAATAGGGGACATCATCATGGAGCCTATGCTTTTTCACCGGACCGTCTCCGGGAAAGAGGAGGCCCGGACCAGAATGTACAGCCTCCTGGACATCGTGGGCTTCCGGCCCGAACAGGCCGACAGGTACCCCCACCAGTTCTCCGGGGGGCAGCGGCAGCGCATCGGCATCGCCAGGGCCCTCGCCACCAACCCTTCCTTCATCGTCGCCGACGAGCCCGTCTCGGCCCTCGACGTGTCCATCCAGGCCCAGGTGCTGAACCTGATGATGGACCTGAGGGACGAGTTCGGCCTCTCCTACCTGTTCATCGCCCACGATCTCTCGGTGGTGCGGCACGTCACCGAGAGGCTGGGGATCATGTACCTGGGCTTTATCGTGGAAAAGGGAGACCGGGACAGCATTTTCGGGCGCCCCCTCCACCCCTACACCGAGGCGCTCCTCGCCGCCGCCCCCACCCTGGACAGGGAGAAGCCCGCCGCGCCCCTGCAGGGGGACGTCCCGAGCCCAATCAGCCTTCCGCCGGGCTGTCCCTTCGCCGGGCGCTGCCCCCGCCGGATGGAGGTCTGCGATGCCCGGAGGCCTTCCCTTCTGCCCGTGGAGGGCCGGATGGTGGCGTGTCATCTGTACGGAGAAGAATAGTTTATAATAGGCCCACCGAAACAGAAAAATAAAGGAGGAATCAGGGAATGAAAAGATTTGCGGCATTTTTAGCGGTACTCGCGCTCTGCCTTGTCATGGCCGCTCCGGCGGCCGCGGAAAAGAGCATCGTCATCGGCCTCGCGTCGGACGCGCTCTTCATGGATCCTTCCCAGCAGGATGAGACCATCACCAACACCATGGGGCGCTACATGTACGACGGGCTTCTCAACAACGACGCCCTCGGTCTTCCCCGGGCGGCCCTCGCCGAATCCTGGACCATCGGCGACGACAATCTCACCTGGACCTTCAGCCTGAAAAAAGGTGTCACCTTCCACGACGGAAGCGACTTCACCGCAGAGGACGTGGCCTACACAGTCGAGGTGTGCCGCACCTCCCTGCTGAAGAACTTCACCGCCGCCATCGACAGGGTGGAGGTTGTGGATCCCCACACGGTGAAGATCATCACCAAGGCTCCCACAGCAGTTCTTCTTGAGTCCCTGGCCGCGCTGCGCATCCTCCCGAAGGCCTACAGGACAAAGCTCGGCGAGACCGCCTTCAACCAGGCTCCCGTGGGCACCGGCCCCTACGTCTTCGTGGAGTGGATCAAGGAAGACCACATCGCCATGAAGGCCAACAAGCAGTACTGGGGAGGCGCACCGAAGATTGAGAAGGTCACCTTCCGTCCCATCAGCAACGCCGCCACCCGCACGGCAGCCCTGCTGACCGGCGAAGTGGACATCATCGAGGACGTTCCGGTCCGTGACGTGGACAAGCTCAGGAAAACGGAGGGCATCTCGGTGGTGGACCGGCCCAGCGAGCGGCTGATCTATCTCCACGTGGACTCCCACCGTCCCCAGGGCCCCGGCATCATCGGCCTCGACAAGAACCCCCTCACCGATGTTCGGGTGCGGAAAGCCATGTCCCTTGCCATCAACCGCGACTCCATCGTGAAGATGATCATGAACGGCAACGCCTACGCCACGAACCAGATGGTCCTGAAGGGCCGGAGAGGGTACGTGGAGGACATGCCCGCGCCGAAGTACGACCCCGAGGAGGCGAAGAAGCTCCTGACCGAAGCAGGCTATCCCGACGGCTTCAAGGTCTACCTTGACGCCCCCAACGGACGCTACCCCAACGACGGGCAGGTCGCCCAGGCGCTGGCAAGCCAGCTCACCAAGGCGGGGATCCTGGTCGAGCTCCGCCTTCACCCCAAGACCACCTTCTTCGATTTTGTCCGTCCCGGCGACAAGTCCAGCCTTGTCATGACCGGATGGTCCGAGCCCATCGACGTGGGCGAGATGGCCAGCGTTCTCTTCTACACCAGGGGCAAGAACCCCGCCAAGGGCGGCTCCAACCGCGGCCACTACGCCAACCCCGGGTTTGACGCCCTCGTTGACGAAGCCGACGGAACGGCGGATCCCGAGAAGCGCAGGGTTATCCTCGAGAAGGCCGCACGGATGATCGTGGATGACGGCGGCATCGTTCCCCTGTACTTCCAGCAGGACCTCTACGGCAAGAAGGACGCCGTGGTGTTCGAGCCCAGGGCGGACAAGTCCATCCTGGCCTACGACATGGACGTGAAATAGCCGGATTTCCCACGCCGGGCAGATGCAGGCAGGCCGGGGCCCAGTGCCGCGGCCTGCCTTTTTTCGAAAGAAGGAGAGACTCCTTTCATGAATGATCGCATCAAAAACAGGGTTGAAGAGATACGGCAGGAGCTGCTGCAGCTGAGCCACCATATCCACGGGTGTCCCGAGACGGCCTTCGAGGAGCGCAGGGCGGCCCTGTGGCAGAAGGAGCTGCTGGAGCGGCACGGCTTCACCGTGGAAATGCCCTTCTGCGCCATGGAAACCGCCTTCCGGGCGGTGAAGAAGGGACGGGAGGGAGGCCCCGCGGTGGCCTTTCTCTCGGAGTACGACGCCCTGAAGGGGCTCGGGCACGCCTGCGGCCACAACATCATCGCCGCGTCCGCCGTGGGGGCGGGGATCGCCCTGGGTTCCGTCCTGGACGAAACGGCCGGAGAGGTCCAGGTTATCGGAACTCCCGGCGAGGAGGAGGGGGGCGGAAAAATCTACATGGTGGAGCGGGGAGGCTTCGCCGGCGTGGATTTTGCCCTCATGATGCACCCCAACACGAAGAATATCATCGGCCGCGGGGGCCTTGCCGCCCAGGGCGTTCGGGTTGAATTCCTGGGAAGGGCGGCCCATTCCGCCGTTCCCGACAAGGGCGTGAACGCCCTCACGTCCCTCATCGCCTTCTTCAACGGCATCGACACCCTCCGGCAGACCTGGCCGAACTCCGCCAAGATCAACGGCATCATCACCAGGGGCGGCACGGCCTCGAACGTCATCCCCGATCTCGCCGAAGCCCAGTTCACTGTCCGGGCGTCCACGAAGAAAGAGCTCATCGCAATGTACCGGGACCTGAACCGGCTCGCCGAGGCGGCCGCCATGGTCACGGGGGCGTCCTTTCTCCTGGAGGGGGAACCCGTGTATGCCGAGCGGTATCCCAACAGCGCCATGGGTGAGGCCTTCAAGAGAAACATGGAGTCCCTCGGGGAGGTCATGGAGTACCCCGACCCCCGGGAGCGGTTCGGGTCGTCCGACGTGGGGAATGTTTCCCTGGAGCTCCCCGCCATCCACGAGTACCTTGCCATAGCCGGTACGACCGTTGGCGGGCACACGGTTGAATTCCGGGAGGCTGCCGTCTCTCCCAGGGGCGACGAGGTGGTGCTTCTCGCCGCCAAGGGGCTTGCCCTCACCGGATGGGACCTGCTCACGGACGGGAACCTTCGGGAAGCGGCCCGGGAGGAATACCGGCAGAAAGTCCTGCCCTTCAGGGACTGACGGGCATCTGCGGGCAGCGGGGAGCGTCACCGGTGCTCGCTTGGGCCGTCGGTGCAGATTGTCGTCCATGACAACTGCACCTTAAACCGACATCCATGTCGGTTTCCCGGCCCGGGCGCTTTCCCCCAGGGGATCCCTCCGCAAAGTAGGCGGAGGGAGATCTCTTCGCCCCTGGCGGGGCGAATTCACCTTAATCCCGGCGGCGCTCCCTCTGCCAAAAAATGCTGTTTTAGCCCGAGGATTCGGGCTTTTCAACGGGGGCTGACTTTGATATACTGTCCGCTAAAAAATTACGGCTCACCGGATCTCCCGATGATGCCCGAAATTTCAAGGGAGGTTCGAACAGAAATGGAAAACGCAATCCGGATTGCCATTCTCGGAGCGGGAA
This sequence comes from uncultured Synergistaceae bacterium, assembly GCA_964543785.1. Classification (GTDB taxonomy): domain Bacteria; phylum Synergistota; class Synergistia; order Synergistales; family Aminobacteriaceae; genus Aminivibrio. The sequence goes on along the minus strand of CAZJAR010000002.1, from coordinate 28,508 downwards.
ACATCGGAACGAGCATCGCCAAGGGTTTGGCCCAGGCGGGGAACTTCACCCCGGGAATGATGACCCTTACCAGGAGGCGGACCCACCTCCTGGAGGAGTTCAAGGCCATGGGGTTCGAGGTGACCAGCGACAACCCGGCGGCGGTGAAAGGGGCGGACGTGGTGATCGTGTCCGTGGAGCCCCAGAGGGTGGACATCATCCTCCAGGAGATCGCCCCTGCGCTGGATTTCGACCGGCATATCCTCATCTCAGTGGTGACGGGTGTGACCATACAGCGGATTGAAGAGGTCATCGGGAAGCCTCTCCGCATTGCCCGGGCCATGCCCAACACGGCCATCGCCGTGAGAGAGTCCATGACCTGCCTGGCCTCCAACGGCCCCGACGACCGGGCGCTGGAGATGGCCAGACGGATTTTCAACGACGTGGGAAAGACCCTCCGGATCCGGGAAGAGGACATGATCGCCGCCACGGCCCTGGGGGCCTGCGGCATCGCCTTCTTCCTGCGGGCCATCCGGGCGGCCTCCCAGGGAGGCATCGAGATCGGCCTGTCGGCCAAAAATTCCCTGGCCATGGCTGTCCAGACGGCCAAAGGCGCCGCCTGCCTGCTCTCCGTGAGCGGGAGCCACCCCGAAAATGAAATCGACAAGGTGACCACCCCCAAGGGCTGCACCATTTCCGGTCTCAACCGCATGGAGCACGAGGGATTCAGCTCCGCGCTCATCCGGGGGATCACCGTGTCCGCCGAGAAGGCTGCGGGACTCTACTGCGACAAAAAGCAGGGCTGAAAAAGGCCGGGTTTCTGACGAAGAAAGGGAACGACGGAGGGGAGAGATCATGGTGAAACTGCTGGAAAACGGAGCCTGGCTTGTAGACGGCAGGCATATCGTCGAGGACGGCCCAGGCGCGGAACATCGGGCCGCGGAACTCGCCGGGCGGCCGGTTGTCCGTGAAGAAGCGAGAAGGGAAACCATCAGCTGGCCGATTCTTGAGGCCCATAACGTCTCCGGCTCCATGGAAAAGCTGAAGCTCAGGTTTGATGCCCTGACGTCCCATGACATTACCTACGTGAGCATCATCCAGACGGCCAGGGCCAGCGGCCTGGAATCCTTTCCCCTCCCCTACGTCCTCACCAACTGCCACAATTCTCTGTGTGCCGTCGGGGGAACCATCAACAGCGACGACCACATGTTCGGCCTGTCGGCGGCGAGAAAATACGGCGGCATATTTGTCCCCGCCCACATGGCGGTCATCCACATGTATATGAGGGAAACGATGGCGGGCTGCGGGAAGATGATCCTGGGAAGCGACAGCCACACCCGCTACGGCGCCCTCGGGACCCTCGCCGTGGGCGAAGGCGGCGGCGAGCTGGTGAAGCAGCTCCTTGGCCAGACCTACGATACGGTTCGCCCCAGGGTAGCGGGAGTGTACCTCGCGGGAAAACCCCGGCCCGGCGTAGGCCCGCAGGACGTAGCTCTGGCGATCATTCGGGCCGTTTTTGCCTCGGGTTTTGTAAAGAACAGCATCATGGAGTTCGTGGGAGAGGGCGTATCGAACCTCTCCACCGATTACCGCTGTGGCGTGGACGTGATGACTACCGAGACGGCCTGTCTTTCCTCTATATGGAGGACTGACGGGGACACACGGGACTTTTTTGCCGCCCACGGCCGCCCCGGCGACTACAGGGAGCTGAACCCCGGAAAGGTCGCCTGGTACGACCGCATGATCACGGTGGATCTTTCCGCAGTGGAACCCATGATCGCCCTGCCCTTCCATCCCTCCAACGCCATGGAAATACGGGCTTTTAACGAAAATCCCGGCGATATTCTCCGTGAGGTGGAAAAAACCGCCGCGGAACTCATGAAGAGCCCGAAGGCGAAGTTCAGCCTGACCGGCAAGCTCGAAAAGGGCAGGCTGAGGGTGGATCAGGGGATCATTGCGGGATGTTCCGGGGGAACCTACACGAACGTCATGGCGGCGGCGTCCCTCCTGAAGGGAAAGACGCCGGGCCGGGAGGAATTCTCACTGTCGGTCTATCCCTCGAGCCAGCCCGTCCTGCTCGAACTTGTGAAGAACGGAACCATCACCGACCTGATGATGTCCGGGGCGGTGGTCCGGACGGCCTTCTGCGGTCCCTGCTTCGGGGCGGGCGACGTTCCCGCCAGCGGCTCCCTCTCCATCCGGCACACCACGAGGAACTTTCCAAACCGGGAAGGCTCGAAGCCCGGAGAAGGGCAGATCGCCTCGGTGGCCCTCATGGACGCCAGGAGCATCGCCGCCACGGCGGCGAGCGGAGGCTTGCTCACTCCCGCCACGGATCTTGACCCTGCGGAGGAACAATGGGAATACCACTTCGACGACACTCCCTACCGGAACAGGGTCTACCATGGATTCGGATCCCCCCTGCCGGAAACGGGGCTGGTCTTCGGGCCGAACATCGCTGACTGGCCGGAGATGCCGCCCCTCCCGGAGCACCTTCTGCTGAAGGTGGTTACCTTCATTGACGACCCCGTAACCACCACGGACGAACTGATCCCGTCCGGCGAAACGGCGAGCTTCCGCTCCAACCCCATGGGGCTGGCTGAATTCACCCTGTCCCGGAAGGACCCTTCCTACGTGGCAAAGGCGAAGGAGGTCAGGGCCTTCGGGGAAGCCCTCGCAGGGGGAAAAACCCCGGGAGAGACTGCACCCGAGCTTGAAGATGCCTTTTCCTCCATCAGCACTGTCCCGGGGTTCGGGGAAGGTATCCCGGCTTCCGTCGGCACAGCTTCCGCCGTGTATGCCCGCAAGCCCGGGGACGGGTCGGCCAGGGAGCAGGCGGCGAGCTGTCAGAGGGTCCTCGGCGGAGGAGCGAACATCGCCCGTGAGTACGCCACGAAGAGATACAGGAGCAATCTTATCAACTGGGGGATGATTCCCTTCGTCCTCGGCGGGGATCCGTCCTTTTCAGCCGGAAGCTGGATTTTCGTTCCCGCCGTCCGCGAAGCCCTGGAAAACGGGGAGACGTCGCTGTCAGGTTATGTTGTGGGGGGCGGCAGGGCTGAGAGGATCACCCTGGAGACCGGAACCATGACGGAGGACGAGCGGGCCGTCATTCTCGCCGGATCGCTGATCAACTTCAACAGGGAAAAGACGTCCTGAAAAGGGACCTGGCTCCCTTTCCGGGTCAGTCGGCCCCGGCGGGCCCCGGAACGGGCAGGTTCCGGAGCTCCCTCCTGAAGAGGTAGAGGGTCAGCAGAAAGGAACCTCCGTCCGCGAGAGGAAAGGAGAGCCAGACTCCCCTTGTCCCGAGGAAGCCGGGAAGAATCAGCACCAGGGGTATGAGCAGGAGCACCTGGCGTGAGAGGGAGAGAAGAAAGGCCGGCCGCGCTTTTCCCAGGGCCTGGAACATGGCTGACCCGGTGATCTGGAAGCCGATGAGGAAGAAGGCTATGGAGATGAGGCTCATCGCCCGGACTCCCTCGGAGATGAGCTCTTCGTCGGTGGAGAAGAGCAGGAATATCTCCCGCGGAAAGACCTGGGCGGCGGTGAAGCCGATGAGGGCGAGGGCTGTGGAGGCGGTCACGGCGAGGCGGATGACCCGGCGGGCCCTGTCAAAGTTTCCCGCTCCGTAGTTGTAGCCCAGGATGGGCTGGAACCCCTGGGCTATGCCCATGAGGGGCATGAAGAAAAAGGAAAGGGCCCTGTTGATGACGCCGTAGACGGCGACGTGAAGGTCCCCGCCCCAGTGGACGAGGGCCCCGTTGATGAGAACGATGGAGAAGCTGCCCGCGGCCATGCGGACGAACTCCGACGACCCCACCGCCACGATTTCCCGAAGCAGCCCGGCCGAAGGGACAAGATATTTCCTGACGAAGGAAAGGGCGCTTTTTCCCCTGTAAAAATAGCCGAAGATCCAGACGAACATCACCATCTGGGAGAGCACGGTGGCTACCGCGGCTCCCTTCATTCCCCATCCGAAACCGAAGATGAATACAGGGTCGAGGATCATGTTCAGCAGGGCCGAGATCAGCAGTGTGGTCATGGCGATCCGTGCCCTGCCCTCGGCCCGTGCGGCATGGTTTCCCACCATGGCGAACATCTGGAGGGGGATGCCGAAAAGGATTACGGAAAGATAGGCCTCCGCGTGGGGCAAAATTGCCTCGGTGGCGCCGAAGAGCCGGAGGACCTGTTCGAGAAAGAGCAGAACAAGGACGGAAACGACGATGCCGATGCCGGAGGCGAAGGACACTGTGGTCCCGAAGGCCTTCCGGGCTCTCTCGATATCTCCGGCGCCGAGGCTGCGGGAGATGACGGAGGCCCCTCCCGCGCCGGCCATGACGGCCAGGGCTCCTGCAAGCAGCTGCAGTGGGAAGCAGATGGCTACGGCGGCCAGGCCGAGGGACCCCACGCCCCGACCGATGAATATGGCATCCACAACATTATAGGATGACATGACGATCATGCCGATGGCGGAGGGGAGGGAGAGCCGGAAGAGAAGCTTCCCGATGCTTTGCGTTCCGAGTAGATGACTGTCTGTGCTCACGAAAAAAATGCCTCCGGAAAAAAAGGCGCGGCGTTGACCGCCGCGGCCGGGATGATGATTCTTTTGTATCCGCCCCGTCAGATGAGTTTTTTCTCTCTGCCGATGGCCCTGACTTCGAGCATTCCGGACTCTGAGAACAGCTCCACCGTCCTGCCCCAGGATCCCCCCGTATCTTCTGAGAGGATGGTGATGCGGAGGGCCGAGAGGACTTTCCTGCAGGCCTCCACATTGCGGGTCCCTATCTTGAGGAGAGAATCGGAATTGCCCCCCAGGGAGAACATCTGGGCGCCACCGGCGAGCTTGGCACGAATGCGCCGTTCATCAGCCCCGTACCGTATCATCTGTTTCAGAAGGTCCGGCACGGCGGAATCGGCGAACTTCGACCTGTTGAAATCCTTTCCCTTGGCGAGTTCTGTGGAGGGGAGCATCACGTGGACCATGCCCCCGATGCGCCTTTTTTCGTCGTACATGGTGACTCCGACGCAGGATCCGAGGCCGAGAGTCGATATGGAATCGGGGTTCAGTACCACCCCGGACTCGGCGATGCCCACCCTAACGACTGCCATGACCGGCCACTCCGAGAGCCTGGAAGATCCGTCCGAGCGAATCGGGGTCGGGAAGAAGGAAGATATGGCTTGCCCCTTCTTCAGAGAGGCGGCTGCCGTCAAGGGAAAGCTCCCCGTCGATGACAATGGCAGTATCGCCGCTTCTGCCGATTTCCGAGAGGCTGAAGGCCAGGATGGCGCCGGCCATGTCCATGGCCAGGGACGGGACCGATGGGGTGATCTCGAATCCGAGAAAATCGGAGAGGGCTGTGATGTAGGACCCTATCATGATGTTCCCCACTTCGTGGATAACCGAAATTCCCATGTCGGTGAAGCCCTCCCCGCCGGATGCTCCGGTCATGTGCCGGATCATCGCCAGGGCGTCTCCGCGGTTCATGACGAAGAGCATGTTTCCCGAAATGCCCCCCTCGAAGCGGACGAAGACCGAGAGGATTGTTCGCTCCGCTCCGCCGGCATAGTCCACGATCCTGTTGAAGGGCATGGGAAGAACCCGGGAGACCGTCATTTCCGCCGTTCTCCCGAGGAGAGAGGAAAGAGACGCGGCAGCGTTTCCAGCGCCGATGTCGCTCACCTCTTTCAGGACGTCGAGGTGAAAGTCGCTCAGGGTTCCGCAGTCCATCGGATGCACCCTATTTCCCGAGGGGCCCGCCGAAGCTGTTGAGCGTTTCGGCAATGCGCTTGTCCTTGACGGAGATGTGGTTGAGGATCCAGTTCACCAGCATGTTCCTGAGGCTCTCCGCGTCATGCTGTGTCATCTCTTCCCCGCAGGCCAGCCTGCCGTGGATGTCGTAGACCTCCTTGATGAACCAGCTGTGCTCGTCCCGGTGTTCTTTGAACCGGTCGTAGCAGTTGCGGATCATGATGAGCTCCTCGGCGCCGAAATGCTGGATGGCGTAGCCGATGAGATAGTTGACCGTATCTTCCATGCGGTTCCTGTCGCCGCTTTCCACGGCCCCTGAGAAGGACGCGATGCGCTCCACGAGTTTTTTGTGCTGGTCGTCGATGATGCCGATGCCGATGGCCAGGTCGTCGCTCCACTGAACTGTCATTGTTTCACCCTCCTGCCGGGGATGTTTGCTTTCTGGGGAGTGCCGGGTCAATTGTATCAGATGGAAAATCGCGGAGGAATGGCCATTTCATCCTCCGGGTCGTGTATTATAATGAACCATCCCCGCTGAAAGGACTGACTGGAATGAAGATATGGGTTCTCCACGGAGGCGAAGGCCCGGAGAGAGAGGTTTCGCTCCGGAGCGGCGCGGCGGTGGCCGCTGCACTCTCTGAAGGGGGGTACGATGTGGAGCCGCTGGACCTCCGGAGCAGGGAAGACGCGTCGGCCTTCATCGAAAAAAAGAACGGTTTTGCCTTCATCGCCCTCCATGGGGGATGGGGAGAGGACGGAACACTGCAGGCAGCTCTCGAAATGGCTGGTATTCCCTTTTCCGGCTCACGCCATGCCTCCTGCGCCCTCGCCATGGACAAGACGGCGAGCAAGGCACTCTTCCGGTGGAGAGGGATTCCTGTTCCGAAGGGGATCGAGGTGTCCCGCGCCGGAACCGGAAAGGACCTTTTCCCGGAAGATTCCCTGAAAGACCTTCTGCTGCGCTCCGGCAGGCTCGTGGTGAAGCCCTGCTGCTCGGGGAGCACCGTGGGAGTCTCAATCCTCGAGGGGACCTCAGGGCTGCGGGATGCCCTCGAGGAGGGCTTCAGGCACGACGACAGGGTTCTTGTGGAGGAATACATTCCAGGACGGGAGATTACCGTGGCGGTCCATGAACGGAACGGAGTTCCCCACTGTCTCCCGGTCATCGAGATACGGCCCGGCGGGGGGTTTTACGACTACGGCTCGAAATACACCCCCGGCGAATGCGAATATCTTGTTCCGGCACCCCTTCCGGAGCATGTCCGCGTCCTTGTGGAGCAGGCTTCTCTCGGGGCCTGCGAAGCCCTTGGGTGCAGGGGCTATGGAAGGGTTGACCTCCGTCTTGACGACGACGGTCGGCCCGTGGTGCTGGAGCTCAACACGGTGCCGGGGATGACCGCCACCAGCCTTGTGCCCAAGGCCGCCGCCGCCGCGGGCTTTTCCTTCGGCGAATTCCTCGGAATGGTGGTGGAGAGTTCCCTGTCCCGCTGATCCCTCAGTATTCCGTTACGTACTGGAAACGCCTGCGGAACTCGTCGGGGGAGAGCTTCGCCGCGACGGCGAGTTTTTCGAATTCGATGCCTCCCTGGAAATCCCTCTTTTCCAGCCGGATCATGTATTCCCTGGCTATCCTGTACTGGATGGATTCCGTGTTCACCGTGCGGATCCTCGTCTTTTTCGTCACAGGGTCGAGAATATCGTCGAAGGAAATGGGAACGATCCGGTTGTTCTGTATGCTGATGAGGGCGTTTGTGCCTCCGCTTCTGAGAAAATCGAAGGCAGCGTACCCGAGGTTCCTGGTGTACTCGATGTCGAAGGCGTTCGGAGGGGCGCACCGGACCTCGTAACCCACTTCCTTGTTGTTGACCGTCATCTTGATCCCCAGGGTGTTGAGGCTGGCCAGCACCTCCTTTTTCAGCACGTCGGAGAAGTTTATCTCGGCGTAGCGGATGTGGCCGTGGTCGTCGTATTCGAGGCAGTCCGCCGCCTCGAGGTCCTCTATCCGGATCTTCTCGATGAGCCCCTCCGCGGTGACGGCCACGCCGTAATTCCGTCCGGAAGCGAGCCTCTTGATGATGGAGCCGGTGATGATGTCCACCACCAGGGAGAGGGGTATTTTTTCCTTCGAGGGCAGTTCCTCGGGAATGATGGTGATGGTGGCGCCGGCGCTTTTGCCGATGCCGAGGGCGAGGTGCCCCGCCACCCTTCCCATGGCCACGACGAGGAACCACCGCCCGGTGGTCTTGGCGTCCTCCATGAGGTTCGAGACGATCTGGGCGCCCAGGGACCGGGCGGTTTCGAAGCCGAAGGTGGGAATGCCCTCGGGAAGAGGAAGATCGTTGTCGATTGTCTTGGGAACATGGGCGAAGCTGATGGTGAGGCCGAGATTGTTCTTCGCGTATCCGGCGATGCGGGATGCGGCGTAGGATGTGTCGTCTCCCCCGATAGTCACCAGGTGGGTGATGCCAAGTTCGATGAGGGTATCCACAACGCTGCGGAGGGATTCATCGCTCTTCGTGGGGTTGAACCTGGATGTCCTGAGAATGCTTCCCCCGTCGGAGTGGATCCTGCTCACCATGTCGATAGTGAGGGGGATGATCTTCTTCTCTCCCCTCGCGAGGTTGGCGAAGCCGTCGTATATGCCGAAGACCTCCCAGCCCGACTTCTTGGCTTCGATGGTCACCGAGCTGATCACGCTGTTGATTCCTGGGGCCGGTCCGCCTCCGCAGACTATTGCAAGCGTATTCTGGATTGGGGTGGTCATGGAGCGCCTCCTGCATTGGGATTTTGGAGAGAATTTTAGCACAATATTCCGGTTATAATAAAAAAATATTTCTTCTCCCGTGCCTGAGGCAGGCATGGGGTGCGGCAAAAGGAGAGGAGCCATGATTTTTCTGACCGGAGACATTCATGGAGTGCTTGAATCAGACCGTTTCTCCCCGGGAAATTTCCCTGCGGGGGAGCGGCTTTCAAGGGATGACCTGGTGGTGATCCTCGGTGATTTCGGCCTCCTGTGGCATGACCCCCCGACGGCGAGGGAGAGGGAAGAACTGGAAAAGCTGGACGCCATGCCCTGGACCACCCTTTTCCTGGACGGCAATCACGAGAACTTCGCGCTCCTCGACTCTCTGCCGGAGGAGGAACGGTTCGGCGCTCCCGTGGGGGTGGCCGCTTCCCGCGTATTCCACCTGAAACGGGGATACATCTATACCCTGGACGGCAGGGCCTGTTTTGTCTTCGGCGGTGCCCGGAGCCTGGACAGGCACATGAGAACGCCGGGAAAATCCTGGTGGAGGAGGGAGATCCCATCGGAAGAGGAATTCCGGAGGGGGCTGGATACCCTTGAAAGAGCAGGGTGGAGGGCGGACTGGATTCTTACTCACACCGCGCCCGAGAGAATTCTCCAGGCGACGAACCTCGCGAAATATCTCGCAGGGGACCCGGTCTCCGCATATCTCGAGGAGATTCGAAAGGGAACGGGCTACGAAACATGGTTTTGCGGACATCTCCACAGGAACGCCTATTTTCCCCAGGAACGGCTCCATGTTCTCCGGGAGAATATTATTGACGGAAGAACGGGGGAAATAGTATCGGCGGAACGGAACCGCCCCCCGATGAAGGACAGGCTGAGAGCCTTTCGTGGCCGGCTTCCCCTTGATGGGGACTGAACGGAGGTTTTGCGCATATTTTTTTTTAGCTGTCCTTCGGTGAAATCAGTCTTTGTTTTATAATGAAACCGATTATGGCTCATCTTCATTTCGTGTTCCCCATTTCCGCGCAGGGAGTTTGCGGCACTCATTGCCAGCGCTCTCAAGATAAGGGGATGCTAAGGATTTGAACTCGGAAAGGCCTCATTCCGGATGAAACGGTGTTGTTCCGCAGGCGGCTTTGTCAGGCTGCCGGTTCTCTGGATTCTTCTCGCCGCCGCGGTGCTCGCCGGGGGGGCGGCTGTTGGTCAATGGAGAATGGAGGAAGCGGACCGTTTTATGAGGGAGGAACTGAGCCGTCAGACCCGCCTCCTTGCCGAGACTATTCAGATAGACCAGGTCAGGGCCCTCTCGGGGACCGAAAAAGACCTTCTTCTTCCGGAGTACAGGCGCTTCAAGGAGCAGTTCCGGGCCGTCCTCCAGGCTTTTCCCAGGAGCAGATTTCTTACCCTTGTGGGGCGCCGTTCCGACGGCACCGTCTTTTTCTACGCGGACTCGGAACTCCCCGGTTCCGAGGACGAATCACCCCCGGGGGACGTATACGGGGAAATGGATCCCGGCTTCCTTCCGGCTTTTGAAGAAAAACGCCCCGTTACCGTGGGACCAATTACCGACCGGTGGGGAACATGGGTTTCCACGTGGTACCCCGTGACCGACCCTGCTTCGGGAGAAGTCGTGGCCGTCCTCGCGCTGGACATCGACGGAGGACACTGGCGGAACGATGTCCTCCGGGCCTCCCTGCTGCCCAACGGAACTGCCCTCCTTCTGGCGGCGGTCTTTCTCTGCGGCGGCTTTGTTCTCAGGCGTCGTCCCTCCAGGGAAGACACGGGAAGGAGACCGTTCCGGCACCCGGAGGCAATCCTGGCCCTGACCGCGGGCCTGGTGCTCAGCCTTTCCTTTGCCAGGTTTGCCCACGAGAAGGAGCTTCTGGCCAACAGGCACTCTTTTTCCGTCATCGCCGATGCCCGGTCCGGAGAGCTTCACATGCTCTTCGACGCCACGCGCAATGTGAGCCTCGAGAGTTTCGGGCGTTTCCTCGAGTCCGGCGGGCAGATGCCGGAGGAGCATTTTCTCCGTTTCACAGAACATCTTGATGCCCTGCCGGGAGTGGTCTCCGTGGCCTGGATTCCGACTGGTCCTTCCGGTGTTCCCGTTCCCGGGGGGAGGCTGCCCCTTTCTCAGGGAAGTGAAGAAAGACGGCAGGGAGAGGAGCCAGGCGCAGCCGAGGCGATGAAGCGGGCCGCGGAAACGGGCCTTCCTTCGATGTCGGAGATTCATGATCTTCCCGAAGGTACGCGGAACGGAAAAGGAATGACCATTTACCGCCCTGTTTTTTCAAGTGATGGATCCTCCGGTCTCCGTGGATTCGCCGCAGTGACCCTTGGGCTGGAAACGTTTGTCGCCCGGGCGCAGCGGGGAGGAGAGTCCGAGGCCTCCATGAGCCTCTGGATGCTCGGGGACGGCGATCCCCAGTTCGCCGCGGGGACGGAGAGCCCGGCAAACGCCTGGAAATTTACCGGGATGACCCTTTCTTCCGATGATTCTCTCTGCAGCATACGGCCGATTTTTGCTTTCGGCAGGACCTTCGCTGCGGAAATGCACCCCGGTGAAACCTACTTTCTTCATCATCCGGTCAGTGCCGGGTGGATGACTCTTGCGACCGGCTTGTTCGCCGCACTGTCCGTGGCGCTTCTGGTCGGAACTGCTTTCCGCGGCCGCGATGTCCTGGAGCAGGTCGTGACGCGCAGAACGGCCGAGCTTCAGGAGAGCGAGGCCCGGTTCCGCTCCCTGGTGGAGGACGTTCCCTTCCCTGTGTCGGTGATTTCCCATGAAGGACGGGTCCTTTTCACCAACGCTCTCGGGGAGCGTTTTTTCGGCCTGAAAGCTGCACAGGCAAAGGGAAAAAACATTGTCTCCGACCTCCATCTCCTGGTGAACCCGGAGGCCTTGCACGGGTTCGTGGACCAGGTGCTTGCCGCCGGGACGATTTACGGCAGGGAAGTCGCCTTCCGCAAAGCCGACGGCAAAAATTACTGGGGGCTCCTTGCCGCCAGTGCCATCTCCTTTGACGGGGAGAATGCAATCATCATAGCTCTCCAGGACATCACCGACCGGAAGGAGATGATGGACAGGCTCCAGCTCGCTGACCAGTTCTTCCGTACCACGAACGAGGGAATCCTGGTCACCGACGCCGATGGATTCATAGAAGACGCGAACCCGGCCCTCGAAGACCTTACAGGTTACGCTCTCGACGAAATCCGGGGCAGGAGACCGGGCATGTTCTCCGCCCAGACGATACACTCGGAAACTTCGGAACGCTTCTGGGATTCCTTGCGGCGTAACGGTTCATGGCAGGGGGAAGTATGGAATCGCCGGAAGGACGGCGAAGCCTACCCGGTGTGGCTCACCGTCACAGCGGTAAGAGATTCCGCAAAAAGGATCACCCATTACTCCGGAGTGCTGACCCACATAGGGGACATCAAGACGGAGCAGGAGCGCCTGAGCCACATGGCCTACCACGATTCGCTCACGGGGCTGCCGAACCGCTACCTTCTCCTTGACCGGCTGGACATGGTCATCGCCAGGGCAAGGAGAGAAGGGACCATGGCGGCCGCAGTATTCATAGATCTGGACGAATTCAAGGAAGTAAACGACACCTACGGTCACGAAACAGGGGATCTGCTCCTTGTGTCCGTCGCCCGGAGACTGACGGAGACAATCCGGGAGCAGGACACAGCCGCCCGACTGGGAGGAGACGAGTTTGTCCTTGTGCTGGACGGCTTTTCCTCCCGGGAAGAGGTGGAGGCATTTCTTGAGAGGGTTTCAGGTGCCTTTTCGGAGCCTTTTTCCGCAGGCGGGAGACTCATTGCAGTTCACGGCAGCATGGGGGTCGCTCTTTTTCCGGACGATGGCTCCACGGCGCGGGATCTCATCGCCCGGGCCGATGAGGAGATGTACGGCGCGAAATGGAAAAACAGGCCGGATCGCTCTTCATGAGCCCGCGCTCTGCTTCAGGACAGAAAAAAAGCCGGAGGCGCATGCCTCCGGCTTTTTGCATTTCATCATTCCCAGGGTGACTCCCCCCGGGCGAAGATGGCCAGGCATGCGTCTGCCACCGTCTCGTCGAACCCCGTCCCCCGGAACCTGGTGATCTCCCCCAGTCCCTGCTCGAGGCCGAGGCTCGGCCTGTAGGGGCGATGGGAGGACATGGCTTCCACTACGTCGGCCACGGCGAGAATCCTCGATTCCATAAGAATATCGTCTCCGGAAGTGCCGTTGGGATAGCCTGAGCCGTCCATCCTCTCATGGTGCTGGAAGACCGCTTGCGCCACGGGCCACGGGAAGTCCACGTTCTTCAGGATCTCGTATCCAGCCTTGCAGTGGTCCTGGATGAGGCTGTATTCCTTGTCCTTCAGCCTGGAAGGCTTGCTGAGGATCTCCGCCGGTACGTCGATCTTCCCGAGGTCGTGGAGAACAGCTGCCACGCCCACGCCCCTGACCTGCTCCTCGGGGAGCCTCATTTCCCGGGCGATGGCTATGGCGAGCCGGGCAACCCGTTCCTGGTGTCCTGCCGTGTAGGGGTCCCGGGTCTCTACTACCTTGGCCATGGAGACGACGATGCCGTCCACGGTGTCACGAAGCTTGGCGTTTGTCTCGGTGAGGAGACGCTCCGCATGTTCCCTCGCCGATTCCGCAGTCTTCCGTTCCGTGATGTCAACCCAGTTCGCGATGGAGTACTTCGGTCCGTTCTCCCCGAAGATGGTGGTCATGCTCACCTCCACCCAGAGGGGGGCCCCGTCCTTTTTCCTGAAGAGGTGCTCCCGCTTTGAAGTGCCCCGGGCAGCGACCATCCCGTAGTATTCCGACATGAAGTGGAGGTCTTCCTCGCCCCACCAGGGGTAGGGAGCCTTCCGGTTGATGACCTCCACCAGGGAGAAGCCGGTGAGCTGTTCGAGGGAGAAGTTGATGTACTTCACCGACGTGTCCGGGTTGACCACGAGAATGGGGTTCGGTGAGTGATTCAGCAGGCTCGCAGACAACTCCTCGCTTTCGAGGAGGGCCTCTTCCTTGCGCTTCCTCTCGGCGATCTCGGCAAGGAGCCGTTCGTTGATCTTCTCCAGTTCCCGGGTCCGCTCCCGGACCATCTCCTCAAGGGTCCTGTTCAGGGAGACAAGTTTTTCCTCCGTTTCCCGCAGGACGTTCACCGCTGAGGAGAGACTCTTGTTTTCCGTCCTTGCCATGCGGAAGAGTTCGCGATTCTGCAGGACTCCCGCCACCTGGCTGAAATAGATGGACAGCAGGGCATAGCAGATATCGAGGATATCTTCCTTTCTTTCTCTCAGGATTCCGATGAAGGCTCCCATGGTCCTGCCCGGGGTGGCCAGGGCGTGGAGAAAAGCGTCCTCTCCCGTGGAGAGCTTCGCCGTGACTGCCCGTTCCGTCTGGACGACCCAGGCGAGGGTCCCGTCGTCGATGAGGGCGGGCAGCTCCTTTTCGATTTTTTTCTTCGACTCGGGGGAGTTCGCGAAGGCGAGCTGGAAGCCTGCGTCTTCCTCCCTGAAGAGGTAGAAGGCTCCCCCCCTCAGGCCGATGAGCTTGCCCGTGCGCTCATAGCAGAGGGAGAGTATGGATTCCACCGTGGCTTCAGCGGCGGCGTCCGGCTGGATGTCGTTTATCTTGAGCGCGATGTCGAGTGCGTTGGTGACGGCAATGCGCTCTTCCTCCAGCGAAATGATCCGGTTCTGCAGCTTTTCAAGAGTAAGAAACTGTTTTTCCATCGTCATCGCCGCCTTTGAAAAGGCTGTAAATTTCTGAAATTTGCCTGCGGGCCTGCCGTGCCGTCATGTCGATGGCGGAACAGGGAAGATCGACCACTTTCCAGACACAGTCAGGTATGGGGGCAACATGCAGGGAACCGCTGTTTCCCTCCCCGGTAACCGCGGCGAGAACATCGGCCGCAGAAAGAAGGGCGGAGGGGAATGTTGTAATCTCTTCGGCCGGTCTATGGTGCTGCACTATCATGTCGGAAAGAGACAGGGGGAAATTCCACCGCTCCAGGAGCTTGCCCCCAAGTTCCCCGTGGTCGAAGCCGAGAACTTCCTTCTCGATGTCCGTCAGGGGTATCTTCCGTTCTGCGGCGGCCGCAATGAGGCGGACCATGGTGAACGGGGCGTGGCGGAAGAGGACGAGCCGGCCGATGTCGTGGAGCATGCCCGCCACGAAGACCTGCTCGATAACCCGGGGGTTCTTCTTCGAGGCGAGAACCTGGGCGATGACCGCCACGGAGACGGAATGTTTCCAGAATGTCTCCATATTGACCCATTCCACGGGGATATCCTTGAAGAACTGGACGGCGGAGACTCCGAGGGCGAGGACGGAGAGGGCCCGCCCTCCGATGAGGGCTGTCGCCCGGGAAATGGAATCAACTCGTGCCGGAACACCGTAGATGGCGCTGTTGGCCAGCTTGAGAAGGGTGGCCGAGAGAGCCGTGTCTTTGCTGATGAGGTCGGCTATGTGGGTGACGGAGCTCTTGGGCGACTGGAGAGCTTCAGAGACCCGGAAATACACGTCCGGGAAGGAAGTGAGCCCCACTTCAGCCCTGAGCACTTCATCAAGTTCGATTCTTTCATCGGAAATTTTCGGCATGACAGGAAGGGAAAGGGAGAAGGCTTCCGGGCGGCACATGGGCAGTCCTTCCGCAATGCGCCCTGCGGCCTCTCTCACCCCAACGGCGAAGACTTCCTCCATGACGGGGGATTCCGGGGGAATGCCGGAGAAAATGTCGAGGACCGTCTTTCTGGATTCCTCCATGACAGAGGTGGAGAACAGGAGATCCTCGCCGGATGACTCTCCTTTTTCCCTTGGTTTTGCCACGGGAACTTCAGAGACTCCCCAGATTTTGAGGCTCATTATGTTCTTGGGGGTGAGGCAGGCTCCCTTGGGCAGAATAAACCTGCCGTTCGGGGCGATGAGATCCCCGGAAAGCACCATGCCCGATTTGAGATGGCTGACGGATAGGTATTCCATAAAGTCCCCCGAATCCAGTTCCGCCGGCGGCGGAACGAGAATAGAATACACCTTTTACCTTTTAACCATATTGTTCACAAATTGTCAAGTGTACACTTTTGAAATTGCTGAGGAAAAAGGTTCCCGTCACATCCGGAAGACTCCCCATTCCACTCATTGTATGATGCTGCAGTTTTTTCCCGGGGCACCCCCCGTTTCGGGGGCGGGAAAAGACTTCGCTGGCGGAGAATCAGGGGGGCCGCTGAGGGAGTCTCAGGGGAGAGAGCGGAGCAGTCTTGTCTGGGAGGAGAGGAAATACCGCTGGAGAGCGCTCCAGCTCACATCCCTGAGCATGACGGGCCAGGGGTCGTGGTCGGCGTCGTCGAAATAGCTCAGTCCCTTGATCATGTGGTAGAGGTTGAGGCGGCTTCCGGGAAATTTCCTGGGCAGAAGGAGGAAGAGTTCCTCAAGGGTGATTCCCTGGAGGCCAAGTTCATAGAGATCGAGAAAATCCTTCCGGGCTCCACGGTCGGAGAGGGCTGCCCATTTCATGAGTCCCGTGTCCCGCGGGGAGGAGAGGAGCAGTCCGGGAAGATCCGGAATCTTCTGCAGGGGGTCAAGAAGCGGATTGGGGTAATGGAGCCAGGTTACCCGAATTCCGTCGATCCACCCGTGGAAGGTCCCGGCGTGGGTCTCCGCCACAGAGACGGTCCCGAAGGGTTCGAGAAGGGCGGGCAGCTTTCCCGGGTCGAAGCTTTCGGGAAGAAACCAGTCGAAATCCTCCGAAAGCCTGTGGCCGAACATAAGGGCAAGAGCCGTTCCTCCCGCCAGGTAGGCTTCCGGAAAAGGAGGCCTGGCGACAAGGCTCTTCAGAAGAGATTGTCTGGGTTTGTCGAGAACATCCCAAAACACCGCATTTCCTCCTCCCTGAGCCCGAAAAAGTTCTGCCAGCACCGGGCTGTTTTTCTGCTCAGCCGTCTGCTCGAGGCCACAACGGCACGGATTTCATCCAGCGAGACATGCTGCCTGAGCCAGGCGAGCTGTTCCTCGTTTCCGAGGTTCAGGATGCGTTCGATCACCGCCGTCCTGTTCCTTCCGAAATCCACGGCAGACCACTCCGCGTCCCAGAACAGGGGACGCAGCATCTCGGGCAGAGGCGCAGATTCCCGGGAAGTGCGGGCGGCATCGTTCATGACCCTATTATAATCCTTCCGGAAGGGGAAATCTCCCTTTCCCTTCAACGGCAGAGGTTGAGCGTCTGGAGCAGTCCGGAGCAATATTCCTCCACCTCTTGCGCTGTGCCCAGGGAGAGGGCCTTCGTTGCCGCCTCCTCGAGGTCGTTCTTCCGGAGGTTCCGGAGGACCCATCGGGCCTGGAGGATGGAGGAGGGATTCATGCTGAATTCCGTGAGCCCCATGCCGAGAAGGATGGGAATGAGCTTCGGGTCCCCTGCCGATTCGCCGCACATTCCTACCCGGATACCCGCCGCCTTCCCGTTGTCGAGAACTGTTTTTATGAGGCGGAGCACCGCGGGGTGATAGTGTGAGTAGAGGTGGGAAAGCTTTTCGTTCCCCCGGTCCACCGCCACGGCGTACTGGATGAGGTCGTTGGTCCCGATGCTGAAAAAGTCCGTTTCCCTGGCGAAGTGGTCTGAGAGGATGGCGGCCGAGGGGACCTCCACCATGATGCCCGACTGGATGGTATCGTCGAAGGGCACTCCCTGTGAGCGGAGGTCTTCCTTGGTTTCTTCAAGGACGGCTTGTGCCGAGCGGAGCTCCTCGAGGCTCGAGATCATGGGAAAGAGGATGCGGACATGGCCGAAGGCACTTGCCCTGAGGATGGCCCGGAGCTGGACCTTGAAGATTTCCTGGCGGTCGAGGCAGAGCCTGATGGCCCTGTAGCCCAGGAAGGGATTCTGCTCTTCCGGAATGGAAAGGTAGTCCAGCTTCTTGTCTCCCCCGATGTCGAGGGTCCTGATGACCACCGGGCGGCCTTTCATGGCCGCCACCACGTCTCTGTACTGTTCGAACTGCACGTCCTCGTGGGGAAGAAGGGAGCTGTCGAAGTAGAGGAATTCCGTCCTGTAGAGGCCGATGCCCTCTCCGTCGTTCTTGAAGACGTCGTCAAGGTCCTTCGGTGAGGCAACGTTGGCCTCGAGCTCGATTTCCACCCCGTCGAGGGTGACCGTCTTCATCCCCCGGACTTCCGAGAGGCTTTTCTTGAAGCACTCGTAGCGTTCCAGGCGCTCCCGGTAGCGCTCCACCGTTTCATCGTCGGGATTCACCAGGACCTGCCCCGCTTCACCGTCGAGGATCATGAGGTCGCCGTTCTCCACTTCATCAAGGATGTTCTTGACGCCCATGACCGCCGGAATCTCCAGCGTCCGGGCGAGAATGGCGGTGTGGGAGGTATTTCCTCCCGTTTCCGACACCATCCCCAGGGTCATCGCCCTGTCCATCTGGGAGATGTCCGAGGGAGTGAGTTCTCTCGCCACGACGACGGAAGGCTCCCTGAGGTTCGAGAGGTCGATGCCCCCCACCTGAAGGAGCAGCTTGATCACCCTGTCGGAGATGTCTTTCACGTCGTCGGACCGGGCCTTCATATAGTCGTTGCCCATGCTCTCGAAAATCTGGATGAGGCTGTCGGCAACCTGCTTTACCGCCCATTCGGCGTTGACGCTCCCGTCGAGAATCATGCGCTCTATCTGGCCGACGAAGTCCGGATCCTTCAGCATCATGCCGTGAGACCTGAAAATGGACGCCTCTCCGGGCCCGACGCTTTCAAGAACCCGTGAGTAGGTTTCCCGGATCTGTTCCCCGGCGAAGTCGAGGGCTGTCCGGAATCGTTCGAGCTCACGATCCGGCTCCTCGACGTACTCCCGGAGGATGTCGATCTGTTCTTTCCAGTGAATGACTGCCCTGCCAATGGCTATGCCCGGAGAGGCTCCGATTCCTTTCATGACGGTCTGCACCTGCCTGTCGAATGGATATTGTATCAGTATACCCTTAAATTCCCTTTTTCAACAAAAATGTTCTCACGGTAAATTTCTTCCGGGAAGAGCAAGGAAAAATCGAAAAGAGAAGAGAGAAAGAGAAAAGACAAGCTGAGAGGCACGCTGTGCAGAGCAAATGATAAAGATTATCATTGTTAATACGACTGGGATGTGCTATTGTTCTCTCGTTCAAAACAGAAAATCCTCCGAGCCGCACCCCTTTCAGGCTTATGCCCAGGGGGCCGGCCATCGGGTCTTTCCGGAAACGGAAAGACCTCCCGCATTTGGAAAGGAGGAGCGGCCGCCAGTCAGAGGGGACCGTTTCCTTTGTGCGGGGGAGGCGATGCTTTTCGGGAGGCGGCCATGCAGCGTTCGTCCAGGGAATGTTTTTTTCTTCTGTTGATGGGGTCCTTTCTGGTCCTTTACATTCTGTGGCCCCTCGGAGGGATGTTTCTCCGAGCGGACTGGGGAATCGTCGCCTCATCCTTTACTGAAGGCGAAATCGTGGGCGCCCTCTGGAGGAGCATCTGGACAGCCGCTGCTTCCACGGCAGTCATCGCCCTGTTCGGGACACCCCTCGCCTATTTCCTCGCCCGGAACACTTTTCCGGGCAAATCGGTTCTCGAGGCCATAATTGACGTTCCCATCATGATTCCCCACACCGTAGCCGGCATTGCGGTCCTGATGGCCTTCTCACCGAAGGCCCCGGCCGGCGCCCTGCTCGCAAAAGCGGGCCTTTCTCCTGTGAACAGCCACCTCGGCATCATTCTCGCCTGCATGTTCGTTTCCATTCCCTTCTACGTTGATGCCGCCCGGGACGCTTTTTACGGCGTTTCACCAAGAATCGAGCGGGCGGCCCGCACCCTGGGGGCTCCCTTTCCTTCCGTCTTTTTCCGTGTTTCCCTGCCCCTCGCCAGAAAAGGCCTCCTTTCGGGTTTGATAATGAGCTGGGCCCGTGCGGTCAGCGAGTTCGGAGCCGTCGTGATCATCGCCTACCACCCCATGGTTGCCCCGACCCTCATCTACGACCGGTTCGCCACTTTCGGCCTCAGGTACTCCACCCCTGTGGCGGTGCAGCTGATACTTGTCTGCCTCGGCATGTTCGTGGTGCTGAGGCTGCTGGCCGCGGGGAAGCGGCGGGAGGACGAGGACCGATGATCGGGCTGGAAGGCCTTTCCATGGACCTGGGCGGCTTCCGCCTGGAATCCCTCTCCCTCACGGTCGCCCAGGGAGAATTCTTCATGATCGTGGGCCCCAGCGGGGCGGGAAAAACGCTGCTGCTCGAGGCGGTGGCGGGTCTGCGGCCCCTTTCCTCCGGCAGGATACGGATCGGCGGGAAGGATGTCACGGCCATTCCCCCGGAGAAACGCGGCGTGGGTATCGTCTACCAGGATTACGCCCTTTTTCCCCACCTCACAGTGGAGGAGAATATCCGGTGGGGCCTGAGGTTCTCCCGAAAGGACGGCGGCGGGCACGTGGAGCGCCTCCTGGACCTGCTGCGGCTTCGCCCTCTTCTCCGCAGGTCTCCCGGGACCCTTTCCGGAGGAGAGCAGCAGCGGACGGCCCTGGCCCGGGCGCTTGCGGTGCAGCCTTCGGTACTGCTCCTGGACGAGCCGCTTTCCGCCCTTGACCCGTCCTTCAGGGAAGAATTGAGGGACTACCTCGCAGAGATCAACCGCGGCGGGATGACCCTGGTGATGGTGACCCATGACTTCGGGGAAGTTCTCTCTCTCGGAGACCGGGTTGCCGTGGTTTCGGAAGGAACCCTGCAGCAGACAGGGAACGTGAGGACTGTGTTCAGGGAGCCGGCCAACCGGACTGTGGCGCAGTTTGTCGGCATGAAAAATATATTCGAGTGCGAAGTGCGGCAGGGGAAAGCTTTTCTTGGCAGCGGTGCTGTTCTCGACGTGCCGGAATCATCACCAGGCGGAACAAGGCTGGCGGGCATCCGGCCGGAGAACGTGCTCCTGGCTCCGTCTTTTCCCGCCGGAACCCCCAACGCTTTCCGGGCACGGATTGCCACTCTCATTCCCCGGGGAATGGCTTTTGAGGTCATTCTCGACGCGGAACCCGGGTTCCGCCTTTCTGCGAGCGTTTTGTCATCCGCCGTGGCCGCAGGGGATGTCCCCATCGGAGGAACGTGCTGGGCCGCGGTGGATTCAGGCTCTGTTCATGTTTTTTAAGAAACATATCATAAATGCGGAGGTGTTGTGTATGAAACGATTCAGGCTTTCATCAGCAGTGTTTGTTCTTCTTGCCCTTTTTCTGACGTTTTCTCCCCAGTGTTTTGCGGCGGAAAAGGTGACGGTGTACCACGCAGGGAGTCTCGCGGCTCCCATGGCGAAGATCGAGGCTCTCTACGAAGCGGCCCATCCGGATATTGACATCCTGAGGGAGTCGGGCGGAAGCGCCGCCCTTGCCCGGAAGATCACCGACCTCGGCGGAGGGTGCGACGTGTTCCTGTCGGCGGACTACATGGTGATCGAGAAGCTTCTCCGTCCCGCGGCGGCGGACTGGAACGCCCTTTTTGCCAGCAACGCCATCGTGCTCATGTATGGGCCGAAGTCGAAATACGGTGACGAGATCGGCCCCGGAAACTGGACCGGGATCATTCTGCGGCCGGACGTGCGGTGGGGGCACTCGGAGCCCGACGCCGACCCCTGCGGGTACAGGAGTCTCATGGTACTCCAGCTTGCGGAGAAACACTACGGCGACGCCGGTCTCTACGAACGGGCCATGAAGCACCAGGGACGGGCAGTCCGCCAGAAGGCCATCGAGCTGGTAGCCATGGTGGAGAGCGGTTCCATGGACTATGCCTTCGAATACAAGTCTGTGGCCGTGCAGCACGGTCTGAAGTACCTTGAACTCCCCGTGGAGATTAACCTTATGGACCCCGCCCGTGCGGAGGGCTACTCGGCCGCCTCTGTGGAGCTGGCCGGAAAGGAGCCGGGCAAGAAGATGAAAGTGAAGGGAGAGCCCATCGTCTACGGTCTCACCATCCCAAAGGGAGCTCCCAATGCCGGCGCAGCCATCGAACTGGTGAAATTCATCCTTGACCCGGAGGGCGGTCTCGCAGTTTTCAGGGATATGGGCCAGGACGTGGTCGGGCCGAAAGCCTGGGGAGACGGGGCGAAAATGCCCGCTGAAATCGCTTCGCTGCTGAAATAGCTTTTTCTGCAGGAAGGTACTTTTTTGCCGGGATTCCCCCGTGACGGGGGGGATCCCGGCATTTTGTTTCTGTTATAATGTGCGGATAATTCTGAGATTGCAGGAGGGGGTATCATGTTCTTGAGACGAGGCAGCTGCATGTGTTTCCTTCTCGTGTTCCTCATGTCCTTCATCCGGGTTTCGCCGGCTCCGGGAGCGGATATCAAGGGCGGCAAAGATTCGCCCCTTCTCCGCCGGTACGAGGGGTCCTTCATCGTCCAGTATTCGGCCAGGGAGTACGACAGTACGGTCATTCCCCTGGGGAAGACGGCCTACCGGGACAGCCGCTATGTCTTTACCGCCTCGGAGAAGGCGGAGGGGAAGACTGCCCGGATCCTGTACGCTGCCCCGGCGGGACGGAGCGCCCTCGAAGTGTTCCGGAACTACGAGGGCGAGCTGAAGGAAAAGGGGTACGACATTCTCTTCTCCGGTGCGAAGGACGAGCTCGGACCCTACGACAGCTTCGCCGAGACCCTCTACGGACGGGACAGGCAGTATCCCATCCCGGGGGACGAGAGGACGAAAAACCAGCAGTTTCTTTCTGCCCGCCTCGTCCGCCCTGAAGGAAACGTCTATGTGACGGTGTGCGCCTTTGAAAACAATTTCTGGGGATCCGAGACGAAAATGGAGAAGGGACGGACTTACTGTCGGGTGGACATCGTGGAGACGAAGCCTCTGGAGACGAAAATGGTCGTGGTCACGTCGGAGGAAATGGCCCGGGGACTTGAGTCCTCCGGAAAGATCGCCCTTTACGGAATTTACTTCGACACCGACAAGGCGGACATCAAGCCCGAGTCGAAGCCCGCCCTGGAGGAAATGGCGAAACTCCTGAAAGCCTTCCCGGATCTCCGGGTGCTTATCGTTGGCCACACGGACAGCACGGGGGACCGGGAGTACAACATGGGCCTTTCCCGGAGACGGGCTGAGGCGGTGGTGAAATCTCTCCGTGAGAAGTACGGCATAGCCGCTTCAAGGCTTGTTCCGGCGGGGGTGGGGATGCTCGCCCCGGTGGCGTCGAACAGGACGGAGGAGGGACGGGCGAAGAACCGCAGGGTGGAGCTGGTCGAGATGTAGGCTGTTTCTACAGGAAGCCGAGGGCCAGATGCAGGGCGGGCAGGAGAGCCGCCAGCCCGAGCACCGAGAGAAGAAAGCAGCTGTTGGCCAGATCGAGGTCGAGACCGTAGAGCGACGGCGGAACGAGGGCGTTGAAGGCCACGGGCATGGAGGAGAGGACGAGAACGGCCTTCAGAGGCAGTCCTCCGGCGACAGACCCAAGACCCGCAAGGGCGGCAAGGGAGACGCAGGCCGCTGGAACGAGGAGGAATTTCAGTAAAATGATGGTGAATCCCTCCTTCAGGTAGAGGGCGGTTTTCCCGAACCTCATGGCCATTCCGATGGAAGCGAGGAGGAGCACCGTGCTGAGCGGTATGAGCAGCCCGTTCAGGGAGGAATAGGCCGAGGGCCTCGGTATGCCTGACAGGTTGAGAGCGGTTCCGAGGACCAGTCCGCCGATGGCTACCCTGAGAAAGGGATCCCGGAGAAGGCGGGGGAGGAGGTTTCCCCCCGCCCTGTTTTTTGCGCCGGCACTATAGAGCCGGGCGGCGGGAAAGCCGATGCCGTAGTAAACGAGTTCCTCAAGGAGCTTGAAGAGGGGCACCATGGCGTAGCCTTTTTCGCCCAGGAAAAGGAAGATCACCAGCCCGCCGATGGCTCCCACGTTCGTGAAGAAGCCGCAGCAGAACAGGGCGCCCGCCTGCGGGGGCGCCAGGCGGAACATGCGGGCAAGGAGCGCCGCCGCCGCACCGCCGAAGATGTGGCAGAAGGCTCCGATGAGGGCAAGGAGCATAATTTTCGGTTCCCGGATTTCCACGATCCAGAGGGCGCCGATGAAGGTCACGGGGCCGAGTCCCAGCAGAACGAGACGCTGCAGAAAGAACCGAAGCCGGCCGAGCCGTGCATCGGGGCCCAGAAAACCTTTCTCGAAAAGACGGCGGATTCCGTACCCGAGAAAGAGCCCGAACGCTATCAGGGCGAGGGATGAGAGTATAGGTTTCATGGAAGCGACTACCTCCGGCAGGGCGGACAGGCGACGGCCTGTTCCTCCCCGGTCATGGGGGGTATTATTCTCCTCCCTTCCGTCCATGTCAACTTGAAATCGCCGTGCCCGGCGCTATACTTGGAACAGGCGGAAGTCAGCCTATCCGAACAACAGGAGGACAAGAGCATGGGCCGACCGGTGATCGGTATTGTGGGGAACCTTCTCATTGAGCAGGGCGGTTTTTCTCCCGGCATGGAGAGAAGCTACGTGAACAACGACTACGTGGCCGCAGTGGAGCGCGCAGGCGGCATCCCCCTCGTGATCCCAGTGGTGAGGGGCCAGGATGTGGCCGAGAGGCAGGCGGAGTGTACCGATGCCCTTCTGATCTCGGGAGGGTATGACATCGATCCGCTGCTGTACGGCGAAGAGCCCCACAGGGCCCTGGAGTTTGTCTACCGGGACACCGACATTTTCCAGCTCCGCACCATAAAGACTGCCCTGGCGAAAGGGCAGCCCGTTCTGGCCATCTGCAAGGGAATCCAGCTCCTGAACGTGGCCTGCGGGGGCACCATCTACCAGGATCTCGACGAAATTCCCGATTCCTTCGTGAAGCATTCCCAGAACCGGAAGCGATCCTGCCCCAGCCACACGGTGGTGGCCGAGGAGGGGTCGGTGATCGCCGAACTCCTTGGAACAACCTTCCCGGTGAACAGCTACCATCACCAGGCGGTGAAGGACGTGGGACGGGGGCTGAAGGTCACCTCCCGGGCCATGGACGGCGTGGCGGAATCCCTGGAGATGGAGGGAGAGTCCTTCGTGGTGGGGGTCCAGTGGCACCCGGAGATGATGATGTCCGGAGGGGACGAGATGCTTCCCCTGTTCCTCCGTCTCGTGGAGGAAGCGGAAAAGTACGCGGCCAAGCCATGACTGTGACGGCGGACGTGGTCCTTTCGCCGGAGGAGATCCTTCCCGAGGCGGACAGCTGGCTGGTGATCGACATTCTTCGGGCCACGACCACCATGTGCGCCTTCTTCGACGGAGGGGGAAAAATCCTTCATCCGTGCCCGTCCGTGGAGGACGCTTTTCTCCTGCGGGACAGGCTGGCGGCGGAAGGCCGGAATCCCCTCCTGATGGGGGAGCGGAACGCCCTTCCTCCCGCCGGGTTCGACCTCGGGAATTCTCCCCTGGAGCTGCTGGAATACGGCCCCTCCAGGCGGCCGGAGGCCGTCATGGCCACCACCAACGGAACGAGGGCCCTCCTGAAGGCCGCCGCTTCCGGAAAACCGGTGCGGCCGGTCTGTGCCAGGAATGCCTCTGCGGCCCTCGACGCTTCCCTGGAGGACGGCGGATCGGTGGGCATTCTCTGCGCCGGGCTCCACGGACGGGCTGCCCTGGACGACACGGCCTGTGCCGGATTGCTCGTGGAGCTCCTTCTGCGGCGCCGGGACGCCGAACTCCAGGACGGTGCGGTCATGGCCCTGGACATCTGGCGGTCAGGCGGCTGCGACATGGGGGCCATTCTCCGGCGGTCGGTCCACGGCCGGAGGATCCTCGCCCTGGGGTTTGAAAAGGATCTTGCCTGCGCGGCGGAGACCGACGTCTCCCGCTCCGTGGCTGAACTGGAAGAAGCGGAGACCGGAGGCCCGGTTCTCCGGATCAGGTAAGGAGGAATTGAGATGGATTTTCAGCTGAAAAGAGGCAGGGGGACCGAGGCGTTCACCCTTGAGGATTCCAGGATCCTGCAGGTGGTCCTGCCGCCGGAGACGAACCTGAAACCCTGTACCCTGCGGGATGTGGAGGACGCGCTGGACAGCCCCGTGGGAACGCTTCCCCTCATCGAACTCCTGGAGAGAAAAAAGCCCCGGAAGATCGTCCTGGTGGTGAACGACATTACCCGGCCCACTCCCTACGACCTTTTGCTTCCACCGGTGCTCGCCCGATTTGCCCGGGCGGGGATCACCGACGACATGGTCACCCTTCTCGTGGCCACGGGCATCCACGACCCCCACACGGACGACCAGAACCTCCAGGTGTACGGCGAAGAGACCGTCCGGCGGTTCAGGATCGTCTCCCACGTTGCAGACGACACGGAGAGCCTTGTCTCCATCGGAACCCTCTCCACGGGATCGGAGCTGAAGATCAACCGGCTGGTTGCGGAGGCGGATTTCGTCCTCACCCTGGGAGTGGTCATGCCCCATTATTTCGCCGGCTACTCGGGCGGGCGGAAGTCCATCCTGCCGGGAGTGGCGTGGAAGGAAACGGTGGAGCGGAACCATTCCCGCATGGTGGAGCTCATGGACGCCCTTCCGGACCTGGACTCGAACCCGGTGAACCTCGAGATGATCGAGGCGGCCCGGATGGTGGGGGTGGATTTTATCCTCAACGTGGTGGTCAACGAGAAGAAGGATGTGGTGAAGGTCGCCGCCGGTGACGTGGTGAAGGCGTGGCGGGAGGCCGTGGCCGTCTCGGCGAGCCTGTACGAGGTTCCGGTGAAGGGGCTTGCGGACGTGGCTGTCGCCGGTGCCTGCGGACACCCCCGGGACATCAACTTGTACCAGGCCCAGAAGGCCCTCGACCACGCCGACAAGGCCACGAAGAAGGGCGGCGCCATCGTGCTCGTGGCAGACTGTCCCGGAGGGTACGGCGAGGCCGTGTTCGAGGAGTGGATGAACGCCGCGTCCTGCCCGGAGGATATCGTCAGGCGCATCCGGACCGATTTCAAAATGGGCGGGCACAAGGCCTTCGGTTTCGCCAAGGTTGCAGCGGAGAAGACAGTCTACATGGTCACGTCCATGGACGGGGCGGAAGTGAAAAAGCTCTTCGCCGTGAAAGTGCCGTCGGTGGGGGAAGCCCTGCGGCTCATAGAGCAGGAAAAGGGAGCGGACTTCTCATGCATTGTCCTGCCCGAGGGGAGCCTTACGGTCCCGGTTCCGCCCCGGGGCTGAAAACAGAAGAACGGGTCTTCCCTCCGCGACCTGCGGAAGAGAAGGCCCGTTTTTAATTGGGGTTCTTCGGACAGTCCCGCCCCGGATCTAGCCGTCGTCCCCCGGGGGTTCCTCCTCGTCGTTCACGGTAAAGATGACCTTCTTTCCGGCGTCGATCTCCTCCACCTCGTCCGGCGAGAGAATGAGAGCGATGGCGCTGGAATGGGTGACGAAGAAGACCCGGGCGAAGGCGTAGTCGCCGATCTTGTCGTAGATGCGCCCCGCGCTGGCCGTACCCCGGTAGACGGTGTTCGTGCTGTTCGCCACGTAGCCGATGGTGCCGATGACCGGCAGCTCCACGCGGATGGCCTCCGGGTCGTGGAGGTTCTCCGGCTCCTTGGAGAGCCTGGCGATCCGTCCGATTTCAAAGGGGGTCTTGCCGTAGTAATGGTCGATCCCCGTGATGGTGATGAAGTGGACCGTATCCAACCCGCATTCCTCCTTTTCCCGTGGGCGGACTCTGCCCGTGGTATGAATCAGCTCCTGGAGTAGACGGTCTCTCCGTCGATGATTGTGGCCACGGCCCTGCTCCGGGCGTCAAGGGGATCGCCGTCCCAGATCACGAGATCCGCGTCCTTTCCCTTTTCGACGGATCCCACCCGGTCGGCGATGCCCAGATGTTCCGCAGCGTAGATGGTCACCGCCTTGAAAGCTTCTTCCCGGGGCAGCCCGGCCCGGACGGCCAGGGAGAGGCAGACGGAGAGGTGCTCGATGGGCACCACGGGGTGGTCGGTGATGATGCAGAAGTGGACCCCCGCCTTCCAGAGGGCGAGGGGGGTGTCCCAGGTCTTGTTCCTCAGTTCGAGCTTCGGCTTGCCTGTGAGGGTGGGGCCCACGGCGGCGTAGACGTTTTTCTCGGCGAGGAAGGGGGCGATGAGGTGTCCCTCGGTGCAGTGCTCCACGGTGAAGGGGATGGAGAACTCTCCCGCGATGCGGACCGCCGTGGCGATGTCGTCGCATCGGTGGGCGTGGACGCAGAGGGAAAGGTCGCCGTCGAGCACCGGGAGAAGGGCCTCGTGCTGGAGGTTCCGTTCAGCGGGCTCGTTCTTGCTCCTGGCCTGGATCATCCTGTTCCTGTAGTTTTCCGCCTCCACGAGGGCCTGGCGGAGCAGGGCGGCGTTGCCCATGCGGGTGTTGGGGAGCTTCTGCTTGTCCTTGTACACCCTGATGGGGTTCTCCCCGAGGGCGGCCTTCATTGAGGAGGGGGCCTTCACCACCATTTCGTCCGCCGTTTTTTTCCGTCCGCCTGTCGCCGTGGCGGTCTTGATGATGGCTCCCTGGCCGCCGATGACGTTGCCGCTTCCCGGCAGGGTCTGGACGCAGGTGACTCCCCCGGAAAGGGCGTCTGCAAAGGCGGTGTCGTCCTGGTAGATGGCGTCCAGGATCCGGAGGTGGGGAACCACGGGGGTCACCATGTCGTTGGCGTCCTCCATGCTTTCGGGGAATCCTTCGCAGTAGGTGCCGATATGGGTGTGGGCGTCGATGAGCCCGGGGGTGACCACCATTTCCGATGCGTCCATGACCTCGTCCGCGTTTTTCGGGTCGAGTCCTTCCACGATATCGGCGATTTTGCCGTTTTCAACGAAAACGGTCACGTTGGACAGTACAGTTCCGAGCCCCGTTTCGAGGGCTCCTGCGAGTATGGCTTTCATTTCCTGGTGCCTCCTTGATGGTATGAATTGAACCTGTGGTTTCTCTCCCATGCATTGTACATCATGGCGGAGCCTGCCGGAAACGGGCTAATTTTGCAGAAAAACGGGCAGCGGGGAGCGTTGCCGGTGCTCGCTTGGTCCGCCGGCGCACATTGTCATCCCTGACAACTGCGCCTGAAACCGACATCCTTGTC
>CAZJAR010000001.1:0-75759 GCA_964543785.1 uncultured Synergistaceae bacterium | reverse complement strand
TCAGGCAGAACCAGTCCGTGGCAGCATGGCTCCTGTACGACGCCGGCGGGGCGAAATTCTCCCCTGAGGAGTTCGGCATCGGAAGGCCCGCAGGCAAGTAGAACCTTCCCTTTTTCCGTACAATGTTTTCCACGTCCGTCCCGACAGGGGCGGACGTTTTTTTGCTTCCCTTAGATGAGAAATGTACACGTCAAACTCCCTAAATCCGCAACTTCTCCTGGCAGAGGGAGTGTCGCCGGGCACAGCGCCCGGGCCGAGAAACCGACAAGGATGTCGGTTTCAGGTGCAGTTGTCAAGGACGACAATCTGCACCGGCGGCCCAAGCGAGCACCGGTGACGCTCCCCGCTGCCTGCGGATTTAGGAACTCCATTCCATATTGACAAATCTTCCTGATATCATTATTGTAGAGATGTTTCCTAAGAGCGGATTGTATTTTCATCTAGCGGAAATTTTGGTTTCCCGCAGGATTCTCCGTTTTTTGGGGCGATCCGGGGCGCAGATACCATTGACAAGGAAGGGGTATGATGTCCATGGAGTTTCAGTTTTCTCTTGCGCAGCTCACGGTGCTGAATACGTCGCCGGTGGAGATTGCCGTCATGGCGGCTGATTGCGGGTACGATTTCGTGAGCATGAGGCAGATTTACATGGGGCTTCCCGGTGAGCCCGATTACGACCTGTCAAAGAACAAAGGCCTGATGAAAGAGACCAGGCAGGTTTTTTCCGACAGGGGCATCAAGCTTCTGGACATTGAACTTGCCAGGGTGTTTGACGGCATGGATGTGAAGAAATTCGAACCTGCCATGCAAACCGCTGCGGAGCTCGGCGGGAAGCACGTCATCAGCAGCATCTGGACGCCTGAGAGGGAGTATTATATTGAAAAGTTCGCTGAAATCTGCGACCTTGCGAAGCAGTACAATCTGACGGTGGACCTTGAGTATGTTCCCATCGCCTCGGTAAAGACCCTGGCGGGCACGGTGGATGTCCTCAGGACGGTGAACCGGTCCAATGCAGGTCTCATGGTGGACGTTCACCATTTCCACAGGGCCCAGGACGACGTGGCCGAGCTGGCGGAGCTTCCGGCGGAGTGGTTCCATTTCGGTCACCTCTGCGACGCTCCCGGCGAAATTCCGTCCGACAGGGACGAGATGACAAGGATCCTCCGGGAGGAGCGCTCTTACGTGGGAGAAGGGGGAATCGACGTGGCCTCCATAATGAACGCCATGCCGGCCATGCCCTATTCCATAGAGCTGCCCAACCTGAAAAAAGTGGCGGAATACGGGTACAAAGAACATGCCCGACGCTGCCTCGAGACTGCGAAGGCCTATTGTGCCGGTCGGAGGGTAACAGGCAGAAAAGGGTAAAAAAAAAAGATCCCCTCCGATCCGGAGGGGATCTTTTTATCCTATCTGCTGGGAGATTTCCCTGCACATCTTCTGGATTTCGGGGATGAGCGACTTGGCCGTCTCTTCCGTGAAGCGGGATGCCGGGCCTGCGAGGGAGAAGGAGAACAGAACATCTCCCTTCCTGTTGAAGATGGGCACAGCGATGGAAAGAATTCCTTCCTCCCGTTCCCCCCAGCTTATGGCATAGCCGAGAATCCTGATTTCGGCAAGGTTTTTTCTCAGGTCCCCCCCGGTGGAGAGGGTAGTGGCCGTAATGGTATGGGTCTTTGCGGCTTCCCTGTCGATTGCTTCCTCACCGAGAAAGGCGAGAAGCGCTTTTCCGCCCGCTCCTGCCCAGAGAGGGGCCCGGTCGCCCACCCTCATAACGCACCGCATGGTCAGAAGGCTTTCGACATGTTCGTAGCAGACACGTACTTCCCCTTCCACTCCGTAGAGAGAAACCGCTTCTTTGGTGCTGTCCCGGATGATTTTCATGTAAGGGTAGATGATCTGCTGGGGCCGGAAATTGGCCCTGGCAATGCTTCCGAGGATGTAGAGCTGGCTGCCGAGTGAGTAGGTCCTGTCATCGTGCCGCGTCAGGAGATCGAGCCTCTCCAGGGTCCCCGCAAGACGAAGGGTTGTCGTGACCGGAAGCTTGATTCTTTCTGCGATTTCGCTGAGCGTCAGCTTGTAGTCGTCCCTCGTGAAAGCCTTGAGGATATAAAACGCCCGTTCGACGGACCGTACTGAATCCTCTTTCATGGTGAAACCGCCCTTTCTTCTCTCATGTCTCGCATTGCAGCCCTGCGGATTACTTTCCTGCGCGGATTTTTCAATAATAATGGAACGGGCCTCAAAGGGCAATTCGCTCCATTTCCTGATCCTAAACGTTCAGAGACAGGAGCAGCCGTACCGTCATTCCTGCCGTGAGGGCTGAGGCGATCATGATTCCCAGGGAGGCCGACATTCGCTTTCCCCCCAGTTCTCTCCACAGCACAATGAACGTAGCGATGCAGGGGAAGGTCATGGAGAGGGTAATGGTGGCGACGACGAGCTGAGCCGGTGAAAGGCCCAGGGTCGCCAGCATGCCCACAGCCACGTCTTTTCTCAGAATTCCCAGGAGGATTGGACCGGCAGCTTCGGCTGGAAGGCCGAGAAGACCGGTGAATACTGGGGCGAGAAGCCGGGAAAGGAGTGCGGTTATTCCCGCTGCGTCCATGAGGCTGATCAGCAGAACTCCGACAAGCACAAGGGGAACCGCTTCAAGGAAAAAGCCCCTGATGCGCATCCAGAGCTTGAGCCCCATGGCTTTCAGAGAGGGAATGCGGTAGGGAGGTATTTCCACGATGAGTTCCGGGCTGAACCCTGGCAGGAGGGAATGAAGAATCCTTCCCAAGAGGAGCCAGGAGACGAGGAGTGTGCCGTAGACAATGGCGACCCATTTCATCCCTATTGTGCCCAGTGCGCCTATGATCATTGCCTGGAGCCCGGCACAGGGGATAGCCACGGAGATCAGCGTGGCTGCGATGAACCGTTCCCTCTGTGAGTCGAGGACTCTCGTGGCGAGAATTCCGGGAACATTGCAGCCGAGCCCGAGAAGGGAGGGGACTATGGCAAACCCGTGGAGTCCCATCCTGTGGAGAAGGGCATCAAAAATGACAGCGAGCCGCGGGAGGTAGCCGAAATCCTCAAGGAAGCTCAGAACGGCGTAAAAAGAGAGAACGTAGGGCAGCACCATGACCACGGGAACGTACAGCCCCGTGGTGAGCATGCCGAAACTCTGTTCAAAATCGATGCGGCCGTCTAGAAGCCTCCCGACCACAATGTCATGAACCATCCCCTCCCCTCCGAAAAGGCCGGAGAAGAAATGTACCGCCGGAAGCCAGTATTTTTCAAAGAGGGGGTCGAGGATGCTGTCGATGAGACCTTCCCCGGCAAACCGTATGGAGGCGAAGCTCGCGGTGATGACTGCGATGCCGATAATGAGACCCCAAAAGGAATTCACCGATGCGTCCTCGAGCTTGTCCAGGAAGGTATGATGACGGTGGCGGACTTTTTGGACCTGCTCCGTCAGTACACCGATGGACGCCCAGCGCTCTTCTTTCGATGCCGGGACCTGCCGGCCGGGAGAGGCTTCCCTGAGGCGGTCGAGGAGCCTGCTGACCCCTTCGCCTGAAACTGCGACAGTGGAAACCACCGGTACGCCCAGCAGTTCTTCCAGAAGCGCAGGGTCGATGTCGATCCCCTTGTGGCGGGCTTCGTCAACCATATTGAGGGCGATAACAACAGGAAGCCGCCGTTCCATTACCTGGAAGGCGATAAAAAGATTCCGCTCGAGGGCCGTGGCGTCCAGGACGACCACCGCGGCGTCACATCCTTCGCCGACCATCCTTTCGGCCACCTCTTCAGCTTCATTGGTGGGAGAGAGGGTATAGGCGCCGGGAACATCGATGACTCTCCAAATTTCATCCCCCCGGCGGAGCCATCCTTCGAGAAATCCTACGGTGGTGCCGGGATAATTGGACGAAACGGCGTGAACTCCTGTAATTCTGGTGAAAAGGGCGCTTTTCCCCACATTTGGATTGCCCACGAGAAGGAGTTTTTTTTCGACGGGCTCACTCATGGTGCTTCATGGTCTCCGATATTGGGGTGACGAGAACGAAAGAGGAAATTTTCCAGCCTATGGCTATCTGTCTGCCGTCAAGCTGGAGTGTCACAGGGCCGTGAAAGGGCATTCCCGAGACTTTTTCCACCACTTTGCCGATTCGGAGCCCAAGGGCTTCGAGGCGTTCGGCACATCCGTCCTTGGCAGGCATCTCCGCTATGCGGCCCAGGGAACCGTTTGGGAGGTCCCTCAGCGGTACTGCGGAACCTCCCGAATGTCGGGGAGGGGTCAATTTGACGATTCCCTCCTTTGGAGCTGGCCGCAGGCCGCATTGATGTCGGCACCCTTTTCACGCCGTATCTCGTTTTCAATCCCGAGCTGGGAAAGAACTGCAGCGAAGGCCTTGATCCTTTCCGGGGTTGAACGCTGGTATATCTCCCTGACGGGGTTGTAGGGGATGAGATTCACGTAGACGCCAAGGCCGGACAGAAGGGCGGCCATTTCATAGGCAAGCTCGGGATCGTCGTTCACCTTCTGGATCATGACGTATTCCAGGGTGATCCTTTCGCCGGTTTTCTTCTGGTATGTCCTGAGAGCGTCGATCAGTGACCCGAGAGAGTATTTCCTGTTCACAGGCATGAGTTTGCTGCGGAGCGCTTCGTTGGGCGCATGGAGAGACACCGAGAGACGGACCGGCAGGGGGAATTCCGTCAGGTCCATGATTCCGGGCACAATGCCGGAAGTGGAAATGGTAATGTGCCTGGCTCCCATGTTCCTCATTTTCGGTGAATTCATGGTCGTAATGGCCTTGAAGACAGCCCTTGTGTTGAGGAAAGGTTCTCCCATTCCCATGAAGACCACGTTGCCTATGTTGGTGCCGAGTCTCTTTTCCATGGCCAGGAGCTGTCCCGTGATCTCGCCGGCAGTGAGGTCACGGCGGAATCCCGACTGTCCTGTGGCGCAGAAAGAGCAGTTCAGGGGGCACCCAACCTGGCTTGAAATACAGGCTGTCGTGTGATTCCCATGGCTCAGCAGCACGGATTCAATTCTTTCTCCGTCGTAGAGCTGCCAGAGAAACTTCCGTGTCCCATCCTTCGACGTTTCCTCCGTGACGGGTATGGGGGGGAGTATCATTAAATCATACACCAGCCTGTCGCGGAGTTCTTTCGAGAGATTGGTCATTTCGTGGACGTTAAAGATCTTTTTATCGTAGATCCACTGGCATAGCTGGTCTGCCCGGTATTTCGGGAGGCCCCATCTTTTTGTGCTTGCATCGATCCATTCTTCGTAAGAAAGATCGAGCGCGTGTACCGGTTCGTTCATTGTGTGCCTCCTGATGGCGTTTCTGGGAAAAAGTCCCTTGAAATAACAATATATGATGTCATGATGCAGGCCGATGTGTCAATCACAAAAATCCGCGGGTATTCTGACGGAACTGATTCACCCGGTGCCATTTCCGGTGATGTTTTCGTACGGGGCGGCGCCGGAAACATTTATCAGAGCAGAGTTTCCGTTTTGTGGTAATCCAGGATGAACCGGGCAAACTCCTCCGCCCAGTATGGGTCGAACTGGGTGCCCGCGCACCGGCGGAGCTCAGCTGCCGCTTCAAGGGGAGATTTGGGGGTCCTGTAAATCCTGTCACCTGTCATGGCTTCGTAGGCGTCCACAACTCCCATGATCCGGGCCGCTTCGGGGAGGGCTTTT
This sequence comes from uncultured Synergistaceae bacterium, assembly GCA_964543785.1. Taxonomy (GTDB): domain Bacteria; phylum Synergistota; class Synergistia; order Synergistales; family Aminobacteriaceae; genus Aminivibrio. Next base: position 70,067 of record CAZJAR010000001.1, on the reverse strand, counting down.
CCTCCTTCGCCCTCCGGGTATCCTGCGCCGTTCCACCACCGGTGGTGGAGCAAAATGCCCTCCTGCAGGTCCGCCAGTTCGGGAAAGAGGGAAACAATATGGGCCCCTCGCTCCGGATGGCGCTTCAGTGTTTCGTATTCTTCTTCAGTAAGCGGGCCCGGCTTGTCGAAAATTTCCCTGGGGATATCGGTGAAACCGATATCGTGGTTCCTTGCGAGCCTGACGAGAAATTCCCGGGTCTCAGCGGAAAATTCAGGCCGTGACGCGGCAAATATCTCCATGAGGGCTGCGCAGGCCGCCATGTGTCTTTGCCTGGAATCCTTCCTGTCGAGAGCTATCGTTTTCGAAAGGTATTCCAGTACGTTCTTCCTGGAAGAAGCCTTGTGGGCCTGCTTGAAGGCATACATTTTTTTGTCCGCCTCCTGGACCAGCGCTTCAACGGCGTTTCCGCTCCCGGTCCCCGTCGCTGTCCCCCAGGCCATGTTCAGAGGGAGAGCCCCGGGGGAACTCCTGTACTCCCTGATCTTTGCCGCGAGTTTTTCCGGAAACGCTTTGCCTGCCTCTCCATCCCTGTCCTGGGGCAGAAGAAGGGCGAATTCGTCTCCGCCGATCCGTGCGATGATGTCAGTTTTCCGTGCGGTTTGCCGCAGAACGTCCGCAGCCGCCCTGAGCAGCCCGTCTCCCGATATATGCCCAAGGGTGTCGTTCACCAGCTTCAGGCCATCCACATCAATCATCACTGCGGTAACCGGATCGAATCGCCCTGTACCGAAGCGGGTAAGGGCGTCCTCGAAATAGCTCCTGTTATATAGTCCCGTCAGTTCGTCATGAAAAGAGCGGAACTCGAGTTCTTCCGTCTTGCTCTTCAGGGAAAGGGCCATAAGGTTCAGGGCAGCCCCAAGTTTCTTCAGCTCGAGAGGAGCTCCGCTGAGGAGCGAAGGGTCAAGTGCAGCGAAAAGGCCGCCGCCTGTCCGCTCGACTCCCTGGAGCAGAATGGTAAAGGCGGAATCAACTTTCCGGTAGAGCCTCCGGGAGAGGAAAAAAAAGGCGGAGAAAAGAAAGACAGCTGTCCCGAGGAAATAGGCGAGCGCGGTCAGATAGGGGGCCATGAACTCCCGGAATTCCATCTGCACGGCGAGGGTCAGTCCATATTCCGGGATGGAAGTCCCCCTGCCGATCCACCGCTTTCCCTTTCCGTCTCGGTAGAGAAGCATCTCCTCTTCGTGGGCCTCCAGCTGTTTGCCTGCATCCCTGGAAATGCCCGCAAGCTTCGCTGTACTGTCATCACCGCCCGAATTAAAGAGCAGAAAGCTTCCCGTGGCGCCGAAGGATGTGGTCATGAGGGTGGAGAGGATGGTTTCAAAGGAAACGGAGCCGAAAACCAGCCCCTGAAAGCCGTCGTCCCCCAGAAGAGGCACTGATATGATCACGACTGGTTTTCCGGAATTTCTCCCCGTGAGGATGCCGGTGATGTGTCCCTGCCCTTTCTTTGCTGCAAGAAAGTAGGGCCTGTCTGAAACTGAGAACTCAGTTCTTCCCGGTCCATTGAGGTCACTGTGGACGAGAGGAACTCCCGAGGCATCCACGTAGACTATGGAGTCGAAATTTGCGCTGGATTTGGAGAAATATGAGAAATCGAGGTGCATTCTGTCGAAATCCCTTGCGCTCACTGATGAAAGATGGGAAATAGAGCGGACGGCGTTCTGGTGGAAAACAAACCATTTCCTGATGAAGTCGGCCTGCATGCCAAGGGCTTGCTCCATGTCCATGGCTGTCCTGACCCAGGAATTCCTGAACGTTATGATCCCGATAATGACAGGAAAAAGAATCAAGGCGACCGCAAGGATGACGGAGAAAAAACCGAGCACTCCTCTGACGCTCCTGAAATTAATGGATATCATGGAGATTCCCCTCCGCTTGTGTGTAGTATGCAAAGATACTACCATAGAATAGAGTAGAATACAGTTCTTTTACCTATGCCGAGAAGAATGATAAGAACTATGGACATAAAACTGTAAAAGGGTACACTCTATTCAGTCTGTGTAGAGAAATCTATTTGTTGACAGAAGGAGGAATTGACATGAAAAGAATGATTATCGCCCTTACAGCGCTCCTGGTGCTCGTGACCGCCGGGGCTGCCCTCGCGGCTGACGTGGTTCTCACCTCAGTTGGACAGAGTCCCGATGTGATGATGGTGAGGGTGGTGCTTCGCAAGATGAAGATTGACGCGGACAGCGAACCCCTGCTGAAAGCCGACGCCCTTGCGGGCCGGAAGGTCCTGGTGGCGGTGGTGGGAGGCAGCTCCAAGGGCCTCGGTGCAGCCGGAATCAACAAGGACCAGGAAGTGGAGAGGGTGACCGCCCTGCTGAAAACTGCGAAGGACCAGGGAGTGAAGGTCCTCGTCATGCACATTGGCGGAGAAGGCCGCAGAGGAACCCTGTCCGATGCCTTTATCGAAGCGGCGGCGCCATGGGGAGACAGGATCATCGTTGTGGACGGCGGCAACAGCGACGGGGTTTTTGAGAAGCTCACCGCCGGCAAAGACGTGAAGATTCTTACTGCCCCCAACGTGAACGGAACAAACGTTCCCCTCGGGGAAATCCTTTCGGAGTGGGGAATCTCCGCCAGGTAGGGCGGAAGGCAATCCCGCCATGGACTGGTTTATTCCTGAAGGAATTTATACGCTGGCGATGGTGGGGAGCTTTGTCTTCGGGGCTTTTGCCCTGAAGCTCCCCATCGCCGTTGCCCTGGGAGCTGCCGCGGCCGTGGGAGCTCTCGCAGCAGGCGAAGGATTTCCTGTTCGCCATTTCGTCGAGGGAACCTTCGGCTATCTCGATACCATCCTTATTATCGCCACTGCCATGATCTTCATGAAGTCCGTCCAGAAAACGGGGCTTCTTGAAAGCCTTGCCGCCTGGGTCATACGCACGTTCAGAACCAGACCCCTCTTTCTCAGCCTGGGGCTTATGGTCATCATCATGGTTCCGGGGATGATCACCGGATCCTCCACGGCTGCCGTTCTCACAACAGGGGCCCTGGTCGCGCCTGTCCTGATCAAGCTCGGCGTTCCGGCCGTTAAAACTGCGGCGACTATAGCGATGGGCGCCATCTACGGGATGATCGCCCCTCCGGTAAACGTCCCCGCCATGATCATCGGCGGCGGCATCGACATGCCCTATGTGGGCTTCGCTCTCCCTCTTCTTGTCTGCACCGTTCCGCTGGCGGTCTTTTCAGCCCTTCTCCTTGTCTATCCTCACCTGAAAAACAGATCCGGAGATGAGGGCGCCCTCGAGGAAGAGCTTCGGAGAATGGAGGAGACTCCGCTCTCCTTCAGGCTCATAGTGCCGGTGATCGTTCTCGCGGTCCTGATGACGGGAGAGCAGTTTCTTCCCGGAATCTGGCCCTCCCTCGGCATGCCGGTGAATTTCCTCCTGGCTGCACTGTCAGCCCTCTTCACCGGGCGGAAACTGAATTTCCTCGAGGCATCCCGGGAAGCCGTCAACGATGCCATTCCAGTCCTCGGAATCCTCATGGGGGTCGGCATGTTTATCCAGATCATGACCCTGGTAGGCGTTCAGGGGTTCATCGTGGTGTCGGTCCTTGCTCTGCCCGCCTGGCTCATGTATCTCGGAATGGCAACATCCATACCGTTGTTCGGCGCTGTTTCTGCCTTTGGAGCCGCTTCGGTACTGGGGGTTCCCTTTCTCCTGGCGCTTCTCGGACAGAATGAAATCATGGTGGGTTCGGCGCTCAGTCTCCTTGCAGGTCTCGGGGACCTCATGCCTCCAACGGCCCTTGCGGGTATTTTCGCCGCCCAGGTCGTCGGTGAGGAGAATTACTTCAAAGTGCTCAGGCACTGTATTATTCCGGCAGTAGTCACCGCCGGGTGGGCCGTCGTGGTGATCCTCAACGCGAACACCATCATGGGCTGGCTGCCGTAGGAGGAAACGGACATGACATATGTTTATCGGGCTATCGTCCTCTTCATTCTTCTTCTGGTGGTGAGCTGCCAGTTCCGGGAGAAGGACTTCTGGAAACAGGCAACTGCAGCGCTTGTGGTCATTCCGCTGGTTCTTCGCCTGCTGATGATCAAGTAGGGAGGGAAGGACGATGAAGCTAAAAGGAACACCTTTCACAGCATTGCTCCTTCTCGCACTGGCCCTTGGCCTGTCTGCCCTCGCCGCTGTACAGTTCCGGGCCATGTGGGCCCATGATCTCTTCGTCCCCGCCCCGGGCTTCGAGAAACACATGCTCTCGGAATGGTCCGAAAGCATCAGGGGCACACCGGCGGATACTCCCGTCTACATCCAGAAAGGAGCGGAGCCCGGAGGAACTGTACTGATTCTCGGAGGCACCCATCCGACGGAACCTGCATCCATGATGACGGCGACCCTCTTTCTCGAACGGGCGAAGGTCACCAGGGGACGGCTGATCGTCATCCCCCAGGCGAACATCATGGGCTTTACCCACAACTCTCCGCAGGAGGCTCATCCCGGCAGCATATCCTTCACTGCCGCCGACGGGAGCAGACGGACGTTCCGGTTCGGCTCCAGGCTGACGAATACTGTCCACGAATGGCCTGCACCCGACATCTACATTCATCCGGCCTCGGGCCAGCAGCTTCCGGGGAAGGAACGGGGCAACCTCAACAGGTGCTATCCGGGCGTTCCCGACGGGTCCCTCACAGAACGTCTCGCTTATGCGCTGACAGAGCTTGTCCGCAAGGAAAAGGCGGATCTTTCCTTCGACCTTCACGAGGCGTCTCCCGAATATCCTGTTGTGAACGCTATCGTGGCCCATGAACGGAGCATGGAGCTTGCGGCCATGGCCGCCATGGACCTGGAAGGAAAGGGGGTTCCCATCCGGCTGGAGCCTTCGCCGAAGAACCTTAGGGGGCTGACCCACCGGGAGTGGGGCAATTATACCGAGACCATGCCTATCCTCATGGAGACGGGAAACCCTGTTCAGGGAAGGCTCCGGGGAAAAACGGACGAACGGCTGGCGCTGACCGGGGTCGACAAGGCGTACGTCAAGGCCTTTGCCCTCGGGAGGCTCTATATCCCCTACGACGGAAAACAGACCATGGAGTACAGGGTAGGGCGCCACGCCGAATCCATCCTTGCCTTTCTGGACAATCTCGAAATCCTCTTTGAGGAAAAAGGAGTGATTGTGGAAGGCGTTCCGGGCCTTGCCGAGCTTGAAGAAAAGGGAATCGGTTTCTTCCTGGCCCCTGTAAAACAATAGGGCACTTTACTGTACAATAGACTATGGTGTATTGCCCCTGCGGAAGCAGAGGCGCGTTACCCGTACGGAGAATCATGAACACACATTTCAGGGAGGTGTTTTATGTGAGAAAAGGAATTATTGCACTGGCAGTTCTCGCGCTGTTCCTGGCGGCAGGGTCCGCATTCGCTGCGGACGTGAAGGAGGTTTACTCCGAAAACGGCATGGTCTCTTCAGCCCATGAACTGGCATCAAAAGCGGGAGTTGAGATACTGCAGCAGGGCGGCAACGCCATCGATGCGGCCATCGCCACCATGCTTGCCCTCAACGTGGTGGAGCCCAATGCCTCCGGCATTGGCGGCGGCGGATTCTCCACCATACGGTTCGCCAAGACAGGCGAGGTGGTGGAGCTCGACTACCGCGAAGTGGCTCCCCTGTCGGCAACGAAGGATATGTACGCTTCCGAGGAATCGAAAAAAGCCAAGGAATCGGTCCTCGGCGGCAAGGCAGTCGGCGTCCCCGGCATCGTGAAGGGTATCTTCACCGCTCTCAACAAGTACGGCACCATGTCCTTCGCCGAGGTCGCGGCTCCGGCGATCCGGCTTGCAGAGGAAGGCTTCGAGGTTCATCCCATGCAGACCCAGATCATCACCGATGAATTCGGGAAACTGAGCAAGTACAGCCCCGACAGCGTCTTCCTTCCCGGCGGACTTCCCGCGGAGACCGGCTCCATCCTGAAGCAGCCCGAACTTGCCAAGGCCTTCAGGCTTCTGGCAAGCGAGGGGCCCGACGCCTTCTACAACGGCCCTATCGGTGAAGCCCTTGTGGCGGCTGTCAACAACAGCGGCGGAAAGATGAGCATGGAGGATCTCAAGGGGTACGAAATGATCGTCCAGAACCCCGTTCACGGTACATACCGGGGCTACTCCATCTACTCCACGCCCCCCGCATCCAGCGGCGGCACCCATATCGTCCAGCTCCTCAACATCATGGAGAACTTCCCCGTGAAGTCCATGAAGCACAATTCTCCCGACTATCTCCACCACCTTGCGGAAGCCATGAAGATGGTCTTTGCCGACCGGCAGAAGTACATGGCCGACACGGCCTTCGTGAATGTTCCCCTCGCGGGGCTCGCGAGCAAGGAATACGCGAAGGAACTCGCAGGGAAAATCCGCCGTTATGACGTCATGAAGGACGTCCCCGCGGGCGACCCGTGGCCCTACAACGAAGAGGTGAAGAAGGCCTACCTGGGCGGCGGCGGAAACCAGCACATTTCCACCAGCTCTTTCTCCGTCGTGGACGCCGAGGGCAACATCGTCGCCTCCACGAACACGGTGAACTACTTCTTCGGATCCGGTGTGATCGTCCCCGAGTTCGGTTTCGTCCTGAACAACGAAATGGACGACTTCTCCCAGAACCCGGAAAGCGTCAACGCCCCCGAACCCGGCAAGAGACCTCTTTCCTCCATGTCCCCCACCATCGTTCTCGATCCCGAAGGGCGTCCCTTCATGACCATCGGGGCGGCAGGAGCCATGCGAATCATTACCGCCGTGAGCCAGATCGTAATGAACGTGGTTGACTTCGGCATGCCCATGGACCAGGCCATCGAGCAGCCCCGCATCTTCAACCCGGCAGGGGGAGGCAAGGCGGGCAAGCTCCTCGTCGAAGAAGGCATCGATCCCTCCACTGCAGACTATCTGAAGCTCAGGGGACATGATCTCGAGATCCGCCCCTTCGGCGGCTACTTCGGCACGGCCCAGGGCATCATGTTCGACCACACCAGGAACAGGATGAACGGAGGCGCAGACAGCAGGCGTCTCGGCGTTCCCGTGGGCTACTAGGCCAGCAGCGGAAACAGGAAGCGTACCGGAAAAAAGAAAAGAAGCGGGGCCGCTGCAGCGGTCCCGCTTCTTTTCTTTTTGAAAGCTCTGGTACAATGGGCGGAGGAGGAGGGGGTTCCATGAACAGCAAACATCTTGCGTCCATGATCGATCATACCCTGCTGAAACCCGGTGCCGGGGTTGAGGATATAAGGCGCCTCTGCGCAGAGGCGAAGGAATACGGATTCTCCTCGGTGTGCGTCAACGGATCGTTTGTGGAAACGGCAGTGAGGGAGCTGAAGGGCTCCGGGGTGAAGGTCTGCACGGTGATCGGCTTCCCCCTCGGCGCCTGCTCGAGCGGGACGAAAGCCTTCGAGGCCGGAGAGGCGGTTTTCAGGGGAGCGGAGGAAATCGACATGGTACTTCCCGTAGGACGTCTCCTTGCCGGAGATGAGGGCTATGTCCGGGAGGACATCCGGAAGGTGGTTGAAGCCGCCGGAAAAGGCACCCTCGTCAAGGTGATCCTCGAGACCTGTCTCCTGAATGACGGGAAGAAAATTCTCGGCTGCAGGCTGGCGGAGGAGGGGGGAGCCAGCTTCGTGAAAACCTCCACGGGTTTTTCCTCCGGAGGGGCCACTGCGGAGGACGTGGCGCTGATGCGCCGCACCGTGGGCGACCGCCTCGGGGTCAAGGCGTCGGGAGGGATTCGTACCAGGCATGATGCCGAGGCCATGATCTCTGCGGGGGCGAACCGCATAGGCGCATCGGCGTCGGTGGCCATCTGTTCGGAAGACCATTCCTGAGGACGGGCAGTCAGTCCATGCTTTTCAGCGGGGCGGCTGATCACATCCCCATCAGGATTCTCGTCACTGGGAGCAGGGGAAAGAGCTCCCTTGTCCGCCTTCTCACGGCGGCTCTCGAGGGGGCGGGAGTTTCCGCAGCCGGAAGAATTACCGGCGTTCTTCCCCGGGAGATAATCCGGGGGAAGGAGACGCTCATTCTCCGCTCCGGCCCCGGCAGCGTAGAGGAAATGCGGTGGTGGCTCCGTTCCCTGCCAGGGGGAATGAAGGGAGCGGTTCTTGAAAACAGTGCCGTGGACCCGGAGCTGCAGGGCCTCGCATGGCGGTGGATGAAGCCTTCCTGCACCGTGCTGACCAATGTCCGTCCCGATCACGAGGAAGTCTGGGGCCACGGCGAGGAGATGGCTGCCGCAGCCCTCTGCGGAGGAATAGACGGTGGGCCGGTGATCCTTCCCTGTTCCGTTGCAGCTGTCCCGGCAGTATCCCGCATACTCGGAATGAAGGGGTGCGAACTTTTTTTCTGCCCCGACGGCGCAGATTTCAGGGAAACCCATTTTTCCCTTGTCTCCGGGGTCTGCTCTTTTCTTGGGCTTGACGGGCGAAATGCCCTTGAGGCCGCCCGGGATCTGCCGCCGGATATTGCCGATTTCCGTGTCTTCAGCGAGGGAGAGGGGAAACTTGCCTCGGCCTTTTCCGCCAACGATCCCGAATCAACGGAAAGCCTGTTCCAGTTGACCGGATGGGAGAGGAAGGAGACCACGGTACTCTACAACTCGAGAAAGGACCGTGTCGCGAGGCTTCGCTCCTTTCTGCCATGGCTTTCGGGCCATTCCTGGAAGAGAGTGGCCGTAACGGGAAGCCGCCCTCTTTTTCTGCCGTCCGGTGCGGCGTTTCTTCCTCTTCAGAATTCCGGGGAACTTTGCGCTTTCGTCGCTTCGGAAGGGAAGGTTTTTGGATGCGGGAATGTGGCAGGTGTGCCGCTGGAATTCCTGCTTGAGAGGGCGGGAAGAACGGATGGGGAGGAAAAAGCCGGTGAATGACGCCGATGTGTTCCTGATTGCCCTTGGAATCGCTCTTGGACTGTTTTTATTTCACCGGACGGGATATTCTCCCGGAGGCATCATCACCCCCGGTTTTCTTGCCATGGAACTGGCTTCCCCGGCACGAACGGCGGCAGTCTTTGCCTGCGCAGCCGCAGTTGCCCTTGTTCTCTCCCTTCTTGTCCGGAGAACGGGAATCTACGGGCGCCAGAGGACCGGGGCGGCCATGCTCCTCGCCCTCGGTCTGAAGGTTCTTCTTGGAAGCTATCTCCCCTCGGCCCCCGCCTGGATTGGATGGGTCATTCCCGGTCTCATTGGCGCAGACATGCAGCGCCAGGGAATCGTTCCCACGGTCGCCGCGTCTCTTTCGGCAGCCTTTGCCGCTTCCCTTGGAGCGGCTCTTCTCCTTTCCTTTTCCGGAGGCCTGCCGTGAAAACACCCCGTATCCGGGTCCAGCGTGCCTTTCTTTTGAAGGCGAGACTGAAGCTCGTCCTTCTTGCCCTGGTCCTGGGAGCTGCGTGGTTTTTCGGCGCCGTGAGCACCCTTGTCGGCGACGAAAAGGTGCTCTGGAACAAGGTCCGTGATGCCCAGGACTATCTTTTCCGATGGAGGCAGAGCCGGGAAATGAATCCCGGAGAGGAAATCGACCCTCAGAGAACGGGCTTCATCGGAGTGGAGTGGAGCAGCATAACCACGACTCTCGGCCCCCTCCAGGCGAAGCGGACCGCTGCCGATCCCCTGTGGGCTGTCTATGCCCTCCGGCGCTTCCGTTCCCTGGGAATAGGCGAGGGAGACCCCGTGGCAGTGCTTTCCTCATCCTCCTTCCCGGGGCTTTTGTATTCTATCCTTGCCGCAGGGGAGTTCCTGGGGGCTGACATCCTGTGGATCCATTCACTTGGCGCCTCCACCTGGGGAGCCAACAACCCTTCATTTCCATGGCCAGCCATGGCCGGCGCTCTTCGTCAGGGGGGCTTCCTCTCCGGGAAGGCGGACTGGTATACCCTCGGCGGAAGGGGAGAGATGGGGCTCGACCTGTCGGAGGAGGGGCGGGCACTCCTGAGAAATGCGGCCATGGAGGAAGGGGTTCCTTTCCTGAGGGCCGGATCTCTCCAGGAAATGATCACTTTAAAGACAAGGCTAATTTCCGAATATGCCCCTCGCCTGCTCGTGAGTGTCGGAGGAGGCGCGGCGACTTTTGCCGGCAACGAGTCGGAGTTTCTCCGGGGAGGTTTTTTTGTTCCCGCGCCGGAAGGAACCGTGCCTCCCGGGAACGGTGTTCTCCAGCGTGCCCTGAAGGAAGGTATTCCGGTGCTCCATTTTCTTAACATGAAGAATATGGCCCTGGATGCGGGGATTCCCTTTGACGGAAGCCGGGCCCCACGGTTTACAACCCCCCGGAGCACCCTGATGTGCACTGCAGGGTTGATCTTTTTCTTTATTTTTCTTCTTTTTTACAGGAGATGGGACCGATGGGAACAGTGAGCCGCAGCCAATCTCAGAAACACCTGGCCTTTGCCCTGTTCTTCCTTTTTCTCTGGACAGCGGCGCAGCAGATATCCACAGCTCCATTCCTCGCCGCTATCGCCCGAATCCCGGAGACCATGGACAGCGGCGATCTTCTGACGGCAGCGGCACTGGTAGTCATGCTGAACGGGATTCGTGCAATCGCCCTCTACCTTGGCTGGTTCCTCGCGGGAAACGGCCTTGCTGGGCTGCATCCAGGCCTCTCCTTCCTCTCCTGGCTGGCTCCTGCGGTCGCCATACCCCTCACCTATTTTCTTCCTCCTGTCCTGGGCGAAGGAATCCAGCTCCATTTCGGCATCCCCGCCATTCTCAGCGTGGGCAGCGTCCTCGTGCTCCGCTACCTGACAAGGAGCATCTCCGACTGGGTCTACAAGTCCATTGCACTGGCCCTTTTCGTCTTTTCCTTTCAATGGCTGGACATCATCCCCTCCCTGACTGCCTGGGGAGCAGGGTGGGGGGAACTCTCAACCTCCGTGAAAACGGCGGCAGGGATACTTGAAAGGGAGGGTCTTCTCAACTGGTCGGGAAGCGCGGTCTTTGCCGGTCTCTTTTTTTCCGGCGTCCTCACAACCGAGCTGATGGTAACCTACAGCGCAAGGCTGAACGACATGGCCCTTCTCAGGGACAGGGAGAACAAGATGTCGCGCCTGAGGGAGGAGAGCCTGAGCAACCGGAGCCTTGTGGAAATGCAGCAGCTCGTTCATGATCTGAAGCGGCCCCTCACCACCATTCTCGGTCTCGGGGATGTCATAGTCTCCGGCAGGGGAGAGGGGAACGCGGGGAAGTACGGTGCCGTCATCTGCGAGGCAGCCCGGTCCATGGAGGAGATGGTTTCAGAGATTCTCCACGAGGATTTCCGGAGGCCCGTTTCCATAGGGGATCTTGTGGAATACGTTTTCACCCAGATCAGCCCGTTCCCATGGCGGGAGACTGTGGTACTGGAGGGAGACAGGCAGGTGCTGAAGGAAACGGTGAAAGTGAACGTGGTCCGCTTCTCAAGGGCCATGGTGAACCTTCTCGACAACGCGAGGAAAGCAAACCTCCAGACAGGGGGAGGAACGATCACCCTGTCCGTATCCATGGACGATGACAAGGTCACCCTTGCCGTCTCCGATGAGGGGCCCGGCTTTCCGCCGGAATGGAAATCAGGTTCGGGCTGGAATTCGACCGGCCTTGGACTGCAATACGTTACTATGGTAGTTCACAATCACGGGGGAACTTTCAGTGCCGGGAACCTTCCCGGAGGAGGAGCCCGGACGGCGCTGACCCTCGGAAGGGCAGACAAGGAAAGGAGAAGTGATGATGCCGCTTCATATCGGTGCAATTGACGATGACCGGTCCATTCTCTACACTCTTGAAGCGATGGCATCCACGGAAGGGTGGCGAATGCTCACCACGAGCGAGCCGGAGGAGTGCCTCCGGTGGGTGAGGCTTGACGAGGTGGATATTCTTCTTGTGGATTTCCACATGCCTGTCATGAATGGACTCCACATCATACGGAAAGCACGGGAACTTTCATCGAAGCTCGTTCTCATCGCCCTTACCGTGGAGGACGGCGGCGAGCTGGCCTCGCAGCTCACGCTGGCCGGAGCAGACGATTTCATTTCCAAGCCCATACGCCTCGCTGATTTTACAGCCCGAATACGGCTTCATGAGAAGCTCTGCGCTCACAGGGATCAGCTGAACTGGGAGGAAAGGAAGAAAGGCGTCAGCAAGGACACCATGCGGAAGGTCCTGGAGAAACTCAAGGAATTCCCTTCACCAAGGGACTGCGATGACGTGGCGGCCGCCTGCGGCCTGGCCTACGTAACCGCCCACAGGTACCTGGAATATCTCGCCGAGCGGGGGCTCATCGTGAGAAGTGCAGGGGTCCAGGACGGTCGTCCCGGCAGGCCGAAAACGTATTACGCCGTATCGGGCCCTTCGGGGCTTTCTGAGGAGAAGAAAGAGAATGTCTGAACGCACAATCAACATACCCCTTGGAAGAAAGACCATCCCCTGGACGCCTCCACGGGACGTGGTGATTCCCGCTCCCCGGGGGGAGCGCCTTTCTTCGGGAACTCCGGAAGAGGCTCTCGCCGCTCCCTTTGATTCTCTCCGCCTGTCATCCCTTTCAGAAAACGCGCGGAAAATCGCCGTGGTTCTTCCTGACGCCACGCGGCTGTGGCAGAACGTGCCGCTCATGGCCGGAGCGCTCAGGAAGGAAATCGGCGAAGGTGTCCAGGTAACGTGGATCATCGGTGCCGGGCTTCACAGGGCGCCCACCGAAGAAGAGAAAGCTCTTCTCCTTGGCCCCTCCGCCCTTCCCGGAGACAGGATTCTCTGGTCTGACCCGGCGAAAGTCGCTGATACAGGATATGTCACATCCCGTGGAACTCCGCTGGCAATTGCACCTGAAGCCCTCGAGGCGGACCTGCTTGTGTTGGCGGGAGGCATTGTGTACCACGATCTCGCGGGGTTCAGCGGGGGAAGAAAGGCTCTTCTGCCAGGCATCAGCGGAAGGAAGTCCGTCCAGAACAACCACGGACTCTTGCTGAGAGGGGGAATCGAAGGCCTTGAAATCAACGTGGGGCGCCTTTCGGGAAACGCCGCCGCCGAGGATATGGAGGAATACGGCAGGCTCCTGGAAGAGGGCAGAACGATATTTCTGCTCAATGTTGTCCCTGACGGAACCGGCAAGCCCCGCTGCTATACTGCCGGGAGCCTCGGAGAGGCGTGGAGGAAAGGGGTGGAGATGGCCAGGGCGCTCCAGACCCTCCACATCCCGGAGAAAGCAGCCCTCGTGGTGGTTTCAAGCGGAGGATATCCCTACGATATTGATCTTTACCAGGCTACCAAGAGTATCACAGCTTCCCTCGGAGCCCTGATGCCGGGAGGAGGGCTCATTCTCTGCGCGGGGCTCGAGGACGGCCTTGGCCCGGGAAACTTCGCCAGGGACCTTCCGCTGGCACTTGCCGATCCCAGGGCACTCCTCAGTCAGCTTGAGAGGGAGTTTACCATACCCGGCTTCATCGCCCTCAAATTTCCCTCCGATATGAAGGGACATCCGGCCGCACTGGTTACGGAGAGGAAGGGGACACCCTTTCCCGGGGAAGTCTTTGCCTCTTTCTGCGACGCCCTGGAGTGGATGACTCCTCGCGTTCCCCAGGGACCCCTTGTCTATGTCGGATCGGGAAACTGCATTGTCCTCAGGGCGGACATGGAATAAAAAAGCCCCCGGCCCGTACGGGCCGGGGGCTTCGCTAGTTCCCGCAGAATTTTACTTGAACCACAGCTCTTTCAATTTCGCGAGTTCGCCGCTCTTCTCCATGTCCGCGAGGGCTCCGTTGATCGCCTCGATAAAGGCCTTTTCGCCGAGATTCATGGCAAGGGCTTTTCCGGAACCGGTGATTTCCTGTTCGAAGGCGACCTTGATTTTCCCCTGGAAATCCTTGTGCTCCACGTAGCTCTTTGCCACGGGGGTGTCCATAAGGGTGGCGTCAACCCGTCCCAGGATAACTTCCCGCACGCAGTCGTCGAACTTCTGGAAGGACTTCACCGTAACATCCGGAATGGTCTGGGAATAGGTTTCCTGGACTGTCCCCAGCTGCACTGCCACCGTTTTGCCCTTCATGTCGCCAAGAAGCTTCATGGAGTCGTTGTCCGCCTTCACGATGAAAGCGCTTATGGAGATTTCGTAGTTCGCGGAGAACGCGACCTTCTTGGCCCTCTCCTCCGTGGCGCTCATTCCCGCCGCCACGATGTCGATCTTATTTGCCAGCAGTGACGGAATAAGACTGTCGAAGGGCATATCCACCCACTCGATTTTCTTCCCGATCTTCCCTGCTATGGCTTCCATCAGTTCAATGTCGAAGCCCTTGAGGTTATTCTTCTCGTCGCGAAACTCGTATGGGGGGTACGTGCTTTCCGTTCCCACAAGAATCACGTCCTTGGCCATGACATCGGCCCATCCGCCGGTGGCCGCAACGGCCAGGACCAGAAGTGCGAGCAGCAGTTTTTTCATGATGATCTCTCCTCCGTATTAAACCAATGTTTATATCACTGCAAACGAGTGATATTCAATGTAGATTCAGAATACACGCCTCCATTTCCGCTGTCAATACCGTGTGTTCCGCCTTTCATGTTCCTGTTGCCGAATCCTGTCGGGGAGTGAGAAAATGCGGTTTTCAGGATGATGGAAACGAATGCAGTGAAGGGGCCTGAGAAATTCCTCAATTTCGGTTGACGTTCCTCCCCCTACTGGATATAATGTCCGAAACAAAAATGTACAGGCGATGATGCAGAATGGCCTATGAAGAGAATCTGTCGCCAGAGAGGGAAGTTCGCAGGCTGAGAGGCTTCCCCGGCAGAAACAGAAGGCCTAAAGACTGCGGAGCCGGGGCTGAAACGGTTTTTCCTGAACCGGAAGTATGCCTCCGGGAGGCTCCCGTCACAGGGCCTAGAGCGGGGTGCGCATTCCGGCGCCCAAGCAGGGTGGTACCGCGAGATCAACGACTCGTCCCTTCGTCGGGGGCGGGTCGTTTTTTATTCCCCGGTCCGGGGAAAAGAAAGAGGTGCAGGCGGGGTGGGGCACAAGAACGTGAATGAGAAAGGCCATTTCCTCTTCGGAGGGTGGGATGTGACGGAGCTGGCGGCCCAATTCGGTACGCCCCTCTATGTCCTCTCCGAGGAGGCGGTCAGAGCCCGTTGCAGGGCTGTAAAGGAGTCCTTCATGGACCGGTGGAAAAACTCCCTTGCGGTGTACGCGGGGAAGGCTTTTCTTCCCCTGGCCATGTGCAGGATCATCGCCGCGGAAGGGCTGGGGCTGGACGTTGTCTCCGGAGGAGAACTCCATACTGCAAAGTCTGCCGGATTCCCCATGGAGAAGATTTTCTTTCACGGAAACAGCAAGACGGCGGAAGAACTGCGGTATGCCCTCGAAACTGGTGTGGGGCGCATCGTGGTGGACGGCCCGTCCGAACTTGATGTCCTTGAAGAAGTAGCCCGTGCTGCCGGGAAACAGGCAGACATACTTCTCAGGGTGACCCCGGGGGTGGACGCCCACACCCATAAATATATCCTTACCGGCCAAACAGGGTCCAAGTTTGGTTTCCCTCTCTCGGGCAATTCACTCCGTGATGCCGTTCAGAAGGCAAGAAAATCACAATGCCTTTCCCTTAAAGGATTTCACTTCCACATCGGATCCCAGATTTTCGAGAACACCTCCCATGTCATGGCTGTCGGCATAGTGGTGAAAACTCTTGCGGAATTCTCCAGGGACCTTGGCTTTATCGCAGATGAGCTCAATATGGGCGGAGGATACGGTGTCGAGTTTGACCCCGAAAGAAAGAGTCCCTCCATTGACTCCTTCACCGATGCCATGATGGAGGCTCTTTCAGCGGGGTGTGAATCTGAAGGCATTCCCATGCCGCGGGTGGTTATCGAGCCGGGCCGGTGGATTGTCTCCGAGGCCGGAATAACACTCTATACAGTCCAGGCGGTCAAGACCGTGGACGGAATGGTGACCTACGCGGGAGTGGACGGCGGCATGACGGACAATCCAAGGCCTTCCCTGTACGGTGCGAAGTACTGGGCCGTTGCCGCCGGCAAGATGAACATGGAGGCAAGCGCCACGGTAACGGTGGCGGGCAAGTGCTGCGAGTCCGGGGACGTGCTTATCGAGGGGCTGAAGGTTCCTGCCCTGGAGCGGGGCGACGTGCTCGCCGTGCTGAACACAGGGGCGTATACCTTTTCCATGGCGAGCAACTATAACCGCATTCCCAGACCGGCTGCAGTGCTGGTCAGCCCCGGGAAGGCAGACGTAATCGCAGAGCGCCAGACGTATGACGATGTGCTCAGGTGGGACAGGATCCCGGAGCATCTTCAGTAAGGGAGAACATCATAATCGGAGGTGGGGCCAGCGAGAAAACGACGGTGCCGGGCGGATCCCCTCCTGAGCCGGAAACTGTTTCCGGTCAGGGCGGAGAAGCGGATTGAGAATGAACGCCATATACCAGGGAGGTTGAGAAGAGAAATGAGAAAGATCCTTATGATGACCGCGGCAGTTTTCATCCTTGTTTTTGCCGGAACCGCCGTCGCGGATGACCTGATCCGCATCGGGCACACCGTGTCCCTTACCGGCGGCGCTTCCATGTGGGGGCAGTCCGAAGCCCGGGCGCTCGACATGCTCGCGAAGAAGATCAACGATGCGGGCGGCGTCCTCGGAAAGAAAATCGAGTTTGTCCGCTACGACAACCGGAATGACGGTGTCGAAGCTGTGAACGTGGCCCGGCGGCTTGTCTCCGACGGCGTTGTGGCAGTCATCGGGCCCGCCCAGAGCGGCAACTCCATCGCTTCCGCCCCCGTGTTCGAGAGGGCGGGCATTCCCATGGTGGTCACCACCGCCACCAACCCCTTCGTGACCATCGACCAGAGGTCAGGCAAGGTCCGTCCTTTCGCCTTCCGGCCCTGTTTCATCGATCCCTTCCAGGGAACGGTGGCGGCCCGGTTTGCCGTGACCGACCTCGGCGCGAAGAAGGGCGCCATTCTGTACGATGTGGGATCCGACTACGGCCAGTGGCTTGCGAAGTACTTCGAGGAGGCCTTCGTTGAGAAGGGCGGCGTCATCGTGGCGAAGGAAGCCTTTCGGACCGATGAGCTCGACTACAGGGCACAGCTCGGCAAGATGAAGGATCTCGCTCCTGACGTCATCTTCATCCCCACAAGCCAGAAGGAAGCCGCCATGGCCGCCAAACAGGCCAGGGATCTCGGCATCGGCGCCGTTCTTCTCGGAACGGACAACTGGGGCAGCCCCGACCTCATCGAACTCGGGGGAAGCGCCATCGACGGCGGTTATTTTGTGAACCTCGCTGACCTCGCCGATCCTGATATCCAGGAGTTCGTGGCAGAGTACAAGGCCGCCTTCGGCGAGGAGCCCGTGCTTCCGAACCCCGTCATGGCCCAGGACGCCCTCATCATGATCGTGGAAGGACTGAAGAAGGCCGGGACCACAGACGGCGCCAAGCTCGCCGACGCCCTCGCCAATCTGAAGGACATACAGGTTACCAGCGGCCCTCTCACCATCAACCCCGAGGATCACAACCCTCTCGACAAGCCTGCTGTGATCCAGCAGGTGGATGTGGCCAACAAGACCTTCAAGTTCGTGAAGAAGTACTTCTCCGTCGAATAGAACGCTGCATTTCAGGCCGGGGAGCCCCCTTCCGAGGGGCGCTCCCCCCTGTTCACCCAAATTCTCCGGGACCGGGAACCCCGGAGAGAGACGGCTTTTCCCAATACGCTCAAAGGATGTGTGGGCCGGATTGTTCCTTCAGACACTGATAACGGGCCTCTCCATAGGAGGCATCTACGCCCTGATGGCTGTGGGGTACTCCCTTGTCTTCAGCGTGCTCAACTTCAGCAATTTTGCCCACGGAGCAGTCATCATGCTCGGCGCTTATGTGGGTCTTGCCCTGGCGACGAAGCTCAGCCTGGGATTCGGCCTCGTCCTCGCGGGCAGTATAGCGGGTGCGGGGATCATAGCCGTTCTCAATGAACGGCTTGCCTATTCGAGCCTCCGCAGACGGAAAGCTCCGTCCCTGTACCTCATGATCAGTGCCATGGGGTGTGCCGTGTTTCTCGAGAACCTGGTCTACGCCACCATAGGCTCCAGATTCTACGCCTTCCCCGAATTTTTCGGCCGGCAGGTGGTCTCCCTTGGCGGAAGCAGTGTCAGCCTTCTCGACCTGGGCGCATTCCTTTTTGCCCTGGCCGCTATTCTGGGACTCCACCTCTTCATAACACGCACACGCACCGGTATCGCCATCCGGGCCGGTGTATCGGACATGACCATGTGCTCCCTCATGGGAGTTGACCTTGACAGGCTCATCGCCATTGTGTTCCTTCTGGCCGGAGGATTTGCCGGCGTGGCGGGAGTCTTTCTGGGAATAAAATATCTCGTCTACCCGACCATGGGATGGGTGACCAACAAGGCTTACATCGCCGCCGTCATCGGCGGCCTTGGCAGCCTTCCGGGAGCCCTGGCCGGGGGGCTGCTCCTCGGCGTCGTGGAGACCTTCGTCTCTTCCTACGTATCAAGCGTACTTCGCGATGTGTTCAGTTTTACGCTCCTGATCGCCTTCCTCGTCTGGAGACCCAACGGCCTCTGGGGCAAGGACAGCGAGGAAAAGGTGTAGCCATGGATTATATACTCTCCATCGTGATTCTCGCGTGCATCAACATGATCGCCGTTCTCGGACTCTCCATTTTCACAGGGTTCACGGGACTTTTCTCACTGGGCCACGCTGCCTTTGTCGCCGTTGGTGCCTATACTTCGGCGATCCTGACATACTACTACTACGTTCCCTTCTATCTCGCACTCGCCGCCGGCGGAGCAGCGGCCGGCCTTGTCAGCCTTGTCATCGGGGTCCCCACCCTTCGGGCAAAGCTTCGGAGCGACTATTTCGCCATAGCCATACTCGGATTCGGCGAAGCGCTCCGCGTCATTCTTGAAAACCTTGAAATTACAAACGGCGCAAGAGGGCTCCCGGGCATCGACGGATTCACCACCCTGCCAGTGGTGCTGGTCTGCCTCGCGGGGGGCGTGCTTGTGGCGAGGAACTTTCTCCGGTCACGGTGGGGAGCTGCCTGCATCGCCATCCGGGAGGATCCTGTTGCCGCGGAGATGGCGGGTGTGCGGCTCTTTCGCACCAGGCTCCTCTCCCTTGTGGTGAGCGCCGTGTACTGCGGACTCTCCGGCGGACTGCTGGCCCATTTTCTCTCCTTCATCCAGCCGGTCATGTTCACCCTGGTCCAATCCACACAGCTTCTTGCGGCTGTTATCGCCGGCGGTATGGGCAGCATCTCCGGCCCTCTCATCGCCTCCTTTGTCTTCATCGGACTTCCAGAGGCTCTTCGTGTGGCCCAGATGTGGCGCCTTGTGGCCTATGGTCTTCTTCTCGTGCTCATAATGGTCTATCGGCCCCAGGGGCTCATGGGATACTCCGAACTCTCCGGGTTCTTCCGGAAAAACAGGAATTCGGAAGGGAGGTTCCGGTCATGACCGCGTCCGGAAGACCTCTCCTCGAGGTGAAGGGACTCACGAAGGCCTTCGGGGGCATCCGTGCGGTGGAGGAATTCTCCTTTGAGGTCGGGGAAGGTTCCATCACTGGTATCATAGGCCCCAACGGAGCGGGAAAGACAACCGTGTTCAATCTGGTCACCGGCATCTACCGTCCTACGGAGGGAACCATCCTCTTCGAAGGGGAGGAGATGGGAGGACTCCGTCCGGATGCCATCGTCAGAAAGGGTATCGCCAGGACGTTCCAGAACATCCGTCTCTTCAACAGGCGAACATGCCTTGAAAATGTGCTCACCCCTTTGCTGCAGAGAGAAAAAT
This sequence comes from uncultured Synergistaceae bacterium, assembly GCA_964543785.1. GTDB lineage: Bacteria > Synergistota > Synergistia > Synergistales > Aminobacteriaceae > Aminivibrio. The sequence goes on along the minus strand of CAZJAR010000001.1, from coordinate 50,287 downwards.
GCAGTTTCCTCGGCGCACTGCTCGGATCTCCGGGGAGCCGCCGCATGGAAAGAGACCTCCACGGAAAGGCCATGGATCTTCTGCGTTCCCTGGGGCTCGAACAGTACGCGGAATGGCAGGCAAACACCCTTCCCTACGGACTGCAGCGAAAGCTGGAGATCGCCCGGGCCCTTGCCACCCAGCCGAAGCTCCTGCTTCTCGACGAGCCCGCGGCAGGAATGAATCCCGAGGAGACCCGAAGCCTCGCTCGACTTGTCGCAGAGGTTCGCGACCGTTTCAGAGTAACAATCCTCCTCATCGAGCACCACATGGACCTGGTGATGAACATCTGCTCCCCCATCGTGGTGATGAATTTCGGCACGCTCCTCGCAGCGGGAACGCCGGACGAGGTCAGGGCAAACCCGGACGTGGTGGCCGCATACCTCGGGAAAGGAAAGAAGAGACATGACCGCACTGCGGGTTGACAATCTCCATGTCCATTACGGCACAATACACGCCGTCCAGGGGATCTCTTTCTCACTCGAAGAGCGGGAAATAGTGTCCATCGTCGGTTCCAACGGGGCAGGGAAATCCACCATCATGTGGTCCCTGGCTGGTGTTGCGGAGAGGTCCGCTGGTACCGTGGAAATTTTCGGAAAGCCCCTTCCCGCGAAACCTCACGAAGTGGTAGCCAGGGGGCTGGCCCTTGTTCCGGAGAGACGGCGCCTGTTTTCTGCCCTTACCGTGGAGGAAAATCTGGTCATGGGAGCCTACAGGAGAAAGAAGGATGAGCGGCTTGCCGAAGATTATGAGCGGTGTTTCCGCCTCTTTCCCATTCTGAAGCAGCGGCTGAAGCAGCGTTCAGGCACCCTTTCGGGCGGGGAACAGCAGATGCTGGCCATTTCCAGGGCCCTCATGGGAAGTCCCAGGATTCTTCTCCTTGACGAACCCTCCCTCGGCCTGGCGCCCATCGTGGTGGACACCCTCATGGAGACCATTCTCCAGATCCGGGACGCGGGAATGACCGTACTGCTCGTGGAGCAGAACGCCACCCAGGCGCTGGAGATCAGCGACAGGGGATACATCCTCGAGGCCGGGCGGTTCATCAAGAGCGGCAGCGGACCTGAGCTCGCGCGGGACCCCGAGATCATCAAGGCCTACCTCGGAGGCTGAACGAAAACTCGCCGCCCGGGATCATCCGGGCGGCGAGTTTTTTTCGATATTCCTTGTGTCCACCCAGGGAAAAAACGAAAAAAAACTTCCATATCCCCGATGCTCCTGATAGAGCCCTCTTTTGGCGGCTCCTGAAGCGCTGTATTCCCCGGAAAGCCTGATTGCTCCCTATTCCCTCGTTTTTCATGATGCCTCCATCCGCAGAGCTCATTTCTTCTTTCCTGCTGGAATTCATCGAGACAGGGGAAAAAGCGGTTGTATCAAGGAGCAAAATTTGATAGCGTATCAAAAAGCATGAAGAGATGCAGTTTTTTTATAATGTACCGGAGGAGATAACCGTGATTCACTTTACGAAGATGCAGGGAAACGGCAACGATTTTATTGTGATCGACAACATGACGGGACAGTGGACGACGGAATGGCTTTCCAGGGCGGCTGTTTCGTTCTGCAGAAGACGTCATTCCCTTGGAGCGGACGGTGTGCTCGTCGTGGAGCCTTCTTCCGGTGCGGATTTTACCATGCGCCTCTTCAACGCCGACGGAAGCGAAGGGGAAATGTGCGGGAACGGGGCCAGATGCATCGCCAGGTACGCTTTCGAAAAGAATATTGCCGGCAGGGAACAGCGTTTCTCAACCCTTGCAGGAGTTATGGAGGCAACCGTAGATTCACCCTTCGTTGACCTGCGAATGGGAGCCGTATCCCTTGAAGACGGGTGGTTTAACAGACAGCTCAGGGTTCTGGATGAGACTTTTCCCGCTTCCTTTCTCCGGGTAGGAGTTCCTCATGCAGTCATCTTCCCCGACAAAGAATTTTCCCGGGAGAGGATGATCCAGGTGGGGAGAACTCTGAGGAATGATTCGAATCTTTTCCCGGACGGTGCGAATGTCAATTTTGTTTCCGGCGGAGGGGAGGGGGCCATTCGTTCCGTCACCTATGAACGGGGAGTGGAAGACCTCACCGATTCCTGCGGTACCGGTTCCACCGCTTCAGCTCTCTGCTGGATGCTGCGGGAGGGATGTCCCTCCGTTTCCCATGCCGTCGTCGACGTGCTCAATCCCGGCGGAGTGAACACAGTGACCCTCTCCTTCCTCCCGGACGGAATGACCGTGGAGGCAGCCCTGAAAGGACGGACGGTCATCGTGGCCGAAGGCCTTTTAACGGAGGAATCAAAATAAGGCAATGTTATAATTCGAAGAGAAACCATCGTGCGGAGAAAACCGCACCTTCCCGTCCTTCCCGGGCGGGAGAAAAGGAGGTCCTGACACCATGGGAAAGAAAAAGATGGTAGCTTTGTTTCTAGTGGTCGGCCTGGCGGGTCTGGCCCTCATAGGGGCCAGCATGGATTTTGCCGGCGACCTTGTAGTTCGTGAGGCGACCAGGGCAGTAAAAGAAATGCTCGGGGCGGACCTTACCGTTGACGGAATTTCCGGAAATCCGATCAAGGGATTTACCACGGGAAAAATTAGCCTCGTGAAGGATGGGAAACCCCTCTTTTCCGCAGGATTTCTTGAAGTAAAGCTCAACCTGCTGTCTCTTCTCTCGAAATCCCCCAAACTGAGCGTTGTATCGGTGGGCGGGGTAGCAACGGATGCGGACGCTCTTGCCGGGCAGATATCCCAGCTGACCTTCGAAGGGGGGGGCGGCGGGGAAATTCCAGTGGAAACAGTCCGCCTCGTGGACAGCACGGTGACCTCAAAGTGGGCAAAGGCGGACATAAAAGCCCTCGGTTTGTCCTTCTCGGGAAAAGACATTGATGCGGACCTTGACCTTGCGGTCAACGGTGTCCCCGTGAAGGGGAAAACAGCCGTCCTTCTCGACGGGAAGATTGCGGACATTAAGTCCCTGGCGCTGAACGTGGGGAAGGGTTCCGTTTCCGCCTCGGGGAGGGTCGCTCCCAATCTTGCAGTGAGCGGCGCCCTGAAGGATCTGGACCTGAAGGAGCTCATCGCCTTCTGGCCCGTGGTTCCCGCCGACGGTTTTGACGGAAAGGTGTCCCTCAGCTTCAGGGGCGAGGGGGAGTGGAATGCGCCGTCTCTCGCAGGTGATGTGGATTACAGCGGAAAATCCGTTCTCGGCTATCCGGTGGACAGCGTCCGGGCCAAGTGGGCTCTCGGCACCGACAAGCTTTCCGTTACTGACCTTGACGCCCGTGTCCTCGCCATTCCCCTTTCGGGAGGCATGAGCCTTGCATTCGCTCCCGGCAAGCCCCCGGTTCTCGACCTGGACCTTGCGGGAACGTCCATCAAGGTTGCGGAACTGAAGAAGCTCTACCCCGACATGGGCGACGTTTCCGGCGAAATTGACAAGTTCACCGTCAAACTGGCCGGCGCGGCGGATGCACTGAACGGTACTGTCGAATTCAGCGCTCCGGCGCTCGGCGCCTTCGGCTACAGCGTTACCGACTCGGCTGCCCAGGTGAAGATCAATCCCAAGGCGGCAACGGTGAGCGCGAAAAGCAATTTTGAAGGGGCCCCCATCACGGCCCAGGGAACCGTCTCGGACTACATGACTTCTCCGAAGCTGAATCTTTCGGGCAATCTCCGGTCCTTCAATCTCGCGAAGGCGGCGGCCCTTGTCCCTGAACTGAAGGATCTCGCCCTCGCAGGAACGGTGAATGCAGATGTGACAGTCAAAGGCACCGCGGCCGCTCCCGAGATCACGGGAAAGGCATGGAGCGACAAGCTCACCGCCAAAAAAGAAACGGTGGAGGACCCTGCGGTTTCCTTTGCCCTCAAGGGCAAAGCTGTCAATATTACCGGCGCGTCGGCCAAGTGGAGAGGTTCCTCCCTTTCAGGCTCGGGAACGGTAGGAGCGGACGGGAAGCTGAATCTCAAGGCTTCCCTTGCAAATCTCCAGCCCGGGGCCATAGCTCCCTTCTACCCCGATATCGCCCAGTACAGGATCAAGGGTGCGGTGACTGCGGAAGCGACGGTGACAGGGACTGCGGCAGCCCCGAAGATCAATCTCACACTCTCCTCTGCTTCCCTGGGTGTGCTTGATGAGGCTGCTTTCAAGAATCTGAAGGTCGCCACCACCCTGGCGGGGGATCTGAAAGCCATGGAAAAGGCGGATCTTGACCTCGACATAGCGGCGGGCAGCGCTGCGGTTAAGGGAATTACTCTCTCCGATCTTGCCGTGAAGCTCAAAAAAACGGGGCAGAAGATAAATATTCCCTCGGCCTCGGTCAAAAGCGGCAAGGGGTCAATTACCGGTTCCGGAAGCGTAACCCTCGCGGCGAAGCCGGGGGGGGACGGGACCATCGACTTCACTGCAAAGATAGGGGGAGCCGATCTCGCCTACCTCGCCCGCGCTGGAGGGCTGGGCGTGCCTCTCGGCGGCACAGTTGACGGCACGGTCACGGTGAAGGGGCCAATTTCCAATCCTGCTGTGACGGTCAAGGCAGCCGCACCCAAGGTCACCATGTCTGGCATGGCGGTTTCCGATGTATCCCTTGGGCTCAGCGGCAATTCGAAGGAAATGAAGATTGAGGAATTCCGCTCCAAGTTCGGAGGGGGTACCCTCGGAGCAACAGGAAATGTGAAGCTTGGAGCTGCTCCAGACGTAACCGTTGACATTTCCGGAAACAATCTCGACCTTGCGGCGCTCACCGCAGGGATGCCGGACGCCAAGGAATTCCGCATCGGGGGCAAGGTGAACGCCGTCTTCAAGGGGAGATTCGCCGGGGCCTCCGGCAAGGGAGAAGGTTCCATCACATCCCAGTCTCTGACGGTCATGGGGCTCAAGGCCACGGCCTTGAACTACCCCCTGGTCCTGGAAGGGAACAAGCTTTCCGGCAAGGGCGGGAATGCAGCCTTTTACGGCGGCAAGGTATCGGGCAGCGGCTCCCTGGACGTATCGACGATGAAGTTCTCCCACAGCGCCCAGTTCAGCGGAGTTGACGTGAACGGAGTTCTTCAGGACTTCACTGGAGGCCTCGGCGGCAAAATTACCGGTCTCGCCCAGGGATCGGCGAACATTTCAGGGGGACTCTCCCCGAAATTTGCCCTTTCAGGCAAGGGAAGCGCCAAAATTGGAGAAGGGGCACTCACTGGCTTCAAGGGTGTCGATTTAGTGACGAAACTTCATGGGGTCAACGGCATACGGTATACGGATGTCACGGTTCCTTTCAGACTTGAAACCGGAAAAATCATACTCGAAAAAGGAACAAAGGCGACTGCCCCCAAGAACGATCCTCTCTACAGGTACCTCGCGGCGGAAGGCCCGGTTGGCCCCAAGGGAGCCCTGAAGCTTTCCGTTTCCGGGAACGTCAACATCCAGGTCATCAACGCCCTTGCCGGAGGAGCCCTTGGCGGCATAACGGCAGGTTCTCTGGAGGACGCCCTGAAGGGCATCCTCGGCGGAGCCCAGAAGGGAATGGAAAAGGCTGATTTCCGGGATATCTCGCTGACTGTCGGAGGAAACGTACAGAAACCCTCCGTATCAAATCTGAAGGTCGCCCCGGGAGCCCAGCAGCCTGCAGCACCTGCTGCCCAGCAGCAGAAACCGGCGGAGAAGCCCCAGGCTCCCAAAACTCCGGAGCAGGTTATTCTCGAGAAGATAGTGAAACCGGCTGTAAAACCCGCACCTGCACCTGCTCCTGCTCCTGCTCCTGCTCCGAAACCCAAGCCTGAGGAGCCGAAAAAACCGGAGGACATCCTCAAGGAAAAACTCCTCGAATCCATATTCAAGAAATAGACCACAGGGGGAGGCGAAAGCCTCCCCCTTTTCTATATGCACCCTAGGCAGAAAATCCCCGGAATGTTCAGCCGACGAGAGAAAGGAGCTATAATACGAAAAAACGGTTCCGTTTCCGGAACCCGGTGCAAAGGGCGGAGTGAGAGCATGAACCTTTCCCAGGTTTCCATATCAGTCATTATTTTCATGACCATGTTTTTCTTTTTGTGGGGAAGGTTCCGCCATGACGTGGTGGCTCTGGGAGCCCTTCTCGCCGCAGTCTTTTCCGGGCTTATACCGGGAAACGGTGCTTTCGCAGGCTTCGGCCATCCTGCCGTGATCACTGTCATCGCCGTCCTTATCCTGAGCCGGGGGCTCCAGACCACGGGAGCTGTGGATGCCCTCGCCAGAAAAATACTTCCAGCCGAAACGGGCCCGGGACTGAGCATTCTCGCCCTGACAGGGCTTGCCGCGTTGCTGTCCGGCTTCATGAACAATGTGGGAGCCCTTGCCCTTCTTATGCCCGCTGCTCTTCAGACTGCGGAGAAGCAGGGGCTTCCCCCCGGGAAAATCCTCATGCCCCTGGCTTTCGGATCAATCCTCGGTGGGACAACCACCCTTATCGGAACGCCGCCGAACCTCATCATTTCGGGCTTTCGTGCCCGGGAAGGCCTCGGCGCCTTTTCCATGTTCGACTTCACGCCAGTGGGCGCTGCCATTGCGTTCTTCGGGGTCCTCTTCGTCGGGCTCCTGGGATGGCGCCTTGTCCCGAAGCGGGAGCGCCAGGAAGGATCAGGCTTCGAGACGGGGGCCTATCTCAGCGAAGTCCGAATTCCGGAAGGCAGTTCTTCGGCAGGGAAAAGGCTGAGGGAAGTGGAGGCAATGCTGGACACCGCTGACGCCCAGATCGTGGGCATGGTGAGGGGGAATGTTCACGTAGTGGCGCCGCATCCGGGCTATGTTCTCAGGGAAGGGGACATCCTGGTGATCGAGGCGGAACCTGAATCGCTCGCCTCCGTCCTTTCTTCGGCCGGTCTCAGGCTCGAGGAGGATGTCAGCCCCGGAGAGGAAGAAAAGAAGGCTGAGGAGCGACGGAGACAGAGTTTTGAGATGTACCGGTTCAATCCGGGGCGGCCGGGGGGGGGTACAAAGGAGCAGGAGAAAGACAGGGAGGAGAGGGAAATATCCGACGAAATGCTTGTACGTGAACTCGTGGCCCTGCCGGGTTCACCCCTTTCGGGTCTCTCCGCCACAGAGCTTCGCCTCCGCACGCGGTACGGGATCAACCTGCTGGCACTGTCGCGGAAAGGCGCCCGGTCGGTAACCAGGCTCCGGACGACTGCAATCCGCCCGGGAGATGTGCTCCTGGTGCAGGGGCCCCCCGACGCGCTTTCCGCCTTTGCATCGGAGTACGACTGCCTTCCCCTCGCTTCGAGAGACATCAGGGTTCCAAAGAAAGGAGAGGCCCTCGCCGCTTCCCTCGTCATGGGAGCGTCCGTTCTTCTTGCTGCCTTCGGTGTTGTTCCCGCAGCAGTTTCATTCTCCGCGGGAGCCCTTGCCTTTGTCCTTCTCCGGATCGTGCCGCTGGGATCCGTGTATGCGGCGGTGGACTGGTCGGTGGTTGTCCTCCTCGGCGCCATGCTTCCCCTGGCGGATGCCCTGGCGGATACTGGAACCGCAGACCTCATAGCGAACTTCCTCCTTGCCTCGGTTGCCCGGGGGGACCCCGAGGTCGGGCTTGTGGCCATTCTTGCGGGAACCATGATTCTTACTGACTTCATGAACAATGCCGCTACCGCGGCAGTCATGGGGCCCATTGCAATCAGTGCCGCAGCAGGCCTGGGCGTGAACCCGGACCCCTTCCTCATGGCGGTTGCAATCGGCGCTTCCTGTGCCTTCCTGACACCGATAGGACACCAGAACAACACGCTCATCCTCGGCCCCGGAGGCTTTTCCTTCGGCGATTACTGGAAGATGGGACTGCCCACGGACCTGCTGGTCATCGTCGTCTCCGTTCCCATGCTCCTGCTGGTCTGGCCCCTGTGAAGTCTTGTTTCCATCCGATCTGAAAACACAGGGGGGAGGCCCGGGCCTCCCCCCTGATGTTTCACAATCTTCAGCTGAAACTTGACCAGTCGAAGCCTTCCTTGGGATTTTCGATGGATTTGCGGAGCTGCATCTTCGGCATCCCCACCACGATGATGCCTGATCCCGGGTCAACGGTATACCGCTCCCTGTCATGCTCCTCGTCGAACCCCATGACGGTGTTCGGTGGAATGATGTTGTGGCTGTCGATAATGACTCTTCTGAGACGGCAGTTCTCTCCCACCACGACTCCTTCGCCGATGATTGATTCCTCCACTGAGGAGCCGGGCATGATGACGCAGTTCCGGGAAAGAACCGACGATTCAACTGTGGACCCGAGAACCCTGCTGCCTTCCGCCGTGAGGGTGCTCTGCACGTTGCAGGTGTAGCCCTTTACGGGACAGACGTAGGACGGGGGATCTGCGTATGATACTGTACGTATGGGCCACTGGGGGTTGTAGAACGTCATCTCCGAGTCGTGTTTCAGGAGGTCCATGTGGGCGTCCCAATAGGCCCGGATGGTTCCCACGTCCTTCCAGTAGGGCTTGTCCTCCCTCCAGAAGGATGATGTCTCCTTTCCGGGAAGTACATTTGTGGAGAAGTCGTAGGCAAAGACCCTTGATGTTCCCACAAGCTTCGGGATGATGTCCCTCCCGAAGTCGTGGCTTGTGGGCAGTTTGGCGTCCTCGATCAGGGATTCTTCGAGAATCTCCCGTTCGAAGATGTAGTTGCCCATGGAAACATAGGTGAAGCCCGGGTTGCCCGGAATCTCAGGCGGGTTCTCCGGTTTTTCCACAAACCCGATGATCCGTCCGGCTTCGTCCGTGTCTATGCATCCGAAGGCTGATGCCTCCGAGGTTGGAACCACGTTGGCTGCTACCGTGATGTCGGCTGAGTTGTTGATGTGGTAGGCCAGCATCTGGTCAACGTCCATCTTGTATATATGATCCGCCGCAAAGATTGCCACCCGGTCGGCGTCGTAGAGGGTTACGAGGTGGAGGTTCTGGTAGACAGCATCCGCTGTTCCCTGGAACCAGTGCTCACCTCTCCACATCTGGGCTGGAACCAGGGTGATGAAGAAATCGCGGCCCCGAAGGGCTCCGCCGAACTGCCAGCCCCGTTCGATGTGTTCGTTCAGGGACTGGCTTTTGAACTGGACAAGAACATAAATTGAAAAAATGCCGCTGTTGACGAGGTTTGAGAGCGCAAAGTCCACGATCCTGTATTTTGCCGCGAAGTGGACCGCGGGTTTTGCCCTGTACTTTGTGAGAGGCATGAGCCGTTCGCCTTTGCCTCCCGCCAGGACGATGCCCAGGGTGCGGCCGTACTTGCCAACTTGCATGGAGCATACCCCCTTCGGCTGTATGGGATTCCGGTTCGGATGCTTTTGTGTTTTCCCTGGGGTGGTCTGCCGTCAGGGAAGAAGAGATTCGTACAGCTTTTTATAGAGAGGGGCAGAACGGTTCCATGAATAATCGGCGTTCATGCCCCTTGAGATCAGGCTGTTCATTTTTTCCTCGTTCCGGAAAACTTCAAGGGCTTGTGAAAGGGTGTCCAGAAATGCTTCAGGGGTGTATTCCTCGAAAAGAAAACCATTCCCCCCCGGAGCGTCATGGTCGATAACGGTGTCACGCAATCCGCCGACAGCCCGAACGACCGGTACTGTTCCGTACCGGAGCGCAATGAGCTGGGAGAGGCCGCAGGGTTCGAACCGTGACGGCATGAGGAAGAAATCTCCTCCCCCGTAGCTGAGATGGGCAAGGCCTTCATCAAATCCCCTGAACAGGAAGACCGAATCGGGAAAAGCGGCGGCCGCCTGTGCGGCAGCTTCTTCGTATTCCTGTTGACCTGATCCGATGAGAAAAAGGCGGCAGTTCATTCCGGAGAGCTTTTCGATCACGGGCAGAAGGATGGAAAAGCCCTTCTGTTCCACCATCCTTGTCACGGAAACCAGCAGGGGGCCCCCGTTGTCCTTCCAGCCAGCCCTTTCGAGGAGTTTCCTTCTGCAGGCAGCTTTTCCTGAAAGATCTCCGGGGGAATACCGCTCAGGAAGGAGGGAATCTGTCCGGGGATCCCAGTACCGGTCGTCAAGGCCGTTCAGAATTCCGGTGAGCTTGCCGGAAAGGCTCCGCAGCAGGCCTCCGAGTCCCTCTCCTCCGTCTTCCGTCGTGATTTCCTCCGCATAGCCGGGGCTGACAGTGGTAATGGCATCGCAGGCGACCAGGGCCCCCTTCAGCAGGTTTGCCAGGCCGAAAAACTCCATTCCGTCGACACGGGCGGCGTCATCCCCCATTCCCCAGTCTTTCAGGGAATCAAGGGGAAGCAGTCCCTGGTGTGCAAGGTTGTGGATTGTAAAGACTGTTTTATAGTCATCCCTGAAGTCCCTGAAGTGCAGATGCCACATAAGCGCGGCAGGAAGGGGAGCGGCTCCCCAGTCGTGGCAGTGAAGGATGTCCGGCTTCCAGAGTGCCGCCGCAGGGAAGTCCAGGGCAGCGAGGGAAAGAAAGAGGAAGGGGGCTGCCGTCTCCGGAGTCAGTTCCTGCGGGTAGACCATGCTGCCGAAGAGCGACGGCTCTTCCAGAAGATAGGCAACAGTTCCATGGCCCGTGCATTTCCAGACCGTTCCTCTGTGGATTTTCCATCGGATGACCGCCTCGACCTTTCTGGAAATTCTAGAAAGGGAAAAACCAAGATCTCTCGCTCTGTCAAGCACACCCTCCCAGGCCGGCGTAAGCAGCCGGCAGTCCGTACTCCATTGCCTGAGTGCAGGCGGGAGTGATCCCGCTACGTCGCCGAGCCCGCCCACCTTGCTGAAGGGCACTGCTTCCGGACTGACATGCAGTACCTTCATCGTCCTTCCTCCCAGGCTGGAACTCATGAGTATCACATCCCCCGGAAACTAATATTGTACGCCTTTTCGCAGTACTCCCGAACGACCCTGTGGGTATTGAAGAAGCTCCCGTTCAGGGCGATGGTCCGCTGCATCATCCAAATCCACTTTTCCCTGTTTTGGTAGTACGTGGGGATTATTTTGTTCTCGAGTTTTTCGTAGAGGTCGATTGCGTCAAGAGACTCGTCGTAGTTCATCATGTCCGATTCGCTGGGCTCGGGGCCGACCGACCAGCCGGTTACGTCCTCGATCCAGCCCTCGATCCACCACCCGTCGAGAACAGAAAAATTCATTACTCCGTTCAGCGTGCATTTCATGCCGCTCGTGCCCGAGGCCTCCCTGGGACGGATGGGGGTGTTGAGCCAGAGATCCACTCCCTGGGTGATGAGAGCGCCTTTCTCCATGTCATAATTTTCCAGGAAGACGATGGGTATCATTTCATCCACTTTCTGGGATGCCGAGAGCAATCTCTGAAGTACCGCCTTGCCTCCGTCATCCCGGGGATGGGCTTTCCCCGCGAAAACAAGCTGTATCTTCCCCGCCCCGACCTCCATGAGCCGCTTGATGTTGGACAGCAGAAGGTCGGCTCTTTTATACTGGGCCGCCCTCCTGGCGAAGCCGATGGTGAGAACGTCGGGTTCGAGCTGGCGGCCGGTCTGCTCCATGATGCCGGCGAGAAGGCGCATTTTGGATGCCTGGTGAGCGGTCCAGATCTCATCCTGAGGAATTTTCACCGCCTGGACCAGTCTGCCGGGATCGCGGTCCCATCCGGGGATATGGGTATTGAAGAGCCGCTTCATGCCGCTGCTGATCCATGTTCCGGGGTGGACGCCATTTGTGACCCAGTCGATCTCCGGCATGGAGAACATATTCCTGCTCACCTCGGCGTGTTTTTTTGAAACAGCGTTGACGTAGCGGCTGAACCTGATGCCCAGTTCTGTCATTGAAACGCCGTCGGCGTTGGGGAGCATGCGTTTCAGGTTGGAGAGCGCCTCCTGGGAGATGACCTTGTCCACGAGGTCGAAGCGGAAGAAGTCGTGCCCCGCCGGAACGGGGGTGTGGGTGGTAAAGATCACCTGGTCTCTGATCTTCTCGGGGTCATAGTACCCCTGCTCCCTCATGAGTTCCAGGGTGAGAAAACCCGCATGCCCCTCGTTCATGTGAAAGGTCTCGATGTTCTTGTAGCCCAGGTCCCGAAGCATCCGAAGCCCTCCGACCCCGAGGACCATTTCCTGGCACAGGCGGTATATCTGGTCTCCGCCGTAGAGGTGCCACGTGAGTTTTCTGTCGTCGGGATGGTTGTTGTCGAAGTCGGTGTCCAGAAAATACACCGGCAGAGGGAACCCTGTGGCACCGATGATCTCGTACTGCCACACCCTGACATGAACTTCACGGTTCTGGAGCGTCAGGGACACCTGGTTCGGCAGGAGGGTCAGCTCCTGCACAGGCTGCCAGAGCACAGGCTTTTCAGTCTGCCATCCGTCGGAATTGAAGGACTGCTCAAAATACCCCTTGCGGTAGAGCAGGGTCAGCCCGACCATGGGAACGCCAAGGTCCGCCGCACTTTTCAGGATGTCACCCGCCAGGATGCCGAGGCCGCCGGAATAGGTGGGAAGTGATTCCTTTATGCCGATTTCCATGGAAAGGTAGGCCACAGGCCGGAAAGCGGGATCGCTTTCCATAAGTTTCCGTATTGAACTGCCGAGTTCTCTCTGGTGCATGGATGTCATAATGAGAATGATTCCTCCCTCTCTTGTTCTGTTTTAATATTACCAGAAAGTTCACCCTTCTTGGAGGGGGGGAGGCTACTTTCTTCCGTAGATGCCAGCAAGGTTCGCCATCCTTCGGGAGAGCCCCTCTGAGAGGTGTTCCTGCCGGGCCTTCCATTCCCAGTTTCCCGATGGAATTGACGGGGTGTTCATCCTTCCTTCAGAACCAAGTCCCAGGTAGTCCTGCAGCGGCACCACGGCCCGTTCTGCTACGGAGGACAGGACGAGCCGGATGACAGTGTCAGCTGCACTGTCTCCGTCCACGGATCGGCCTGCATACTCCCGGAGCATCCGTCGTTCATCCTCAGACGCGTCTTCGGAAAACCAGCCTTCTATTGTATTGTTGTCGTGTGTTCCTGTGTACGCCGCAAGGTCTCTCCGGTAGTTGTGGGGGATGTGCGGGTTGTCCCTCATGCTCCCGCTGAAGGCGAAAAGGGCCACCGCCATTCCCGGGAACCCCATGGACTCCATGGCTTCCGTTACGTCCGGGGTGATTACCCCAAGATTTTCCGCCAGGAAGGACGGAGAAGACATTTCTCTCCTGATTGTCTCGAAAAAGTCCCGGGAGGGAACCGGCTTCCAGGTTCCCCGTTCCGCAGTTTTGTCTCCGAAGGGAACAGCCCAGTAGGCAAGAAGGCCCCTGAAATGGTCTATTCTGACTGTCCTGAACATGGAGAGGGAATGGCGCAGCCTCTGAATCCACCAGGAAAAATTGTCCTGCTTCAGTTTTTCCCAGTTATAGAGGGGGTTGCCCCAGAGCTGTCCAGTCTCGCTGAAATAATCAGGCGGGACGCCGGCCACATCTGCAGGCAGAAGGTCATCGTTCAGGCTGAAGATGGACTGGTTGGCCCAGACATCGGCGCTGTCGTAATTCACGTAGATGGGCAGGTCGCCTATGAGTTCGACCCCTGCCCCGTCGCATTTTGCCCGGAGGCTCTTCATCTGGGAGAAAAAAAGAAACTGGACGAACCGGAGATAGTCCAGCTCGCACCGGAGGTCTCCGGAGACTTCCATCAGGGCGTTTTCATCCCTTCCCCTGACAGCTTCAGGCCATGCGTTCCAGGGAGCCCCTCCGTAGGCCCCCTTGAGAGCGGAGAACAGAACGAAGTCGTCGAGCCAATACATCTGTTCCCTGAGAAATGCCGAGTATTCCTCGTCCGGGGAAAAACGGGAAAAGGCGAGCCTCAGGATTTTCTCCCTGAATTCCCTCGCGGAACCATAGTCGACGCGGTCCTCCGAAAATGGAGGATGCCCGGAAAGCTCGTCACTGAGCAGAAGGCCTCTTGAAACCAGGTCGTCCGGAGAAACGCACAGAGGATTGCCCGCGAAAGCGGAGGGGGCGCTGTAGGGTGAATTGCCGAGGGCGCCGTCCGTCAGGGTAAGAGGAAGAACCTGCCAGACAGTCTGCCCTGAACGGGCCAGATACTCCACGAAATCATGGGCCTGCTTTCCAAGGTCTCCTGATCCGTAACCGCCTGGAAGGGACGGGATGGGAAGCAGGACGCCGCATGCTCTGTCCAGAAAAAACACCTCCAAATGAAATGACCGATCGATCATCCCATTCTACACCAGCGGAGAAAGTCCTCTTCTGCTGCGCTGTCAGGTGCTGAGTAAAATATTGAGATATAATTGGCTGGAAACGAAATGTGGGAGAGGAGTGTCCCAATGATCTCTTCGGTGTGCATTCACGGTCATTTTTACCAGCCTCCCCGGGAGAACCCATGGCTCGGGGACATAGAAATCCAGGAATCGGCTGCACCATGGCACGACTGGAACGAGCGTGTTGCCGCGGAATGCTACGGCCCGAACGGGGCTGCGAGGATTCTTGATGAGGAAGGATGGATCCGGAGCATCGTCAACAATTATTCCCGCATCAGCTTTAATTTTGGTCCGACCCTTCTTTCATGGATGGAGAGAAAACGGCCCGAAATATACGAGGCTGTACTGCGGGCCGACGGGCTGGGGATCGAGAGATTCTCAGGTCATGGTCCCGCCCTCGCCCAGGTATACAATCATATGATTATGCCCCTCGCAAACCGTCGGGACAAGGAAACCCAGATCATATGGGGAATCGAGGACTTCCGGTCCCGCTTCGGCCGGGACCCCGAAGGCATGTGGCTCGCCGAGACGGCTGTTGACACGGAAACCCTGGAGGTCCTTGCTGAAAACGGGATTGCCTTCACCATTCTCGCCCCCAGGCAGGCCGCTTCCGTGAGAGCCATGGGAGAAGAGAACTGGAAGGACGTCTCGGGGGAGAGTGTGAATGTTTTTCACCCCTACCGGTGTCCTCTCCCCTCGGGAAAAAACATGGTTCTTTTTTTCTATCACGGGGGACTCGCCCAGCAGGTTGCCTTCGGCGAAGCTCTCCGGAACGGAAGTGCCTTTGCCTCCATGCTCCTGGAGACCCTTTCCTCATCTTCGGCTGAATCGCCTCTCCTCTCTGTGGCCACCGACGGAGAGACTTTCGGGCATCACCACAAGTACGGTGACATGGCTCTTGCGTTCTGTCTCGACCGGCTTGAAATGAGCGGAAAAGCAGACCTTACCATCTTTGGAGAATATCTTGAAAAACATCCCCCGGCCGATGAGGTCAGGATTGTGGAGAATTCGTCATGGAGCTGCGTCCACGGTGTAGAGAGATGGCGGAGCGACTGCGGGTGCTCCGCCCATTCCCGGCCGGGCTGGAGCCAGGGCTGGAGAAATCCGCTGAGAGAGGCGCTTGACGGACTCCGCGACAGCCTCTCTCCCCTTTTCGCCGAAAAAGGAGCCGAATTCTTCCCTGATCCCTACGGTGTCCGAAACAGGTACGTTTCTGTCCTCCCGGGAAGAAGCGAGGAAAAGATCCGGGAATTTCTCGAAAGAGAGTCAGGAAGAAAGCTCTCCTTCGAAGAAATGACACGGTTGGTCACTCTCCTCGAGATGGAGAGAAACCTTATGTTCATGTACACAAGCTGCGGGTGGTTCTTCGACGAACTGTCCGGGATAGAGACCCTTCAGGTGCTCGCCTACGCGGCGAGGGCCCTGGAACTTGGGGAGCGTTTTTCCCCGCCGGAGGACGTGAGGGATTCGTTCAGGAACAAGCTTGCCGAGGCAAGGAGCAACATTGCCGAGTTTCGGGACGGCCGGAGAATATTCGATATCTTTGTCGAGCCTCTCCGGGCCGATCTGCTGCGGGCGGGGGCTCATTTCGCGGTATCATGTCTTTTCTCTCCCGGGAGACAGGGGGTCTGTTCCCCCGAACGCTGTGCCTTTTCCTCCTACCGTATTTCCGGGTGCTCCCTCGAAAGAAAGGACAGCGGAAACAACAGGTATGTCCTCGGATATCTCGGAATTCTGTCCGGGATAACCTTCGAAAAAGCTGATCTCTTTGTGGCGGCTCTCTACCGGGGAGGCCGGGATGTTCTGTGCGGGGTGACGCGGAAGTCGGCACCGGAAAACGGAAACGGAGTGCGGGAGAGGATAGAATCCGCACTGAGGGACGAAGATGAACAGGCCCTGGTCGATTTCTTCGGCCACAACGTCTATTCACTCCGCCACCTATTTAAAGACGAACAGCGGAGAATTCTCAACCTTATCATCTCCGAGGACGTTGCCCTTGTCACTGACATGCTCAGGGAAACGGTACGGGATTATTCGGAAGTCATGTCTTTCCTCGCTGCCCTCTCAATGCCTGCGCCGGACGCTTTCAGAAGTGCAGCTGAAGTGGTGCTCAACGATGATCTCAGAAGAGCCCTGGAGAGTGTCCCTCTCGACCTGGTCTTCCTGGAGCGGCGGGTTGCCGACGCAGAAACCTGGGGAATCTCCCTGGATTTGCCTTCGCTCCGTCATGGAGCGGCCCTCCGTCTCGAGAGACTGCTCGCCGGCCTCGGGGAATCCCCCGGCGACAGCACTGTCCTCGGGGAGCTTTATGCTCTTCTGGACTTTCTCGGCAAGAGAAAGTGGGACGTAAACCTCTGGGAGGTACAGAATCAGTTTGCGAGAATCATTAACAGCAACCGGGGTTTTTCGGCTGAGATATCGGAACTTTACGGTGCTGTGGCTGCCATGCTCAAGGTCAGGCCAGCGAGCGCCGCCTCAGATTTTTTCTCACCCCGGGGATTCCCGGACAGGAGAGGATAGAAGCGGAACAGGGGAAACATCATACCGGTCTCTGTCTGGACTGCAAAGCCAAAGTGTGGAAGAATGGAAGCTGTCCTCCGGGAGGCCGGAGGAAGAAGAACCAAATTTCATCCTGAAGGAGGTAGTGAAAGGTGAAACTCGGAAGATTTGCGGTGCTCTGTGCGGTTATGGCGTTCTGTCTGGTGGTCCCCTTCGGGGCCGAGGCTGCCCGTGAGGTGAAGATGTCATACAACGGCCCTGCGGATGCGGAAAACAATGCGGTGCACCTTTTCGCTGAGAACTTTGCCAAATTTGTGGCCGAGGGAACCGGCGGAGAAGTGGTCGTGAAACTTTTCCCCGACAGCCAGCTCGGGAATGAGGAAGAACGCATGGAACTGCTCACGAAGCAGGGGATGAACCAGCCCATCATCAACGTCGCCTCTTTCGCCGGCGTCGCGCCGGTCTTCCCGGAGATCTACGCTTCCGCCATCCCTTTCATGTTCAACAACTACAAGGCTGCACATTTCTTCTTTGACGGAAGCCGGTACTGGAACAAGTCGAAGGAAGAATTCCGCAGCCGTACCGGTGCCTATCTCCTCGAAGCGGTTGAAGAGGGAGGCTTTCTCGCATTCACCAACAACAGGAAAGAAATCCGCAAGCCGGAGGATTTCAAGGGCCTGAAGTTCCGCGGCATGGATGAAGGGCAGGTCATCCTCTATAAATCCTTCGGTGCGAGCGGAACTCCCATCCCCTGGACCGAACTCTACATGGCCCTGAAGACCGGTGTGGTGGACGGTCAGATGAACCCTGCCATGTACATCAAGATGGGAAGCCTTCAGGAAGTGCAGAAATATCTCACGCTGGCCAACATCCAGTATTCCGACCAGTTCCTCGTGATCAACGGTGATTTCCTCGATTCCCTCACTCCGGAACACAAGGCTGCGGTCATCGAGGCGGGAAAAAAGGCCAATGCCCTGAACCGGCAGGCTATGGCCGAGCAGGACAAAAAGGACATCGACTTCCTCGTGCAAAAAGGCATGATCGCCTATTCTCCGACGAATGAAGAAATGGATGCGTTCCGTGCCGCCGGCCAGCCGCCCTACGTGGAATGGTTGAAGACCAAGGCAGGTGAGGACTGGCTCAATCTTGCCCTTGAGTGCGCGAAGAACGCGAACGAGAAGGCGAAATAGCGTCTGTCATGGTCCCCGACCGTCACCCTGAACAGAAAGGGAGCAGTCTCGCCGATTGGACGCACAGGCTCGAACGGTTCAGCGCATGGACTGCGTGTCTCCTTCTGCTGATTAATGTCGGCGATATCCTCCTCGGCATTTTCTGCCGCTATGTGCTGAAAAGCTCAATCATCTGGACAGAAGAAGTGGCACGTTTTTCCCTCGTGTGGATGGTGATGATGGGTGCCATGGGTGCGGCGGTGAAGGGGGACCACATGGTCATTGACTTTGTGGTTCCCCGTTTTCCCGCAGTCCTCCGGAGGATTGTAGAATGGGGGCGGTTCCTGCTCGCCGCGGGAATTCTGTCCCTCATGATCTGGCTGGGATCGGTCAATGCAGTCCAGATATGGCACATGAAGACCCTGGCGCTGAATATTCCCAAGACCATCCCTCTCCTTGCCCTTCCTGCAGGATTTGCCCTGCTTCTCGCCGGGATAGTCCTGCTTCATCTGCAGACCATCGAAAGGAGGGGATGATATGGGCCTGTCCATGCTCTTCGCTTTCCTCCTTCTCATGGTGCTCGGAGTTCCCCTGTTTCTCTCGCTGCTCTCCACGTCTCTTCTGGGCATCGTGATGCTGGGAGACCTGTCCCTTCTGAGGGTCATGAGCCAGCAGTTTTTCGGGGGGATGGATGTCTTCTCCCTGATGGCAATTCCTTTTTTCATTCTTGCCGGAATCCTGATGAACCGCTCAGGCCTCACCGACCGCCTTCTTGACTTCAGCAGGCTCCTTGTGGGGTCCGTCAGGGGCGGCCTGGGATACGTCAACGTTGTCGGGGGGATCATTCTCGCCGGAGTCAACGGTTCGGCTGCTGCCGACGCCTCAGCCCTCGGATCAATTCTCATCCCCGCCATGATAAAGGATGGCTTTTCCCCTCCTTACGCCGCAGGACTCACGGCAGGAAGCGCCCTCATCGGGCCCATCATTCCTCCGAGCATTTTCATGATCATCTACGCCACCATGACGAACACCTCCATAGGAGGGCTTTTTGCCGCAGGGATACTTCCGGGTATTTTTCTCGGCGGGGCCTTTATGGCCATGAACTATGTCTATTCCCACAGGTACCAGGTTCCCGTGGCCGACTTCGCCGAAGTGAGGAAACGGAAGAAAGAGATTCTTACCCGTTCCGTAGTGGCGCTTTTCGCGCCTGTGATCATCGTCGGAGGAATCATCACCGGGGTCGTGACGCCAACCGAATCCGGTGCGCTGGCAGTAGCCTATTGTCTCGTTGCGGGGCTTTTCTACACCCGGGAACTGACCGTGAGGGTCCTGGCGGAGTCTTTTTATGAAACGGTACGGCTTTCAAGCTCGATTTTTCTTATCATGGGCGCAGCTACAGTTATCGGATGGCTCCTCAAGTGGGAACAGGTCCCCCAGCGTTTTGCTTCCCTGATACTTGAAGCGGGTCTTCTGGACAAGCCCTGGCTCCTCATGATCGTACTGAGCGCGGTTATTTTCCCCGTGGGAATGTTCATGGAGGAGGTTTCAACCCTGGCGCTTCTCACCCCCATCTTTGCCCCCATAGCTCTGAAAGCGGGGATTGATCCCTTCCATTTCGGGGTAGTCATGACCCTCAATGTCACCATTGCCCTCATAACGCCTCCCATGGGCGCATGCAACTACATTGTCGCCGCTGTGGGACGGGTGAAGCTTGCCGACGTGTTTGTCCATATCTGGCCCTTCATCGGCGTTGCGCTCCTTGTGCTGCTGGTCATCATCTCGTTCCCGCCGCTGACCACGCTGCTTCCGCGGCTGCTGAATCTCTGAGGGAAGGAGCAGGAGAATGAACCACCCCTATCAGGATATTCCTGTCTGTCTGCCTGATTGCTTTTCGTGGGACGCCTCCCGCCGGATAGCGGTGGAGGAGTGCGGTGAGCCCCTTGTTTCAGCAGGCTACGTCCCGGAAAAAATCCTTGTGAGCCCCCAGTACTATGTTCACGGAATAGAGGGGGCCATACCCGAATGTTTTGTCCGCCGCTCTGTTCTGGTGCGTCTCTGCAGGGCTGCTGCCCTTCTGCCCCAGGGATGCCGTTTTGTTCTTTTGGATTCATGGAGGCCGAGGATGGTCCAGACCTCCCTCTTCCAGAAATTCCGGTCCGAGCTGAGGGAAAAGATGCCCCTCCTCGATGACCAGGAAATTTCCGCGCTCGCCTCCCAGTTTGTGGCTCTGCCCTCCGTTTCGCCGTCTCATCCTTCCCCCCACGTCACCGGAGGGGCCGTGGATCTGACCATTGCGGATGAATCAGGCTTGTGCCTTCCTATGGGGACTGAATTCGACGAAACTACGGAGAAATCGGCCACTGATTATTTCGAAAAGAAGCTGGCCGAGAAAGAACGGATGTCTGCTGGGGAAGAAGAAGCTCTTTTCAACCGGAGACTCCTCTATGCCGTCATGACAAGGGTAGGGTTTACGAACTATCCCGACGAGTGGTGGCACTATGATTACGGCAACCAGAACTGGGCCCTGCTCAGCGGGGAGAAGTCCGCCCAGTACGGAGCCGCTGAACCGCCGTTTCGCTGGAAATCATCCTGACATTTTTTAAAGACGACGTTTTCTGCCGGAGGCCCAATGCCTCCGGTTTTTTTCTGGTATTCACCCTGCGGGCCGGTCTCTGTGCGAAAGGGCCGGGGTGAAAACGCTGGAAAAAAATCAAAATAGAGAGTATATTGCAAAATAAATGTCTGCATTGCCTGAATAGCGGATGATGAAAGGGGAGAACCATAATGAGGGGAAAGTTCGTGCTCAAGGATGACTACGTTTACAAGATGCCGGTGCACTTCGGGGGAGATCCCTTCACGCCCGTGCGGACGGTCTACGGAGACATGACGGGCATTACCGTCATGTTTGAAACTGACCCGGAAGCTCTTCTGTCCATTCTTCCGAAGGATTTTGAACTCCTGCGGCCTCAGGTGAATGTTCAGTTCGCAAACGCCAGGGAGGTTGACTGGATGTCAGGCGGCGAATACCGGCTCATCCAGGCCTCTTCTCCTGTCCGCTACCTGGGAAATGCCGAGGGACTCGAGGGCGAGTATGTCTTTGTCATCTGGGAAAACAAGGCCTGCCCCATTCTGGGCGGCCGTGAAGAGGACGGCATGCCGAAAATATATGCCGACATCGCCTCCGAGCGCCATTACGGTGACGAGTGGTTCACTGCCGCGAGCTACGAGTCCCATACATTCCTCTCTCTTGAATTCTCCCGGAAGGAAGAGCTGGGGGAAGCCGAGATAGGGCAGCTCAACGCCCGGTCGAAGGTGAATTACTTCGGGTGGAGATATCTTCCAAATCTCGGCAAAGGCGGAACATCCCTGAGCCATGCTACCCTGTACCCGCAGGAGATGACCGTCAAGAAGGGCTGGAAAGGCGAGGGAAGGCTCCGCTGGACGCCTCCCGACTGGTGGAAACACCCCCTGCAGGCGAGGATCATAGCCACCCTGGCCGCCCTCCCCGTGCTGAAGATGGCGGGAGGAGCCATGGTCAAGGGGGCAGCCAGGCTGAACGTGGGCGACTCGAGAAGACTGCCGTAGGAAAGGGGAGACTGCTGAATGAGCGGATACTATGAGAACAAGGTTGCTGCCGTTACGGGGGCTGCTTCCGGACTTGGGCTTGGCATAACGGAGAGCCTCCTGGCCAGGGGAGCAGGCGCCGTTTTCATGGGCGATCTCAAGGAAGAAAACCTCACCAGGGAATCAAGCAGGCTGAGCGCCGACTATCCGGGCAAAGTATTTCCTGTGCTCACTGACGTGACAAAACCTGAAGAAGTCAGGAAGCTCGTCGGCGATGCGAGGGATTTTGACGGACACCTCGATTTTCTCTTCAACAACGCAGGCGTGGGAATGACTCTCCCCACGGAGCAGATTACCTTGGAAATGTGGAAATTCATAGTGGACCTCAACATCATGGGCGTGGTCTACGGAACCTACAGCGCAATCCCCGTAATGCGGGAGCAGGGCTTCGGTCATATCGTCAATACCGGGTCCATCACCGGACGGGTTCCCGTTCCCTACCAGGCGGTCTATGCCGCCAGCAAGAGCGCTGTCATATCCATGACGGAAAGCCTTCAGTACGAGCTGGAAAACGAAGGCCTCCGGTTCAGCGTCTTCTGCCCCGCCAACGTCAGGACGGCGATCTTCGGCGATATGACCCCTCCGCCTGATTCAATAAGTGTGGAGGAGGCGGTTGAGTACGTTTTCGACGAGATGGAGAAAAAATCGGTGGTGATCATCCTTCCCCAGTCAGCCCGTGATTTCGATACTCTCTACAGGACGAAGAAGGACATGTTCGATGCCTTTGCCCGCAAGTTGGCGGATGAGCGGAGGGAAAACTACAGAACGAAGGGAACCTATTATTGAGCATCACCTCAGGAAGGTGATCATCGGCTGCCAGCCAAAAAGAGGGGGAACCCCTGAAAGGGGCTCCCCCTCATTCCGTGCACGGGAGCCTAGCGGAACAAGGACGCGAGAATTCCGGCAAGAAGAAGGGCGGGAAGCATGTTCACCGCCTTGACCCTTTTGATCTCCAGTATGGAGAGACCTATGCCGAGAAGAAGAAGGCCGCCCACAGCGCTCACCTCGTCAATGACCGCCGGGGTCATCACGGTCTGCACCGTCCCCGCGAGAAAGGTCATCCCCCCCTGGTAAAGCAGTACGGGAAGGGCAGAGAACACGATCCCCGGACCCATGGATGCGGCCATGGCAGCAGACGCCATGCCGTCCATAAGCGACTTGGTGACGAAAAGCCTCGGAAACTCCCCCATGCCTTCCTCGATAGCCCCGAGAATGGCCATGGAGCCGACGCAGAAGAGAAGGGAGGAGGCCACGAAGGCTTCGGTGAACTTTTCGTTCTCCGACCGGATCTTTGCCTTCGTCCATTCCCCAAGCCGGTTCAGTCCCTTCTCGAGGTCCAGGTATTCTCCGAGGAGGGAACCTCCGACGATGCTGAAGGCCATGACGAGAAAGCTCTGGGTGCGCTGGGCCATGAAAACGCCCAGAAAAAGGGTCAGCAGACCGAGCCCCTGGAAAGTAATGGAGACAAATCTCTGGGGAAGGCGCGAGTGAAGTGCAAGTCCCGCGAGAGAGCCGATCACGATGGCAAGAGCGTTGAGAACGCTTCCTGAGGCCGGGACATGGGCAAAAAAGAAATCCACGATTATTGAATCCTCCTGTGCTTTTCAGCAGATTGGGGAAAAAGGGAATCAGTCCCTTTCCTCCCTGAAAAACGGCATTGAAAGGGATGCGGGCGCGCCGAAAATAATTCCCTTGCCCTTCTTGATTGAAATGAACAGCAGCACACCGATGGTCATCAGATAGGGAAGCATCATGAGCACAGGGGTGGGAATGGTGGTGCCGGCTGTCTGGAGCCGCAGCTGGAAGGCTTCCACTCCTCCGAAGAGATAGGCGCCGAGAGCGGCCCGGGCAGGATTCCAGATGGCGAAAATGACCAGGGCAACGGCGATCCACCCCCGCCCTGCCGTCATCAGCTCTCCCCACATTTTTGTATAGGCGAGGGACATGTAGGCCCCTCCCACGGCCACGATACCCGCTCCCGCCAGTGTGTAGAAATACCTGGTCTTTGCCACGGAAATGCCCATGGCGTCTGCTGCCCTTGGGTTGTCCCCCACGGCCCGAAGGTAGAGTCCGTGCCTGGTGGATGAGAAAAACCAGCAGAAGAAGATCACCAGGCCATAGGAACAGTAGATCAGGGCGTCGTGGGAAAAGAAAACCTGGCCGGCCACCGGGATATCGGAGAGGAAGGGCACGCTGATCCTTGGAAGCCCGGGGATGGTGAATCCGACGTAGGTTCTTCCGAGAAGGGAACTTGCGCCCGTGCCGAACATAGTCAGGGCCAGTCCGCTGACCACCTGGTTGCCCTTCAGCGAAACGCAGATAAAGGCATGGACAAACCCCATGAGAGCCCCTATGAAAAAGGCCGCCGCCACGCCGAGCCAGGCACTCCCTGTGGAATAGGCGACGGAAAAACCTGTATATGCTCCCATCAGCATGATGCCTTCAAGTCCCAGGTTGAGGATCCCGCCCTTTTCCGTGAGAATCTCTCCCAGCGTGGCGTAGAGTATGGGTGTGCCGCTCCTGACCGCGGCGGTCAGGATGGGTATGATCATTTCCATGTTATGCCCCCTCCTTGTGGGGAGTTTCTTTCGCCGGGATGATTCTCAGGGTGTATTTCCGGAAGAACTCCCCGCCGAGGACGAAGAACAGGATCAGTCCCTGGAGCACCATGACGCTTGAGAGCGGGAGCCGCATGACGATCTGGAGCGTTTCGCCCCCCACGAGCAGGACGCCCATGAGGAAGGAGACGAAAATGATGGCGATGGGGTTGAGTCGGGCGAGCCATGCCACGATGATGGCGGTGAATCCGTACCCCCCCGAGAAGCCGTGCTGGAGCCTTCCCTGGAGCCCTGAAAGTTCGCACATCCCTGCGATCCCGGCGATGGCTCCGGAGATGAACATGACAAGGACCACATTCTTCAGATAATTCATCCCGGCGAATCCCGCCGCCTTCGGGTTTTCTCCCATGACCCGGATTTCATATCCCCACCTTGTGAACTTCAGGATCACCCAGAACAGAAGGGGAAGAAGAAGGGCGAGAACGAGCCCCCCGTGGATGCGGGTTCCCCAGAAGACAGGCAGCCTTGCTGAATCGGGGAAAGGCGGCGTCATGGGGAAGCCCAGGCTCGAGGGGTCCCTCCATGGGCCGAAGACGAAATAGTTGAGGAAGTTGATGGCCACGTAGTTGAGCATGAGAGTTGTGATGATTTCGTTGACGTTCCACTTGGCACGGAAATAGCCTGCAATGGCAGCCCATGTGCCCCCTGCTGCTGCGGCGGCAAGGAACATGAGCAGAAGCATGACGATTCTGCTGTCCGTGTAGAAATACCTCACCATTGCCGTGGCGGCTATGGCCCCCATGAATATCTGGCCTTCGGCGCCGATATTCCAGATCAGCATGGTGAATGAGAGCATGACGGCGATGCCCGCCATAGTCAGGGGAATTGCTTTCACCACTGTTTCGCTCAGGCCGTAGGCGTCTCCCAGGGCCGAGGTGAGAATGGCCCTGTAGGCCTGGAAGGGCGAGACTCCCATGAAATGAAGGAACACTCCTCCGGAGAAGATGGCCGCGGCAAGGGAGAAAAAGGGAATGGCGACGGAGAGCTTCCATGTCGAGGTCAGTCGGGGTTCAATCTTGAATCTCACCGGTCCATCCCTCCTTCGCGGTTTTCCAGCTTTTCCAGGGGCGTGCCCGCCATCATCAGGCCAATGGTCTCCACCGGCACGGAGGCGGGATTGTCGAGGATTCCCATGATCTCCCCCTTGCACATCACCGCGAGCCTGTCGCTCAGAGCGAGAAGCTCTTCCAGGTCCTCGGACACGAGGAGAACCGCTCCGCCTTTTTCCCTGTGGGAGAGCAGCTGCTCACGCACGAACTTGGTGGCGGCCACGTCAAGCCCCCAGGTGGGGTGAACCGCGAGCAGGGCGGCTGGAGAGTCGCTCAGTTCCCTGCCGAGCATGAGTTTTTGCAGGTTGCCCCCTGAAAGATTGCGAACGGGAGTCTCCATGGTGGGGGTGCTCACGTTGAATCTCGAGACAAGCTCCCTGGCGAAGGAAAAGACTTCTTTCCAGTTCAGGAAGCATCCCCTGGAAACGGGACGGTTCCAGTACCGCTTCAGAATGGAATTCTCGCTTACGTTCATGTTGGGAACCAGCCCCGTCCCTTTTCTGTCGGCAGGGACATAGTGAACTCCCTGGGCAATGAAATCCTTCGGGAGGGCGTTGGTCATCTCCCGTCCGTTCACCCTGATCGAGCCAGATTCCACTTTCCGCAGGCCCACGAGGGTTTCGCACAGTTCCTGCTGTCCGTTTCCCGCTACGCCCGCAACACCGAAAATCTCCCTTTCGCGCACCATGAATGTCGCCCGGTTCACTGCGGGAAATCCCCTGTCGCCGAGGGCGCAGACTGAAGCGCACTCCATGACTGGTCCGCCCGGCTTGAGCGGCGGCTTGTGTATGGTGTAGACCATTTTTTGTCCCACCATCATTTCTGCAAGCTGTTCTTTGGATGTGGCGGCGGTGTCCACTGTGCCGACAAGTTTCCCTTTCCTGAGGATGGTCACCCTCTGGGAAAGCCCCATCACTTCGTCCATCTTGTGTGAGATGAAGACCACCCCATGTCCCTCGGAGGTCATCTGCCGGACGGTTCCGAAGAGGTGCTCCGCCTCCTGGGGGGTAAGCACTGCCGTGGGCTCGTCAAGGATAAGGATATTCGCTTTCCGGAACAGCATCTGGAGTATGGCTACCCTCTGCTGTTCTCCTATGGAGAGCTGCCAGATGCTGGCGTCCGGATCCACCTGGAGTCCGTATTTTGACGAAAGATCCGTGATTTTTCCCCGTATTTCCTTTTTCGGAAGGATGACAGGAAGACCATCCAGGCCGAGAATCATGTTCTCCCATACTGTCTGGCTCGGGATGAGCATGAAGTGCTGGTGAACCATGCCGATTCCTGCCTTGCGGGCGTCCCCGGGTGAGGAGAAGGCAATCTCGTTCCCGTCGATGAAAAGAGTGCCGCTGTCCGGACGGTACAGGCCGTAGAGAATGTTCATCAGCGTGGATTTCCCCGCGCCGTTTTCTCCGAGAAGAGCGTGGACCTCACCCGGCCGCACGTCGAAATCGACATCGAGGTTGGCCGTTACTCCGGCGAACCTCTTTGTGATTTTTTCCATGCGCACCAGCGGCTGGTGTGGATTCATCCTGTTTCCTCCTTCGTGGTCTGAATGGCGGAGGGCGAAAAAAAAGGGCGCGGAAATTCGCGCCCTCAAGAATCTCCCGACCATTATGATACAAAAGATCGGCCTATTTGGGTATATCTCCCTTAACGCCTTCCACAAACCAGTTCATGGAGAGCATTTCGGCATCGGTCATGGCGGTTCCCCCGGGAACCTTCTCAGCTCCGGCCTGGTCCTTCACCGGGCCGTGGAACACATCCCATCCGCCGGACATGATCTTTGCCTTCTCGTCTTCCACGAGCTTCTTCACTGAATCCGGGACATCCTTTGCGAAGGGTGCCAGATCGACCATCCCTTCCTTGAGGCCGAGCCAGACCTGTTCAGACTTCCACGTTCCGTCGATGATCTGCCGGATTGTGTCGCGGTAGACGATTCCCCAGTTCCAGATCGGGGCGGTGAGATGCTTCGTGGGGGCATAGTTGCTCATGTCGTTGTTGTATCCCACAACGTAGACTCCCGCCTCTTCTGCGGCCTGGGGGGCGGCTCCGGTGTCTGCGTGCATGCCGAGAACATCTGCGCCTGCGTCAATGAGGGCCTTGGCGGCCTCTTTTTCCTTGCCCGGATCGAGCCAGGAGAAAATCCAGATGACCCGGACTTCAGCCTTGGGGTTTGCTTTCCGGACGCCGAGAGTGAAAGCGTTGATGCCCCTGATGACTTCGGGGATCGGGTAGGCTCCCACGTAGCCGATCACGTTCTTCTTCGTCATGCTTCCGGCAACGAGCCC
The DNA here is from genome assembly GCA_964543785.1 of uncultured Synergistaceae bacterium. Classification (GTDB taxonomy): domain Bacteria; phylum Synergistota; class Synergistia; order Synergistales; family Aminobacteriaceae; genus Aminivibrio. The sequence continues at coordinate 22,871 of CAZJAR010000001.1, read as the reverse complement.
GGAGAGGTACCGAGCCTGGTACATTCTGCCGAAGTAGGTTCCCACGTTCTCGGCTGCCTTGTAGCCTGAGCAGTGCATGAAGATGGTTTCAGGGTATTTCTTTGCCACTTCGAGGACGAAGTCCATGTGGCCGAAAGAATTGGCGAAAACTACCTTCGAGCCGTTCCGGACGAGGGTTTCCATGACCCTCGAGGCATCGGGCCCTTCGGGAACCGATTCCACGTATGCTGATTTCAGCCCGGGGAACGACTCTTCCATAAACAGCCTTCCCTTGTCGTGCATGAAAGTGTATCCGCCGTCACCGATGGGGCCTATGTAGATGAATCCGGGGTTGATCTTTTCCACCGGAACCGGCGGAAAGGCGGCGAAGGCCGCGCTGCAGAAAATGAATCCGACCGCGAGAGCGAGAAGCACAGAAAATCTCTTCACGTTTTCTACCTCCCTGTAAGAAATGTGGGTTATCTGCCCAGGGACATTATACATTGCGGGGATGCATTTAGGAATCACACCCGGAAGGTTTTTCCGGGTGGGGGACAGGGACTTGAACTGTATGGACTTGCATCGGCAGAGGAGAAGGCAATTCCCGGTCTTCGTTTTTGGCGGGATGGTGGAGGGCTTCCTTTCTTTTCATCCCATGGTAAAATAACATATCAAAATTTTTCGGCGGCGAGGAGGAATGTTCGGCGTGTCCAGCGAACGGTACCACAAGACATACCCCATTTCGTGGGAGCAGATTCACAGGGACTGCAAGGCTCTTGCCTGGCGCCTGGTGGGGCTTGCCAAATGGGAGAGAATCGTGGGAATAGCCCGGGGAGGGCTCGTTCCCGCGGCAATAATCGCCAGGGAACTGAATGTCCGCCTTGTGGACACGGTGTGCGTGTCGAGCTACACTCTCCGGACCCAGGGAGAGATTTCAATTCTCAAGGAAATTGAGGGCGACGGGGAAGGGTGGCTCATCATCGACGACCTGGTGGACACCGGCAGAACGGCGAAGGTCGTCCGGAAAATGCTGCCGAAGGCGCATTTTGCAGCAGTCTACGCGAAGCCCGAAGGAAGGGCCTTCGTTGATACGTTCATCACCGAGGTCAGCCAGGACACATGGATTCTCTTCCCCTGGGACGCCGAAACCTCCTACGTCAAACCAATCGCTGAACAGCAGTAAAAAGGACGCGGGAAACTTTTTCAGTCTCCCGCGTCCTTACTATCCGAATACCGGCATCCTCAGGCGAGGAGGTCCATGTTCTGTCCTATGCCCATGCTCTGCATCAGGGTGGACAGCATATCTTTCTGCAGGTCGGTCACCTGCTTCATCACGGAGTACTGAACGGCAAGCTGGACATCCTGCGCTGCAGAACCCCGGGACGCAGCGGAAATTCCTTCCATGTGGTTCCACCTCCCGTTATTTTTCCTGCTGAACCGATTATAGCACATCAGGGTGCTCCCGCAAAAAAAAGAAGGTATAATCATGCAGCTGCTCATTAAATTTTGTCGGAAGGCGGGGTTCCCGTGCATTTTTTTAACTACGCTTTTTTTCTTCTTGTCTGGGGGTGGGTTCTGTCCGGTGCATACATACGTTTTGTTTTCCCTCTGATCGGTTCAGTGTTTTCCACCCTTGAATCCATGGAAAGCAGCGGACAGCGTGTTCCCCGCGCTCTCGCCTTCATTGTGAAAATAATACTGACTATCGCCCAGACCTATGTCCTGGGAATCTGGTCGGCCTATTGCGTGCTCCGCACCATGGTATTCCTCCAGGAACCCGGAACGAACGGCTGGCTGTATTATATTTCGGCCTTTCTGATCTGCGAAGGCATTTTAGGTATCGTGGCAAAAAGAGAAACTTACAGGGGGCTTCTTTCAGTATTCCATTCAGCCATGGCCATGGGGTTCTTCGTCATTTTCGCCCTGAACCCCTATTTCCTCGCCTCAGTCTATCCCTGGTTCCCGCCCCTGATGAAGTTTCCCATTGGATAAAACACTGCTTCAGGCTTTCGGGCTTCCTGCCGGGTCGCCTTTCGGCGGAACGATGCAGACGAATTCAAGAGGCCCGTTTCCCGTGTTGGTGAAGTTGTGCTCTACGCCTGAGGGGACATGGGCCCAGCAGCCGCCTTCGAGAGGGTAGACTTTCCCATCGATTTTCGCCTCGCAGGTACCGCCCATTATCAGGATGTAGTGGGGCCAATCATGGGTGTGGAACGGAGTCTGTGCTCCCTTTTCCACCGTGAAATGCCTGGCCACGTAATCGTCCCAGAATTTCCCCGGTGCGAAGACGATCCGCCGCTCGATCCCTGCGGGCTGAACCGCGTCGTCGGCAACCGGGATGTCTTTCAGCCTGCCGGCAGTGCATTGCGAATGTGCCATGAAGATCACGCTCCCTGGATAAGTTGAAATTGCAGCCTCCCCATGGGGGGCTCTCACCAGATCGTACCATGGGGGGGTGGGGCTGTCCAGAAAGAACCTGCAGGGCAACAGCCCTTCAGAATGAGATGGAAAGGGAGAACTTGCATTTCTCTCCCCATTGACTATAATGCAGTATCACAATGGAACGATAGTTTCCATATATTTTGCATAAGGAATGGGAGGAAAGCAGCATGAAGAAAATCACAGCGGTTTTATCGGTTCTTTTCCTTGTCCTGGTTCTTTCGGCAACCTCGGCGCCTGCAGCCGACATCAAGCTGGCCCACGTTGTGAATGAAAACGACGCGTTCCACGTGTGCGCCCTCAAGTTCAAGGAGCTTGTCGAGGCGGGGAGCAAGGGCGATCTGACGGTCACCATCTACCCCAACGCGAAGCTCGGAGACGAGAGGAACCTTCTCGAAAGCATGCGCATGGGCGTTGTCGACTCCGCCATCGTCACCGGCGGTCCCATCATCAACTTCATGCCCAAATTCGGCGTTTTTGATCTTCCCTTCCTTTTCTCCACCCCTGAGCAGGCCTACAAGGTTCTGGACGGAGAAATCGGCAGGGGCATGCTCGCCGACATGGACGCCCTCGGATGGAAAGGGCTCGCCTACGGAGAAAGGGGCTTCCGCAACCTCACCAACAGCAAAAAGCCCGTAACTGTTCCGGAAGACATGAAGGGGCTGAAGATCCGTCTCATGCAGAACCCCGTCTACGTGGACTCCTTCAAGGCACTCGGGGCAAACGCGGTTCCCATGGCCTGGACGGAGGCGCTCACCGCTCTCCAGCAGGGAACAATTGATGGGCAGGAGAACCCCCTGAACGTCATCGTGTCCTTCAATCTCTTCGAATCCCAGAAGCACCTCGCCCTGACACGGCATGCCTATGCACCCAACGTCATCATGATGAGCAAGCGGACATGGGACAAGCTCTCTCCTGAGCACCAGAAGCTCGTCAAGGAATCCGCCCAGGCTGCCGCTGAACACAACAGGGCCTACGACAACGCGAAAGAGGCCGAGTGGCTCCAGTTCCTCAAGGACAAGGGAATGGAAGTCACCGAGCCTGATCTTTCCCTGTTCCGGGAAGCTGTCAGGCCGGTGTACGAAAAATACGAAGCCCAGTTCGGCAAGGAGCTCGTCGACGCCATCCTCGCCGTGAAGTAGGCAGCGGCAGGAATGGAACAGAACTGTACGGATGCAAGAGGCGAGACGAAGCGCTCGCCTCTTCTCAAATTGAGCGATGCAGTGAACAGGATAAGCGAAGTCGTCCTCTTTGTGATGATCCTCGCAATGATTGTCGTGACCACCCTCCAGATAATCTGCCGCCTCTATTTCGATGCCCTCATCTGGTCAGAGGAACTCACCACGTTTCTTCTCGTGGCCTCGTCCCTTCTCGGCGCTGCCGTGGCTTTCAAGAGAGGCTCCCATATCGCCGTCACCTTTTTGGTCAATAAACTCCCGGAAGCCCTCAGAAAGGCCGTCTCCGTTTTGGTCCAGTGCGTGGGGGTGTTTTTCTTTGCCGTGGTGGCCTTCTACGGCGCCGAGCTCATGAAAAGCGAGGCTATGCAGACCACGCCGGCCATGGGTATCTCCATGACATGGATTTATCTCATGTACCCCGTGATCGGGAGCATCATCCTGCTTCATCTTGTCTCCGGGTTCGGTGACATCCTGGGGAGGCGCTGACCATGGGACTCGTTCTTGCAGGCAGTTTTGTCCTCTTCATGGTGCTGGGCGTTCCGGTGGGGCTGGCCATAGGGGCCGCAGGTCTTTTCGTCGTCCTTCTGAGCGGATTCCCCCTGGCGATGATCCCGCAGACCATGTTCTCGGGCAATGAATCCTTCGCCCTGGTGGCCGTTCCCTTTTTTGTCCTTGCCGGGGATATCCTGGCCAAGGGAGGCATCTCCGAGCGGATCGTCGCCTTCGCCGAAGCCACCCTGGGCCGTTTCAGGGGAGGCCTCTCCATCGTCTCCACGGTGGCATCCATGTTCATCGCCGCCATCTCGGGTTCTGGCGCTGCAACCACGGCGGCTGTGGGCTCCGCTCTTTTGCCGCAGCTCAAAAAAAAGGGATACGACGTTGATTTTTCCGCGGCTCTCATCGCCGCGTCCGGGACCATCGGCGTGGTCATACCGCCGAGCGTCCCCATGGTCCTGTACGCCGTCATCGCCGGAATATCGGTAGCCAAGCTCTTTATGGCGGGCTTTGTTCCCGGGTTCCTCATGGGGCTTGGCCTTATTGCGTACTCCGTGTATGTGGCAAGAAAACGGGGCTATCCTGCAGCCGAATTCACCACGGGAAAGCAGAAATGGAAGCTCTTCGCCGAAGCGTCCTGGGGTCTCATGACCCCGGTGATCATCCTCGGCGGCATCTTTTCAGGCTTTTTCACCCCTTCCGAAGCGGCCGCGGTTGCCGTGGATTATTCCCTGTTCGTGGCCTTCTTCGTTTACAAATCCATGGACTTTAAAAAATTTTACAACCTTGTGGTGGGAGCGGGTGTTACCTCTGCTCTCATCATGTTCATCATCGCCACCTCGAAGCTCTTCGGATGGGGGCTGGCGTTCTACGAGATTCCCGAGGCTGTGGCGAAATTTCTTCTTGGTTTTGCGGGCGGCAACACTATACTCATCTACCTGATGATCACGGTGATCATTCTCCTGGCGGGCATGTTCATGGAGACTGCCTCTGCCCTCATCATCCTGACGCCAATCTTTCTTCCCACCATCATTCAGGTGGGAGGAAATCTCGTTCATTTCGGCGTCCTGATATCGATCGGACTCGCCATAGGAATGGCCACTCCGCCTGTGGCCATCGACATCTACGTAGCCAGTGCCATCACCGGCCTGCCCATCGAGCAGATCAGCAAACCCATCATTCCCATGGTGGCGGTTCTCATCGGAGTCCTGCTTTTAGTGACCTATGTTCCGTCCATAATCCTGTCCCTGCCCCTGCTTGTCTGGGGGCCGGGAGGAATCTGAAAAACAACTACAACAGCGGGAGGTAATGCATCATGCTGAGCGACAAAGCGAAAAAGGGTCCGGAGCGGGCTCCTCACCGGTCTCTGCTGAAAGCTTCAGGGTATACCGACTGGGAGATCAGCCGTCCCTGGGTCGGTGTTGTCAATCCTTACAACGCCATCATTCCCGGCCATGTCCACCTGAACAGGATCACAGAGGGTGTGAAGTCGGCGGTCTATGCTTTCGGCGGCTTCCCCCTCGAATTTCCCGTGATCGGCGTCTGTGACGGCATCGCCATGAACCACGAGGGCATGAAGTTCTCCCTTCCGAGCAGGGAACTCATCATGGATTCCATTGAAGTCATGGTCAGGGCCCACGCTCTCGACGCCCTGGTGCTGGTAACGAACTGCGACAAGATCATCCCCGGAATGGCCATGGCCGCCCTTTCCCTGAACATCCCCACCGTTATGATAAGCGGGGGCCCCATGCTCGCCGGAGTCAGCGGAGGCAAGGACGTCGATCTCAGCAATATTTTCGAGGCGGTTGGCAAACGGGTTGCCGGCCTCATGACCGACGATGAGCTCCGGGCCATCGAAGATACTACCTGCCCCACCTGCGGTTCCTGTGCCGGCATGTTCACTGCGAACACCATGAACTGCATGATCGAAGCGCTGGGATTTGCCCTTCCCGGCAACGGAACCATCCCCGCAGTCTATTCCGCCAGGGATCGCCTCGCGAAGGAAGCGGGACGGCACATCATGATGCTGGTGGAAAAGAACATCAGGCCGAGGGACATACTCACCGAAAAGGCTTTCAAAAACGCTGTGGCAGTGGACATGGCCCTCGGCGGATCAACGAACACCGCCCTCCATCTTCCGGCCCTTGCCCACGCGGCGGGCATTTCCCTCACCCTCGACCATTTCGAGGAAGCGAGCAAAAAGACGCCCCATATCTGCAGCATGAGCCCGGGAGGAAGCCACCACATCCAGGACCTCTACGCGGCGGGGGGAGTTCAGGCGGTCATGGCCCGTCTCCTGGAGGGCGGACTCATCGACGGTTCCCCCCTCACGGTGACGGGGCGTTCCGTGTCGGAAAACCTGGCAGGTGTCCAGGTCGCTGATGAAAACATCATTCGCCCCCTGCGGAACCCCTACCATGCCCAGGGAGGGCTGGCCATCCTGAAGGGCAACCTGGCCCCGGAGGGCAGCGTGGTGAAGCAGTCTGCCGTGGATCCTTCCATGCTGAAGCACTCCGGTCCTGCACGGGTGTTCGACAGCGAAGAGGCTGCCGGCGAAGCCATCCTTGCCAGGAAAATCATGGATGGTGACGTGGTCGTCATCCGGTACGAGGGGCCAAAGGGCGGTCCCGGAATGCGGGAGATGCTCGGGCCCACCTCTGCTCTTGCCGGAATGGGAATGGACAAGACCGTGGCGCTCATCACCGACGGACGTTTTTCCGGCGCGTCCAGGGGAGCCTCCATAGGACACGTGTCTCCGGAAGCCGCTGCCGGGGGGAACATCGCCCTCGTGAAAGAGGGAGATACCATTGAGATCGATATCCCCGCCCGTTCCCTGAACCTGGCCGTTTCCTCCGAAGAACTGGAAAAGAGGCGAGCGGAGTGGAAACCGGTGGAAAATGATACCGGAAGCCTGTTCCTCGAAAGGTACCGGTCCTTTGTCACCTCCGGATCCAGGGGGGCTGTCTTCAGGTAAGGGGCATTTCAGTCTTGAAGGGGCCTGATTCCGGGCCCCTTTTTTTCACGGGGAGGGAGCGTTGTGGGAGAAAGGGAGAGAACAGAGGCCCGTATCCTCGATGCCGTTGGGACCATCCTTTCCGGCAAAGGATACGGCCATCTCGGGGTGAACGAGGTTGCACGCCAGGCCGGAGTGGACAAGGTGCTCATTTACCGCTACTTCGGTGGAATGCCCCAGCTTCTGAGGGCCTTTTTTTCCCGCAGGAAATACTGGCCTTCCACGTCGGAAATTCTCGAGACCGGCGGAGAAGGAGGGGCGGACCCTGCAACCAGGGGCTATGCCATTCTGAGAGGCTACCTGAGGGAATTGAAGAAATCTGACGCCGCGAGGCAGATTCTCCGGGGAGAGCTCGCCGGCAGGGAGGACGTTTCTGCCTGGACGGCCGAGGAGCGGTACAGGCAGGGAATGGAGCTTCTCGGTCTTCTGCGGGATCACAGCGGCGACGCTGAAGGGGTTACGGAAATGGCCGCCCTTCTCACCGCCGGATTTACCTTTCTGCTCCTGAGACGCGATGTTTCGAGGCGGTATCTCGGGCTTGACCTCTCGAAAGAAGAGACCTGGGAACGGCTGGAAAAAACCATTCACCTGCTCGTAAGACTCTTTTACGATGACAAAAAAACCCCGCCCGGTGAGGGGCGGGGCTGAGGGGAACACGCGTCCGGCGGCTATTTTGCTTCCAGCGCCTCCACGAGGGCTTTCCCGAAGGCGGGAAGGTCTGCCGGAGTTCTGCTGGTCACCAGGTTTCCGGAGACAACCGCCGGTTCGTCCACCCAATCGGCTCCCGCCAGGACCATATCATCCCGGATGCTTTTGTAGGAAGTGGCCCGGACTCCCCTGAGTATGCCGGCAGAGACAAGCACGCTTCCCCCGTGACATATCGCGGCGACTACTCCCCCGGAAGCGCTGACAGCCCGGACGAAGTCCACTATGGACTTGTGGGTGCGGAGGCGGTCCGGAGCCCATCCGCCGGGAACCACCACCCCCGCTACATCTGAGGGGGAAAGGTCCGAGGGAGATGCGGCCGCCTCGATGGTTGTTCCCAGTTTGCCGGTGTACACCTTCCCGGCTGCGGGGCCGACGGCGACGGGCTCGAATCCGGCCTCGGCGATCCGGTAAAAGGGATACCAGAACTCAAGATCATGAACGTTCTCTTCCACGAGAACTGCGACTTTTTTCGACATGTCGGTCTCTCCTTTCAAAACTGATTCGTTTGCCCGGTCACGGGCAGGATAAAGAAAAGTCTATCATAAAATAACAAAAAATAAACCCGGAGGGGTATATATGATGACAATACGTGAAAACCAGGTAATACAGACGATACTCGGAAGGCGGAGCATAAGGAAATTCACCCCGGATCCCGTTTCTCCGGAGATCAGGGATGTTCTCCTCGAGTGTGCCTTTGCCGCACCCTCGGCTCACAACCGCAGGCCCTGCATTTTTATAGCCGTCGAGGACCGGAAAGTCCTTGACGATCTTGCCGAGGCCCATGACTCGGGCAAGATGCTCCGGCAGGCTCCCCTTGCCATCGCCGTCTGCGCCGAGACGGCAGGGTATCCGGAAGGAGACCGGGCCTGGGTGGAAGACTGCGCCGCAGCCCTTGAAAATATACTTCTCGCCGCGAGGGCCCTGGGGCTTGAGGGAGTCTGGCTCAAGGTTATGGACAGGCATCCGAGGAACGAAAAAATTCGCCCGATCCTTGGGGTTCCCGGTTCGGTGGAAATTGTCGGGATTGCGGCCCTGGGACGAGGTGCCGAACAGAAGCCGCCCTGCGGCGGGATTGACAGGGACAGGGTCCGCTTCAACCGCTGGTGAACCTCCGTTCGGGAGGGAAGAAAATAGCGATCTGCCGGGAAGAACATGGTAAAATACATAGGTTGTGCCGCACATTCGTACGTCAGACGGCGGATCGGCTTTGGAGGTTGAAGACGACAGATGGAAGAAAAAAAAGGTGAACTGCTTTTCGGCAAAGTAATTTCTCTCCCCCTGGTGGAAGAGATCAAGCACAGCTACCTCGACTACGCCATGAGCGTCATTGTCGGGAGAGCTCTGCCTGATGTCCGTGACGGGCTCAAGCCCGTACAGCGGCGGATTCTGTACGCTATGATGGAACTCGGGCTCCGTTCAGGTTCCTCCTACAAGAAATCCGCCAGGGTTGTTGGCGAGACCATGGGTAAATACCACCCCCACGGCGACTCCGCCATCTACGAAACCATGGTGCGCATGGCCCAGGATTTCAGCATGAGGTACCGCCTGGTTGACGGCCAGGGAAACTTCGGCTCCATCGACGGAGATTCGGCTGCGGCCATGAGGTACACCGAAGCGAAGCTCCACGAAATGGGAGAGCTCATGCTCACCGACATTGACGAAAACACGGTGGAGTGGGGGCCCAATTTTGACGAATCCCTCAAAGAGCCCCTCTGCCTTCCTTCCCTTGTTCCCAACCTTCTCGTGAACGGAAGCTCGGGAATCGCCGTGGGCATGGCCACAAACATACCTCCCCACAATCTTTCGGAAGTGATCGACGCCCTCGAGTATATGATCGATTCCGACGGGAACTGGGAATTTGGTGAAATTTACGCCAGGCTTCCCGGGCCGGATTTCCCGACGGGAGGGATCATTCTCGGCAGGGACGGAATCATTGACGCATACAGAACTGGCAGGGGAAAGGTCATTCTCCGGGGAAAAACCGTCATTGAAGAAGGGAAGCGGGGGAAAGCCTCCGTGGTGATCACAGAAATACCCTTCATGGTCAACAAGACGACCCTGATCGAGACCATTGCTTCCTGTGTCCAGGAGAAGCACGTGGACGGCATTTCAGACATACGGGATGAATCGGACCGCGACGGGCTCCGCATTGTCCTTGAACTCCAGAGGGACGGTGACGCGGATCTTGTCCTCCGTCAGCTTTACAGGAGGACCCAGCTCCAGACCACCTTTGGCGTGATCAACCTGGCGCTGGTAAACAACAACCCCGTGGAGCTTCCCATCGCGGATATGCTCTCCCACTTCCTGGAGCACCGGCGGGATGTTGTCCGGAGAAGAACCCAGTTCAGGCTTGACAAGGCTCTCGCAAGGGCTCACATCGTGGAAGGCCTGGTGAAGGCACTCGACATGATCGACCGTGTCATCGCGGTCATCCGGGGAGCCCAGACAGTCCAGGAGGCCCGGGGAGAGCTGGTTTCCCAGCTCGGCTTCACCGAGACCCAGGCCCAGGCCATCCTCGACATGCGGCTCCAGCGCCTTACCGGACTCGAGAGGGAAAAGCTCGAGGCGGAACTGGCTGCTCTCTTCGCCGACATTGAGCGGTACCGGACTATTCTTGGAAACCGTTCCGCCCTTGACGGAGTCATCAGGGAAGAGCTTTCGGAGCTGAAGCGGAAATTCGGCGGTCCCCGAAAGACGGAAATCATGGACAATTATGAAGAAGTCTCCATGGAGGATCTCATTCCTGAGAACGACATCGTGGTCGTTCTCTCAAAGGACGGGTATCTCCGCCGGAAAGCCCTCGAAGAATATACCACGCAGGCGAGGGGCGGCAAGGGCAGGAAGGGATCCGGACTGCAGGACGAGGATGAGATTTCTCTCGTGGCCGTCACCAACACCCACAAGGATATCTACCTTTTCACCTCCTCAGGGCGGGCCCTCGCCATCCGCGGACACATGATTCCCGAATCAAAAACGGGAAAGGGAAAACTTATCGGCAAGCTGGTTCCTCTCGATGAAGGAGAGCACGTGGTTTCCATGTACGGGAAAAGCCTCGAGGGAAGAAGCTTCATCTTCTTCGCAACGAAGAACGGCATTTCAAAGCGGCTTCCCCTCTCCGAAATAGCCCGTCTCAACCGTGCGGGAAAGAGGGTCCTGACCCTTGACGAAGGGGACGAAATTGCCCAGGTCCGGCTGACGTCCGGAAAGGACGAACTGCTTTTCATGACGGCCAACGGCCAGGGGCTCCGTGTTTCCGAGGGGGAATTCAGGCCGATGGGCCGGACCGCCCGGGGCGTGAAGGGAATCCGTCTTGATGAAGGAGATTACGTCATCAGCTGCGAAGTGGTGACCCCTGACCGTCTTGCTCTCGTGATCAGCCAGCGGGGAGTGGCCAAAAGGACCAGCTTCGACGAATTCACCATCCACCACCGGGGAGGACGGGGTGTCAAGGCCATGAATCTGGGAAAGAAGACCGGTCTTCTCGTTGGCAGCTGGGCGGTGGCCGAAGAAGACGAGATCATCGTCATTACCTCCAGGGGCAGGATGATACGGGTTGCTGTGAAGGAAATACCCAGGCTGAGCCGCACCGCCATGGGTACAATCACCGTGCGTCTCGACGAGGGCGATTCGGTCGCTGACGTCAGCGTGGTCTGCGGCGATGAATGCGTAGAGGTGAACTGACTGTGAAAATAGCCCGGGACGGATATCCCCTGATAGCATTTGTCGCTTTTATGCTTCTGGGGAGCCTTTATTTCGCTCCCATGGTGGGGCTGTTCCTTGCCCCCCTCCTGGGACTGGTTGTCTGGTTTTTCCGTGATCCCGAGAGAGTTCCCGACGGGCCGGGATTCCTTTCGCCCGCAGACGGCAAAGTGGTGGAAGTGTTTGAAACTGACCACCCCTTCACAGGGAAAGCGGTAAAAGTGGGTATTTTTATGAACCCCCTCAGCGTTCACGTCAACCGCTTCCCCTGCGACGGAACTGTGGAATGGATGGAATACATTCCGGGCCGCAAATGGATGGCCTTTGAGCCCAAGGCCTCGGAACTCAACGAAAGGATGTGCGTGGGGCTTGTCACGGAACACGGCCCCGTGATGCTTGTCCAGGTTGCGGGATTCCTCGCCCGGCGGATTGTCTGCAGGCTTCGCCGGGGTGACCGTCTTTCGAGAGGAGAGCGATACGGCATGATTAAAATGGGCTCAAAGGTCGATGTCTACCTCCCTGCGGGAGTAGAGCTGAAAACAGCAGTCGGCAGGAAGGTGTTTGCCGGCAGAACGGTCCTTGGAGGGGTGCCCGGTGACACACCGTAGAAAGCGGGGAAGGCTGCCTTTCCGCAAGATCGCCCCGAACATGGTGACCAGCGGAAATCTGCTGTGCGGCATGATGGCGCTCATTCTCCTGTTCCACGGCCGTCCGGTTCCTGCGGCATGGCTTGTCTTCATGGCCGTGTTCTTTGATTTCATGGACGGAAAGGTTGCCAGGAGCCTCGGGGGCGGTACCCAGTTCGGTCTTGAATTCGACAGCCTGGCGGATGTGGTCAGTTTCGGCGTTGTTCCCTCCATGCTCATGTATACTGCCTATGCGGATGCCCTGGGTGTGGCTGGTGTCCTGGCGTCCGCCTTCTTCGCCCTGTGCGGCGCTCTGCGCCTGGCGAGATTCAACGTTGTGCACATGCCGGGTCCCTTTCAGGGGCTGCCCATCCCCGCGGGAGGGCTGTTCCTTTCGTCCTTCATCCTTGCCGGAGTGCCCCTTCATCCCGCCGCAGCGGGCATTCTGTGCTTCGCTGCAGGAACCCTCATGATCTCGGGCGTTCCGTACAGCAGCCTGAAAGGTCTGAGAAAGGGGCATGGCGACAGGAGAAAAATACTTCTTCTCGGCGGGGTGCTCGCTGTAACCTTTCTTACCCTTCAGTCGGCTGCACCCCTTGCGGCCATGACGGTATACGTGCTCAGCGGGCTGGTCCGTTTTGACTGGGAAAAGTGGCTTTCCAGGGAGAACCCGGACGGAGAGTCGGCCGAAAAGAAGCTCTGAGGCAGGCAGTTTCGACAACAGAATACCGGGGGAGCCGCTGCGGGCTGAGAGGAAGGCGCAATGCCTTCGACCCCTTACCTGATCCGGGTAATGCCGGCGTAGGGAGTTTCATTGCCGGAAGTGCAGTTCCGGGAAGACGAAAAGCAGGAGGCCCGCGCAAATCGAGGCCTCCTGCTTCATTATGCGGAGGTGGAATTATGGAGATGTACAGGGGAATAGCTGTCTCCATCGCCGGGAGCGATTCCGGCGGCGGGGCGGGAATACAGGCTGACCTAAAGACCTGCGCTGCGCTTCGGGTGTTCGGCATGACCGTCATTTCAGCCCTGACGGCCCAAAACAGCCGGGAGGTGAGCGCGGTGTGGAATGTGCCGCCGGAGATGATTCGTGCCCAGATGGACGCCCTCTGGTCTGACTTCCCCGTCGGTGCGGCAAAGACAGGCATGCTCGCCCTGCCGGAAACCATACGGGAAGTTGCTTCCGGCATCAAGCGGTGGAAAGTGGCCAATCTCGTAGTTGACCCGGTGATGATCGCCCAGAGCGGGGCGTCTCTGATTGCCGATGATGCGGTGGAGGTTCTCAGGGCCGAACTGCTTCCTCTGGCCCTGCTGGTGACCCCCAATGTTCCCGAGGCTGAACGGCTCTCAGGCATGACAATCGAATCAGTTGAAGACATGGAGAAGGCCGCCGGGATCATAGCCCGAAGCGGCCCCGGTGCGGTTCTTGTCAAAGGAGGCCACAGGATGCAGGCCGATACCGTCACCGATGTCCTCTATCATCAGGGGAGGATGGCCAGGTTCACTGATTCCCGCATCCTCACGGAAAATACCCATGGAACGGGATGTACCCTGAGTGCCGCCATTGCCGCTGAACTGGCGTCAGGTTCCTCACTCGAAGAAGCGGTCCGGCGGGGAAGGCAGTATCTCCGCCTGGCCCTGAAGTCGGGTTTTCGTCCCGGTTCCGGTTGGGGACCTCTCGGACACGCAGTGACTCCCCCATGGGTGGAAAAATAGGTCCCCTGGCGCTTTCTCCCCGTGCGTGGGCCGATTCCCTCGAGCGGGCGAGAAGCCTGCGTCCCCTCGTCTATACCATTACCAGTTTTGTTTCGGCCTCTTTCCAGGCAGATGGTACTCTTGCCGCCGGAGGGGCTCCCGTTATGTCCCGTTGTGCGGAAGAGGCCGCGGAACTTGCTGCCTCCGCGGACTCCCTCGTGGTCAACACGGGAACCCCGGACGACGGAGGGCTTGCGGCCATGGAACGCGCCATGCCGGCCGGACGAAACATCGTATTCGACCCGGTGGGATATGGAGCGACTTCCTTCAGAAGAGAAGTCATTGACAGGCTCCTTCAGTGCGCGCGGCTTTCAGTTGTCAAGGGAAATTACGGTGAAATTCTGCTCCTTGCCGGAGAGAAAGGGAGGGTCAGCGGTGTTGATTCCGGCACGAAGACCGCTCCATCCGCCGCTGCCATGACAGCCCTTGCCCGGAAGACCGGTGCTCTCATCTGTGCCACGGGGCCGGTTGACCTGCTCGCCGACGGGAGCGGGGCAGTCGCCTTCTCCGGAGGAAGTTCCCTCATGGGCAGGATTTCTGGCGGAGGATGCCTCCTCGGATCCCTCATGGGAGTTCTCATTCCCGGTGACGCTGCGGCTGGAACTTCGGCGGCAATTGTACTGCTTCGTCTCGCTGCAGAGCGGGCAGAGAAAAGGGCGAATGGGCCGGGATCCTTTCGCGGCCTGCTTTTGGACGAAATCTCCGGAATAACCCCGGATGACCTGCTGTCCCAGGGACGGCGCATGACAGCACTGCAGATCAAAGGAGGAACCCCATGAATCTCAGGCAGGCATTGAAGCTCTATGTCATTCCCGACAGAAATGCAGGTGCCCCCCGTTCCCTTGAAGAACAGGCGGGGCTTGCCATAGACGGGGGAGCGACCATGATCCAGCTCCGGGACAAGGAAATGAGCGGCCGGGAGCTGTTCGGGACCGCATGCAGGCTTTCGGCTCTCTGCAGAAGCAGGGGGGTGGTTTTTGTCGTGAACGACCGATTGGACATCGCACTCGCGGCAGGAGCTCACGGAGTCCATCTTGGGATGGAAGATCTTCCAGTCGACGTGGTCAGGAGAATCGCTCCAGCGGGGTTTATCATCGGCGCAACTGCCCATTCTGTCGAAGAAGGGCACCTTGCGGAAGAGCAGGGGGCGGATTATGCAGGCATCGGTGCTGCATTTCCAACCGGGACGAAAACCGGCGCATCGGTTATCGGCGTGGAAGGCATCCGCGCCGTTCGTGAATGTTTGTCCATTCCGTCCGTGGCGATTGGAGGTATCCGCGGGGACAATGTCCTGGAAGTCATGGCGTCGGGAGTGGATGGAATCGCCGTGGTTGCATCCGTGGTCGGAAGAGAGGATATCGCAGGAGCTGCACGGTCCCTTGCTGAAAAAATATTCAGCGTAAAATCCTGAAAAGGAGCAGAAGAGTGAGCAGGAGCGCTCCGCTGCCCGCAAGAAGGAGAAGCACTGAAGGGGGAAGCGCGGTTGCGTCCTCATCCTTTCCTTTCCCGAAGGGGGAGTCCGGAGCGGATTCCCCCTTCGGGGTCTCGGGCTGAGCCCTGCGGAGCCTGGTGTTTCCCTCGAGGGTTATGACGCCGTTGAACTCGTCGGAAAGCTGAAGGAGGATGGTGAAATTCCCCTGCCGGTCCCGGTGAACCGACAGTATTTCCCCTCGTACAGCTCCGTCGAAACCGGGGGCCGCTGCCTGCAGCCTGTCCCGGAGGGGCGACTCCCCGGAGGGGAGATGAACCACGATATAGTCGCCCTTTTCAAGCGCCGCTGCAGGCACTCCCTTCACGGGGTCGATGGAAGGAGTGCATGGTATCAGGAAGCTGATCCCATCTTCGGGAACATTCTCGTTCCTTTCCGCCGAACCGTCAGGTGAGAAATCCGGCCCGAGATACTCAGTCAGGTCTGCTGAACTTTTTCTCTCCGCCTTGATGTAGGCTGTTGCCCGATAGCCGAGACGGGCGGCGATTTCTTCCCTGATCAGCTCCTCGAGAGTCCTGTTCCCCCCCTCCCCCTTGTCCAGGCTTTCCCTCACCGCTTCCGGGGTGAGCGCATCGCCCAGTATTCCCTGGAGGGAGGAGAGAAGTATGGGGGGCATTTTTGTCCCGGATTCGTCCCTGCGGGCAGACAGGTTTTCCGTGTGGGTTATGAATGCCCTGATATCAGATTCGGCTGATATTCCGGCCTCTTCGTCCTCTCCGTCACGTGCAAAGCCGATTCCCGAAGAACAGACTCCTGCCATGGAGAGGATCTCGTAGAAAAAGGCAGTAATCTTTTCCGTCTTGGATCTTCTGATGGTAAGGAAGCACTTCAAAACGTTCAGGGGTATGGTTTGCTGCACAGCGATCACGTGGATAACTCCTCTTCATAATGCGTAGTTATAGAATTATAAACGAGATTTATCCAACGGTGAAGAGGCTTTTCTATTCAACTTTCTCCTGCGAAAATATCCGCCAGCGGCGTTCTTCCCAGAACATGGACAAGACCCATTCCAAGGAGCGAACCAGGGACGCTGCTCGCAAGAAAAGCACCCGTCAGCACCGACAGCCCGGCCGCCTTTCCCATGGCCGGGCCGAGAATCCAGGCGGAGATTGCTGCACCGGCGAACCCTGTCCCGAGAGGTTCCGCGAGAGCTGCCCATGGTGTCCTGAAATACCTGAAGGCAAATCCTGCAGCCAGAGCCCCGGGGATGCTGCCGGGAAAGGCGAAGAGCGTTCCCGTTCCCGACATGATCCTCACGAGACTGGTAACGAAGGCCGAGCCGGCCGCCCACCACGGCCCGAGGGCCGCTCCCGCGAGAACGTTAACCGTATGCTGGAAAGGGTAGCACCGCGTGGGCCCCATGGGAAAAGAAATCCCTGAAAGAAGAACCCCGGCTGCTATGAGCAGCCCTGCAACAGTCACTTTTCTGAGGTGTACATCCCCGTCACCTCTCAGCCACGATTTCATGGACATTCACTTCCTTTCCGGTCAAGCCCCACTTCAGGGCGAAATCAGCGAAGATCTTCCAGCGTTCAGCATCAAGCCTGGTGTCCGGTCCGAACAACAGCCTGGTTTTCTCGAAGGCACGGCTCTCCATCTCTTTCGGAGCCTCGGGAACTGCTTCGAAATACAGGGCCAGGGCTTCCTGAGGATGCTGGGCCGTGAAGGCCAGTGCTTCCTCCAGCGCGTCGAGGAACTTCTTCACCGTCTCGCCTTTCTTTTCCCAGGTCATGGTGCCGCAAACGAAAACCAGCTCATCATATGCTGGAATGCCGTATTTCTCCAGTTCGAAGAAGGAGGCCGGGCAGCCTTCCATTTCCATGGCAACGGGTTCGTAATTTTTGAATGGGCCCATCACCGCATCAACCTTCCCTGCCGCCAGGGACTGAAGGATGACGAATCCCGTGTTGACCGGGGTAAAATTCCGGATTCCGTTCAGAGCGGCAAAAGCGTCGAGCAAGTGGTCCATCATGCCGGGTACGGTGTAGCCTATGGTTTTGCCCTCCAGATCCGCCGGAGAGGCTATTCCTTTCCCGTCAAGAAAAAGGAGAGTTGTGAGAGGGCTTCCTACCAGGCGGCCCACAGCCTTCAGCGGTATTCCCTCTGATGCGGCGATAATCGCCTGGGGCTGATATGAAAGAGCGAGGTCAACGTGGCCGGCGGCTGCAAGCTTGAGCGGATCCGCGCTGTCGGAGGGGCTCAGCATCTCCACCGAGAGGCCGTGTCTCGAGAAAATGCCCCCCTGCCGGGCGGCGAAGAGCGGAACGTGGTCAACATTGGGGAACCAGTCAAGCATGAGGCTCAGTTTTTCTTCGCCCGGGGCAGGAGCGGCGAAAAGCAGGAACAGAAAAAGGATCAGCAGCGGAAAGGCGAAATTTCGTTTCATGGCGTTTCCTCCTGTTCATTTGAGTTTCCCGGTGCGCGGAGGCGTCACCGGTACATTTCCGCCCATCGGACGGTTTTTTTCTCGAGAAAACTGACGGCTCCCCAGAGAGAAAGGCTTATTGCGGACAGGACGGCAATGGAGGCGAAGACAAGATCCACCCTGAGCCGTGCGTTCGCCTGCATCATGAGGAATCCCAGCCCGTCGAGGCTGCCCACCCACTCCCCGATGACCGCGCCGATAGCCGCCACTGAGACGGCGACCCGCAGGCCGGCAAAGAAATAAGGGAGAGCCCAGGGCCAGTAAAGATACCTGAGGGTTGTCCAGAAATCTGCTCCCATGACTGAAAAAAGTTTCCTCAGGTCAGGGTCGCAGCTCTTGAACCCCTGGAGCAGGGTTACCGTCACCGGGAAAAAAATGATCACCGACGCCATGGCGACCTTGCTTCCCATGCCGTAGCCGAACCAGACCACCAGCAGGGGAGCGGCGGCGAAGACTGGAATTGCCTGGGAGGCTATCAGCAGTGGCGAGAGGGCCTTTTCGAGGGCGGGGGAGAAAAACATGGCGATAGACAAAGGTATCCCCATCCCAAGAGAGAGAGTTATCCCGAAAATAATTTCCAGGGTGGTCGTCAGGCCGTGCCGCATCAAAAGGGGAGCTTCGCTTGCCAGAACTCGAAAGACTCCGGAGGGAGCGGGCAGCAGAAAGGGAGGAATGGAGAACCGCCGGCAGCATACTTCCCAGATGGCGAGAAAGGCGCCGAGAAGGAGGAGGGGAAGCGCAGCCTTCTTCATCGGGATGCCTCCCGGAGCAAATTCAGAATATGGCGCTTCAGTCCGCAGAAGGACGGAGATTCTTCTCTCGACGTCTTTGATCCTTCCGGCCGGAGAACGTCAAGGATTTTCATCGGAGGAGGGGAGAGCAGCAGTATGGTGTCGGCGAGCACAAGGGCCTCTTCCACATCGTGGGTCACCATGAGGATAGTCCTGGCGAAACGGGACTGCAGGAGCAGCAGCAGGTTCCTGAGGGTACGCCTCGTAATGGCGTCGAGGGCTGAAAGGGGCTCGTCCAGAAGGGCGACCGGGGCATCGAAGAGTATTGTCCGTGCAAGGGCGCATCGCTGTCCCATTCCTCCCGACACCTGGCCCGGGAAATGGTGTTCACGCCCGTCGAGTCCCAGCAGTGCGAAGAGGCTGTCAACCCGGCGAACATCATCTTCTGTGGGCCGGCGCTTTACCTTCACAGGAAGAAGGGCGTTTTCTCGCAAGGTCATCCAGGGGAGAAGAAGGTCTTTCTGGGCCATATAGGCGGCCGTCATTCGCAGATCGGAAAGTTCACGGCCGCAGAGGGCAAGGGATCCGCCGTCCCGGGGGAGGACTCCCATGAGAAGGTCGAAGAGGGTACTCTTGCCGCATCCTGATGGTCCAAGCAGAACCGTAAAACTCCCCTGTTCTGCTGAAAGGGAAAAATCGGTAAAGACAGGGCGGCCATCGAAGCTTTTGGAAAATTTTCGGATTTCAAGCATGAAAAACTCCCGGCTGGGAATGCCGGGAGAGGAAGTCTTCATGTATTTGCCCTATGCAAAACACGCACTTCCCTTCGCCGGCATGACCCGGATCAGGTTCCAGGGGTCGGAGCCTAAAAGCTCCCTCTCAGCCGGTTTTCGCCGACTCCCCCAGTTGCTGTCACGGGGTACGATACTCTCCCGTGAGGGATTTGTCAATTTTCTCTTCCTCGTTGTTTTTCTCTTCAGGGAAGACTATTTGAAAAAGGGGGCGAAAACGGGGATAATTTATCAGGTTACGGTGAAGGAGGCAGAAATAAGATGAAGTATGTCACCGAAAAAGCTCCGGGAAGTTTTGGCGACCGCGAGGTTCTTCTCCATTTCTTCAGGGCGGGAACTGATCCGGATACACCGGCGGTGCTGCTGCTGCACGGAGTCCATGGATGGGCTTCTCCTGTCGAGGGAAACAAGTACGGCTTTCTGGCCAGGGAGCTCGCCTCAAATGGAATCTCCGCCTGCATCGCTGAAAGCTCGAGGCGAAGAAGGGACAGGGAAACCTTCGGCGACGACAGGACTTCCTGGGCGCAAGACGCTTTTCGGGGAAAAACTTTTGCCATGGAAGTCTTTGACGCATCGTCGGCCTTCAATTTCTTCTGCCGGAAATTTACAGTCTCCTTTCCTGTGCTCTGGGGCTTTTCCCTGGGAGGACTGCTTTCCGTCCTTATCGCCGGGAAAAGGACGGGAAGCTATTTCACCGCAGCAGGGCTGACTTCTCCAGGGGAGGGAAATGCAGCGGGGCTTATTGTCTCCGGCAGTGGAGACGAACTGCGGGCTGAATCCTCCGGGAGACTTTCCCTTCCGATCCTTGACAGTCTCGGCGACAAATCGGAGCTTCTCAGGGCCGCATCGGAGGCGTCACCGGAATTTGCCCTCTTTTTCTACGGGAGCCTTGATGAAAGTTTCAGCGAAGAGTCATCCCGCAGGATTTTCGACAGGCTGCCCCTGCCGGACTCGAAGAAGGAGTTCCGAGTCATTTCAGGAGCAGATCACGCCTTCCGCAAAAAACAGGGGATCCCCTCGCGGGAACCCCTTGAAGAAATGCTCCTTATCTCCAGGGCAGTCCTGGATCAACACCTGCGAGGGAAAGAAGCCACGGGCCGAAAAGAAGGGTAAACAACCCTCCAAGGGCCAGAAAAGGCACCAGGGGCACGGCGTCCTTTCGCCGTAGTTTCCCGGCGGCGAGCAGGACGAGAGAAAACAGTCCTCCCGCCATAAAACCCAAATACAGGGTCAGCAGGGTGAATTTCCACCCAAGGATCACTCCGGTTCCCGCGGTCAGCGTGGCATCCCCCCAGCCCATGCCTCCTCTTGAAAGAAGGATGATGAGGGCGATGACGGAAAAGCCTGCTGCCGCTCCGAGAATCCCGTCGAGAAGAGTTCCTCCCCCGGGCAGCAGTCTGAGAGCAAAGCCGCAGATCCCCATGGCAAGGGGGAAAATATCGAAGACGTAGCCTTCCTCGAGATCAGTGAGGGCGTTGAGAAACAGACCGAAAGCGGCTGCGAGGGAAGGAATCAGGGCAGCGGAAAGCCCCCAGCGCCATGCGAGGAGTCCTCCGGCCGCGGCGCCGCAGAGCTCTGCTCCGAGGTACCGGAAGGCGATTGAATTGCCGCAGTATCTGCATCGGCCCCTGAGAAAAAACCAGGACAGCATGGGAATAAGATCCTTCCAGCTCAGGGTGGTGCCGCATTTCGGGCATTTTGACCGTGCTCCCCCCCACCAGGAGGCCCCCGCTACGCTGCGGCCTGCGACTACGTTCAGAAAGGAACCCAGACAGGCGCCGAGAAGGGTGAAAAACAGAACGACGATAAAGGAATCCAAAATATTTCCTCCCTCCGGTGGCAACCGGATATGGGAATATTTATAGCATATTTCTACAGGTTTCTCAGAAAAAAATGAAACATCCGGCGGTAAATATCGTATAATTTTTGAAGAAAGCTGGGCACGTTGGCTGGAATACAATGTGGATGCAAGGAGGGAGACCCATGTCCGGAAAAATATTGGTGGCGGTTGATATGAGCAAGATGTCCGAAGAGGTGTTCGCCTACGGCTGTTCCCTTGCGCTCCGTCTCAAGGCAGAGGCCGCGTTCATACACGTTTTGCCTCACCCCACCCTCTGGCGGGGATACGAACCCTGGCTGCCTCCCGAAATTGACGCCGAAGTGGCTGATATTGCAAGGAAAAAGCTGGACTACTACTTCAGAAAGACGAAAGAGGATCTTCCGGAGCTCGAAAACGTGGATTACAAGATGGTGGTCAAGGAGGGCAACCCCTCGGACGTCATCATGAGCTATGCCAGGGAGAACGATTTCAACCTCATCGTCATCGGCTACAGGGGACAGAGCACCATTGAACGTCTCGTCGTCGGAAGTACGGCAGCGAACGTGGCGAGATACGCCCATTGCTCCGTACTCATCTACCGGCCGGGCCAGCAGATCATCTGAGAGAAAAAGGGGAAGGGCGGCCGCCCTTCCCCTTTCCTGCTATTTCTTCTTTCCCGTGCCGTAGCGCTGCTGGCCGTACATCTTCCCGGCAGATTCCGCAGCCCTCAATGAGGCGGCGTTTTCAAGCGATGCCTGAAGCTGCCTGGCCAGGGCCTCTTTTCGTTTCTTTTCCTCTTCAGCCTCCGGATCGGATGCGACGCCCCTGTCGAGATACCCCAGATCAACCAAAGCCTGGACATAGCGTATATCCAGGTCCATGCCGTCAGCTATCTGTTCAAGATTAAATGTCTCTTTAGAATGGTCCCGGAGGAACTCCCGTACCTTCGGGTAAAGATCGTCCAGTTCGTCGAGGCACGTTACGCAAATCTTCCCGCGGGTGGCGCTGAAAAGCCGGCCGCAGAGCTTGCAGGTCACAAGGTTGTTCACCGCGTCATCCCCCTTCTTTGACCAGAGTACTATATCATTTTTCCTCGGGCGGATAAAGATGAAACTGAAAGGTGAACGGGAAGGGAAGTCCGCCGAATGTTGTATACAGTATTCTATGCTTTTTTGAAGGACCCTCCTTGTTCTTTTCTGATAAGATATTGGCCGTCTGTCTTTGTTTCAACAACTGAAAATCCTTGAAAGGGGAATACAGAATGAAGCCTACAGTGGTTGATCATATTGGAATCGCCGTCAAGTCCATTGACGAAGCCCTTGCCTTCTGGCAATCGGCTCTTGGTGTGAAGTGCACCGGAGTCGAGGAAGTGGAGGAGCAGAAGGTGAAGACAGCCTTTCTTCCCATCGGTGACACTGAAGTGGAGCTTCTCGAGGCTACGTCCGAAGAAAGCCCCGTCGCAAAGTTCATCGAAAAAAAGGGAGAGGGAATTCACCACCTTGCCATCAGGGTGGAAAACCTTGAAGCCGCCCTTGCGGAGCTGAAAGAAAAGGGCATACGGCTCATCGACGAAACGCCCCGGTATGGAGCAGGCGGTGCGAAGATCGCTTTTGTGCACCCCAAGTCCACCGGCGGCATTCTGTTGGAAATCAGTGAAAGGTAGGTGCCGTTCATGTCACACCGGAACATAGACGAGCTGTGCGAAGAGCTGTTGAAGAAGCACGAAG